>CAYZKD010000034.1:0-3138 GCA_964479375.1 uncultured Candidatus Saccharibacteria bacterium | reverse complement strand
AACGGTGTTTCTTATGCCGTATTTCCTGTAAAGAGCATTAAAAGAAGAAAGTTTAGAGGAACTGTTCATAATCTAACTGTTGCTGAAGACCATTCCTATGTAGCTACCAATTTTGTTGTAAAAAACTGCGGAGAGGGAGGGGATATCTTTAAGTTTGTAATGAAGATTGAAGGAGTGGAATTCGGGGATGCCCTGAGAATATTAGCCAAAAAAGCAGGGGTGGAACTTGTTAAAGAAGACCCCAAGGTAAAAACCGAGAAAAGAGAGCTCTACGAGGTTTCAGAATTGGCCTGCCAATTCTTTGAAGCCCAGCTTCACAAGGGGCAAGGAGGCAAGAAAGCCAAGCAGTATCTTGAAAAGCGGGGAGTGAAAGAGGAGACAATGAAAGACTGGAGAATAGGGTATTCCCCTGCTTCTTGGCAGGGATTATCTGACTTTTTAGTAGGGAAAGGATACAGAAGGGAAAGAATAGCTAAAACAGGCCTTGCTCTGAGATCTAAGGACAAGGGATACTATGACAGATTTAGAGGACGGATAATGTTTCCGGTGTTCAACCTGAGCTCTCAGGTGATAGGGTTTGGGGGAAGGGTTTTTAACTCCGAGAAAGAGGCAGAAGCTCTAAAGCAGGCCAAATACCTTAATGTCCCCTCTACCCCACTCTACGACAAGAGTAAGATACTTTACGGGCTGGATAAGGCAGGAATGGAGATTAGGGATAAGGGTTTTTGCATCCTGGTTGAAGGGTATTTGGACGCTATTATGGTTTCTCAGGCCGGGTTTAAAAACGTGGCTGCCACCTCGGGCACAGCCCTGACAGAGCATCAACTTAAGATCGTGAAAAGGTATACCAACCAGATATACACAGCCTTTGATATGGATGTAGCAGGGGACTCTGCCACCAAAAGAGGCATAGATTTAGCCCAGAGTTTGGGGTTTGATATCAAGACAGTAACTATGCCAGAAGACCAAGACCCCGCAGACATTGTCAAAGAAGACACTTCCCAGTTGAAAAAGATGATTAGCGAGGCAAGGAACATCCATGATTTTTACTTCCAGACCACTTTTTCCCGATTTGATAAAAATACGGTAGAAGGCAAAAAGAAAATTTCAGAGGCTTTGCTCCCCGTAATCAGAAAGATTCCTAACAATATTGAAAAAAGGGCCTGGATTAAGGACTTGGCAGAAGAACTGGGAGTAAAAGAAGAGGATGTCTCAGCAGAGGTTGAAAAGAAAAGATCCAAAGATGTTTTTAAGGAAGAAATTTCTGTTCCCCAAAAAAAGTCAAAACCAAGGGAAGAATTGCTAGAAGAATATCTTCTGGCCTTGGCTGTGGCCCATCCCAAAAACTGCAACTTGCTCTGCGAAGAAGATTTTGATCTGCTCTCTGAGAAGTCAGGGGAGGTTATAGAATGCGTTAAAAAGGGAGAGGCGGGCAAGCACAAAGAAACAATAGACTATCTTTCTCTGAAGTCTGAATTTCTTCAAGAGACCGAAGACCTTGATGTTCGCGAGGATTTCAAGCAATGTTTAAAAGAAATTAAAGATCTGAGAGTAAGGGGAAGGCTCAATAATATAGCCATAGAGATCAAGAAAGCAGAGAAAGAGCAGAATACAGAGAAAATTAATAAATTAATGGAGGAGTTTAATTCTTATTCCAGATCCAGAGGCGATCTGGGTAAAGCCTAATATGCCCAAGAAGGAAACAAAAAAAAGCCCCAAAAAGAAAATAACCAAAAAGGAAACAACCAAGAGAAAGCCCGCCAACAAGAAAAGAGCCAGACGCGTTTCTTCCGAGAAGAAAACAACCCCAAAAAAAGGAACTAAGAGAAAGACAGCCCCTAAGGGGAGGGGGAACCGTAAAAAGAATGTTTTTTCTGAAGAGAAGCTTCGGTTTTTAATAGACAAAGGAAAGAAAAGAGGTTTTATCACGGTTCCTGAGATTTTATCTACTTTTCCGGATATAGAAAAGGACTTGTCCGGCTTGGAGACTCTTTATGAAGACTTAGCCAGAGAGGGGATAGAAGTTAGAGAAAGCAGAGAGTTCTTGGAAATACCCAAGGAGGGGAAGAAGGAAGAGAAGCCCGGCTCTTCTACAAAAATAGATCCCATACAGCTTTACCTTAAGGAGATTGGCAGAGTTTCTTTTCTTACAGCAGAAGAAGAAAAGATGCTTTCTAAGAAGATTGAAAAGGGAGACAAAGATGCGATGAGGAGGCTAATAAGCGCAAACCTGAGGCTGGTGGTTTCTATTGCCAAGCGCTATGTGGGAAAATCCCCCAACCTCACTCTCTTGGATCTGATTCAGGAGGGGAATATAGGATTAAGGAAGGCAGCAGAGAAGTTTGACTGGAGAAGGGGGTATAAGTTTTCAACTTATGCTACTTGGTGGATAAGGCAGGCCGTAACCAGAGCCCTGGCAGACCAGGCCCGCACCATTAGGATACCCGTTCACATGGTAGAAACTATTTCTAAATATACCAAGGCCAGAAGGCATTTGCTTCAGGAATTGGAAAGAGAGCCCTTGGTAGAGGAGATAGCAGCGGAGATGGGCATAGATATTGAAAAGGCTCATCATATAAAGAAGATTTCCCAGGAGACCATATCTTTGGAGACCCCCGTGGGAGAGGATGAAGAAGACAGTGTGTTGGCCGAGTTTATAGAAGACGAAAAAGGCATTTCTCCTTCAAAGCAGGCGGGAAGGTCTCTGCTCAGGGCGCGTCTGACAGAGATATTGGATGATTTGACTCCTAGAAAGCAGAAAATATTGTCAATGAGGTTTGGTTTGAAAGACGGTATTACTCATACCCTTGAAGAGGTGGGGCAGGAGTTTGGGGTGACCAGGGAGAGGATCAGGCAGATTGAGGCGTCAGCCCTCCAGAAGATAAGGGAACACGAGAAATTGAAGAAGTTGGGGGGATATTGATTTCACCCTCCTTTTCTTATAGAATGATAATACTTTCCGGGGTAGCTCAATGGTAGAGCCCTTGACTGTTAATCAAGTTGTTGTCGGTTCGAGTCCGACCCCCGGAGCTGCGATTTCTCTTAAAATATAAGAGGATTTTTTTTATACAAACCAAAAAAGCCTGCATAATGCCAGATACATATTAGACTCCGTAAGGCCTAAACCCTATGGAGTTT
>CAYZKD010000033.1:0-3488 GCA_964479375.1 uncultured Candidatus Saccharibacteria bacterium | reverse complement strand
AAAACTCCATAGGGTTTAGGCCTTACGGAGTCTAATATGTATCTGGCATTATGCAAGAGCAAGGTACGGTTGCCTTGCTTTTTTTAATCCCGCGCTAGTTTCTTCGGGCTAGCGCCCTCGCTCCGATTCGAACGGAGATCTACAGGGCCGAAACCTGTTGTTTTGTCCATTATACTACGAGGGCGTGTTAAATTCTACTACAAATTTGAAAAAAATCAAATTTTAGGATATTCTAAAGTAGAAACAACCATGACAACCCCAAAAGAGATTAAAAGTGTAGTTAATAAGATAAAAAGCCAAGGATTTGAGGCGTATTTGGTAGGAGGATGTATCAGAGATCTGTTGAGGGGAGAAAAGCCCAGAGACTGGGATATAGCCACCAATGCCAAGCCTTCCAAAATAGAAAAGATCTTTCCTAATTACTTTTCCGATAACAAGTTTGGCACAGTTACTGTTTTAACCGAGTCTGAAGATCCTTCTTTAAAAGAGATTGAAATTACTCCCTACAGGTCAGAAGAGCAGTATACAGACAAAAGACACCCCGACAAAATAGAATGGGTTCGGAACATAGAAAAAGATTTAAGCAGGAGGGATTTTACTATAAACGCTATTGCCGCGGATCTGGAAGATTCAGATTTGGAGATAATAGACCCCTTTAAAGGGCAAAAGGATTTGGAAAAGGGTCTTATTAGAACAGTGGGCAAGCCCGGGGAAAGGTTTTCAGAAGACGCCCTAAGAATTATGAGGGCTGTAAGATTTGCTACTGTTTTAAGTTTTGAAATAGAGAGCAAAACCCAGAAAGCAGTCAAAGACAGCGCCTCTTGGCTCAAGGCTATCTCCAAAGAAAGGATTAGGGACGAATTAATGAAGATTATAATGTCAGAAAACGCTTCTCAGGGAATAGATCTCTTAAGAGAACTGAATCTTTTAAAATATGTTATCCCGGAATTAGAGGAAGGACATGGGGTTGGACAGAATAAGCATCATATTTACGGATGTTATGAGCATTCTTTGAGATCTTTGGATTATGCTGCCAAACAAGGGTTTAACAAATATGTAAGGCTGGCTGCCTTATTGCACGACGTTGGCAAGCCCCGCTCTAAGGAAGGAGAAGGGAAAGCCTCCACATTTTACAATCATGAGATTATAGGGGCTAATATGGCAAGAAAGATTTTAGAAAGATTGAAGTTTTCTAAAAAGGATATTGAAAAAGTCGTAAAACTGGTTAGATATCACCTTTTTTACTATAACGTGGGAGAAGTTTCTGAAAGTTCTGTTAGAAGGCTGGTAAGAAAGGTGGGGCTGGAAAACATAGATGAACTGATTCAGGTACGAATGGCAGACAGAATAGGCTCTGGCTGCCCCAAGGCAGAACCCTATAAATTAAGACATTTAAGGTATTTAGCAGAAAGGGTTTCCCGGGATCCCCTTTCTGTGAAAAAACTAAAGGTTTCAGGAGACGATGTTATTAAAATTTTAGGCACAAAACCGGGTCCTAAAGTAGGACAAGTGCTTGATATACTGCTCGGACATGTAATATCAGACCCCGAAAAGAACAACAGAGAGTTTTTAGAAAAACAAATTGAAAAACTTTCCAAACTTCCAGAAAAAGAACTTCAGAAAAAAGCCAGAGAGGCCAAAAAGAAAAGAGATGAAATAGAGATGAAAAAGGACGAGATGACTAAAAAGAAATACTGGGTTTCTTAATTATGAAGTATAATTCAAGGAAGTACGCTTTGGGCACGGGGATGCCCCATCAGCGAACCTTTAAAAAAATCAAAGAGAACCTGGCCCTAAAGCCCACTGACAAAATTCTCGAAATCGGGGCAGGAAGAGGAGTAATGCTTAAGAAGATGGAAAGTTTCTGTCAAAAAGCAACAGGGATAGACATTAACCCCTGGTCCGTTGCTTTGAAAGAATACCCTGGAGTAGAACTAGGAAGCGGTACCTACCTTAATTTTCCGGAAAACTCTTTTGACAAGATTTATTCTGCCAATACCATAGAGCATATCTTAAGAGTTAATAAGTTTTTTAAGGAGGTCAGCAGAGTTTTAAAGCCCAAGGGGAGAATTGTGCCAGTATATCCCTGGGAGATATTCCGGGGGATGACTGCCCTAAAAGACGCGATCTTTATCTTCAAGAACCCTTTTAGAGCAAGAGACCTTCATGTGCACAATTTTTCTCCAGACAGCATTAAGAAAAGGATTTCCCATACCGAACTTTACCATTTGAAAAGCTGCGTTATAAGGGAGAAAATTCCTCAATATCTGACAGTATTAGAAAAACGGGGCATGGTGTAACGGCAACGCTGAAGGGAAACATTGGGTTTTTACGGACAGGTAAGTTTCCCTTGTTTTCCAATTTATCGGGCTGTAGTGTAATAGTAGCACGAGTCCTTCGGGAGGACTTAGCCTCGGTGCAAATCCGGGCAGCCCGAATGATATTTATTTGGGCGACCAAGAAAAGGTTCAGATGGGCTTGAATCTCAGTACCTGAACAATCTAACTAAAAAAGCTTTTAATTTATCATTTAATTTATTTTAGGATACAAATCCTGAGAGTAAATTTCTATTAATTTTATTTTATGTTTGTGGCACAGCGTTCTTTTTTTGGTGATGGAACGATCATAACGAGGGCTGTCTTCCGCGAGTCCAAAGTATTCAATAAATATTTTTTTAGAGCCGATACTCCAATCTGCCTTATGTTTGGTTGTAGGATAGGGGGCATCTTTTTCATGTGAGATTTTATTTTCAGTTAGCCACTTTTTGAATTTTTTTCCACAATTTTTACAAACAAAAGTATACTTCTTGGTCTTATATTTATATTCGCATTTTTTTGAACAGTAATGATTCCAGCCGAACTTCTCAGCCTCATTAAGGCGGCCAGCGGAACGGTAAAAACCCTTATTACAGTTTTTACAATAGATCTTTTTAAGTTTAACCATTTGCTTTACTGTTCTGCCCTTTTGTTCTATTCTATTATAGAGGGTAAGGACAATTCGAGTTCGAGTCTTGATGTTTTAATAAAAAATCTGGGGCCTATAGTTTAACGGTAAAACACCGCATTCGCATTGCGGGGATAGTGGTTCGATTCCGCCTAGGTCCACCAAAATATATTTGTACGATTGTTTGCCTCGGCGCTTCGCGCCTCGGCAGGCAGTTTTGCCAGATAATTCCAAGGTTTTTTAAAAGAAATGGAAAGTACGCCCGCCGCAAGGCGGCGGTTCGAGCCGATGGTTTTAAGAAGTTTTTTCATTTCTGAGAAATCTTCTTCCAAAATGAGATTTTTGGCTTGATTGGCTTCCAAAACCCAGTTTCTGGTGAGTTCGAGCCACTGATTTCCTTTTCGCTCAAAATCACTCAATTTTTCCTCTTTTGTTTTCTTTTCCGCCATTAGGGCGTTTTTTGTTTGCTGATATTCCGCAAGTTCCAGCGCGCCTTCCAAATAGGCATTAGTCAGCCGTTCCAGCTTCGTTTTAATGGCGGAAAT
>CAYZKD010000032.1:0-4769 GCA_964479375.1 uncultured Candidatus Saccharibacteria bacterium | reverse complement strand
TTTTACCAGTTTTTGGTAAAACAGGGGTGTTACCTATGTATCTCATCTTCTGCAACAGCCCTTTAATTTTTAATCCAAGAATCGAAACTCCAAACAAGAATTAAAGTCCAAGAATTCAATTTCTACTGCGGCAGGAAGGCCGACGCCGAACCAGAGCCGACGCTAGCACCGCCAGTCCAGCCGGCACCGAACTCGACCTCGCCACCGCCGAAGGGAAAGCAGGGCGCGTGGCCAAACCGGCCGAAGGCAACCGGAGAATATTCGTCTCCGGGACAATCGATCCAGAGATCGTTGTAACTCTCCAGACGCTCAGGATGAGTGAGGAGCATAATCCCCACTTCGAATGCTCCCACCCGAACTCTTGAGCTGTGAACGTCTCCCTTGCCCTTCTGACAGACTTTCCTCGGTGCCTGAGACCGAAGTGGGCGGGAACCACGAGAATGTCCTGGTTCCCCTGCTGTTGGGCCAGAGTCTGAAGCATTCTCTCTGTTCTTTCGCTTCTCCTGAGATAATCGGGACCCAGCGCTCCTGTACAATCGTAGAAATTTTTCTTTGAAGCGATATCTTCGAAAACCTTCTTGACTGCTTTCTCGTAGGTGTCGGCTACTTTTTGCCATTGGGGAATGGCGAAAAAGGCTTCCGCTCCCTCGGGAAGAGAATCTTTTGCCAGTTCCTCTTCGGCATAGCCTACGCCGGGGAAAAACTTCCGAAGGGTGTCTGTCTGGACTGCAACATCCTTCGGGCTGTAGCCTAAAGGATAGACACGGCCAGATTCCACTTCTTCGTCGGGGAATCTTTCTTTGCCCAGCTCCACCACCGAACCGATTACAGCTTTCTGTAACTCGTCTCCTTGAGCAAGAACACGCTGCCACTCTTCTGAAGTCATCGTAACCTTGCCCAGTGCATCCTCCACAGTGCGTATCAACTGCTTTTTCTGCCCGGGTGCAATCAATGACTTTGCCATTGTTATCACCTTTCTTTCTTGTGAAAAGGCTGTCGGAACAGATTGTGACCGCCACAACCTGTTTTACTAATAAAGATTAGATCATGCTCGGTATGATCTGTCAATAATTCCTCCTCCCAAAAGTTCTTCTTTTCTGTAAAAAACAGCAGACTGGCCGGGAGTTGCAGCTTCCTGAGGTTTTTTAAACTTCATTATTCCCCTTTCAAAAACTTCAGCCTCCGAACCTTCTTGTCCGTATCTTATCTTAGCTTTAACCTTTAGAGGAAAGCCAGGCTTCCCTGAAATCCAATTCATATCTTTGGTTTTGATCTTTTTTGAGAGAAGATCTTTCTTATCTTTACTTACAATTAAAACATTATTTTTAAGATCCTTTTTTATAACATAAAAAGGGCCTCCGGATAAACCTATTCTCTTTCTCTGGCCTATGGTATAAAACCAAAGGCCTTCATGATAACCTAAGATATTCCCCTTTTTATTTTTTATCTTACCAGGATTATTTTTCAAATACCTTTTAATAAAATCTTCTGTTGTTTTCTCAATAAAGCATACTTCCTGGGACTCTGGAGCGTCAAAAACAGGAATTCCTGATTCTTTAGCTTTTTTTCTTATCTCTTCTTTCGTAAAGTTTCCATTGGGGAAAAGGCATTTTCCTATAATGTCCTTATTAAGCCTCCACAAAAAGTATGATTGATCTTTTTTCTCGTCCCTTGCTTTAAAGAGCTTATTATTTTTTTTAATAACATAATGCCCCGTAGAAACGTAATCTGCTTTTCTTTTTTGCAATTCCTGAAACAAAACCTTAAATTTTATCTCTTTATTGCAAGCAACACAGGGATTGGGGGTTCTCCCCTGTCTGTGTTCTTTTAAGAAATAGTCAATTACTTCTTTTTTAAACTCATTCTCCAGATCTATAACAGAAAAAGGCACGCCAAGCGTTCCCGCTACAAGCCTTGCTCTGTTTTCTGGCAAAGACAGGCAACCCCCCTCTCCAGGGCAAGAAAAACATCCTCCTTTCTCCTGCCACAACTTAAAGAAAACAGCCTCCGCCTCAAAGCCTTCTTTTTTTAAAAGATCCAGGGCTACTGCGCTGTCCACTCCTCCTGATATTGCTGTTATAACCTTTTTGCTCATGATTTGGGCAAATATTTTTGATAGTTTTTAATCAAAAATCTTAATTTCCTTTTAGCCCAGTAAGGGCCCGCATAATCTATCCCTATCCGGGAAGTGGCTGTTATTTGGGAAGGATTTATCTTTTCTCCTCTCTCCAGCCATAGTTTCTTACTCTTAACTAAGTCCTCTCCATAAAAAGTTTTATCCAGCCCCAGATAGCGGCAAAGTTTGCCCGGGCCGTTTGCCTCTTCTATATCTCCCCCAAAAGGAAGGAGCGCCCTGATCAAAACACATTCTGGAACTCCTTTTTTAAAAGTAGAGATATTGAACTGCCAATACAGGCCGTAAACCAAATAAATGTAGACATGGCCTCCCTCCATATAGGCAGCCTTGTTTCTTTTGGTAACCTTGCCTTTATAGGCATGAGAGGCTCTGTCTCTGGCGCCGACATACGCCTCAGTTTCTATAATCTTGCCTCTTACCCCGTTTCTAACAACGTCTCTTCCCAAAAGATCTTTTGCCACCTCCAAGGCAGGACGGCAATAGAACCGGCGCGATAATCTTACTTTCCCCATTTTTTATACCTTTTCTCTACTTCTTCTTTATCTTTTTCTATCCTTTCGTGCTCTTTCTGAAGATTTTCGGGAATATCTTTGTTGTTTCGGGAAAGATAATCATATACGGCCTCCGCCAAAGCATCCACTGCCAGAAGAGAGCAATGGATTTTAATAGGGGGAAGCTCTCCCAGCTCTTTGATAACTTTTTTATTATCTATTCTAAAAGCCTCTTTGATTGTCTTCCCTTTGGCTAAATCGGTTATAACGCTGCTTGTGGCAATAGCGGCCGCACATCCGAAAGTTTCAAATTTAATATCGTCAATCACGTCCTCCTTGTTCTCGTTTCTCCCAATGGAGATATAAAGATACATTACGTCCCCGCAGACCAAATTTCCCACCTTTCCTATGCCATCTGGGTTTTTCATTTTCCCGTAATTGTGGGGACTGAGAAAATGTTCTACTACTTTTTCAGAGTATGGTCCGTATTTATCCATGGAATGGTGATATTTTTCTTAAATCTTTTACTATTTCAGACAAAACTTTTAGGAAATAATTAATCTCTTTTTCTGTTGTTTGCCTGCCCAAAGTAACTCTCAAAGAGCCATGGGCTTGTTCGGGCTTCAATCCCAAAGCAAGCAAAACGTGGCTTGGCTCCAGTTTCTCAGAAGAACAGGCAGAGCCGGTAGAGGTTGCCATTCCCTTGCTGTCTAGTTTCAAAACCAAAGATTCCCCTTCTATAAAAGAAAACCTAAAGTTGGCATTATTCGGCAATCTTTTCCCGGGATGCCCGTTAAGATAGCAATTATCAATCTTTAAGACCTCTTTGATCATTTTATCTCTTAATTTGCTTAATCTTTCCTTCTCTTTTGCCATTTCAGAAAAAGCAATCTCAGAAGCCTTGGCAAACCCCACAATAGCGGGCACGTTAACGGTAGAAGACCTTAGGCCCCTCTCTTGCCCTCCTCCATGAAGCAAGGGCTCAATATCTACTCCTTCTCTGACAAAAAGAAAGGCTGCCCCCTTTGGTCCGTATATTTTATGAGAACTTGCCGTCATCAAATCCACATTTTCAAGATCAATAGGAATTTTACCAAAACTCTGGGCAACATCTGTGTGGAAATAAACTTTCTTTTCTCTGCATATTTTCCCTATTTCCTCTATGGGCTGGATGACGCCTATTTCATTGGAGGCATGGATTATAGAAACGAGAAGAGTATCTTTGGTGACCGCTTTCTTAAGGAAATCAAGATCAACCAAACCTTGTTTGTCCACCGGGGCTTTTGTTATTCTGAACCCCCTGTTTTCAAGCCATCTTGAGGTTTCCAAAACACAGGGGTGTTCTATCGAAGAAACAATAATATGTTTCTTTTCACTGGCAAAAGAAAGCCCCCTGAGGGCCCAGTTATTGCTCTCTGTGGCAGACCCTGTAAAAAATATTTCCTGGGGCTTGCAGGATAAAAGACCGGCAATACTCTGACGGCTATCCTCCAAGGCTCGTCTCATTTTTTGGCCAAAACTGTGCAAAGATACGGAATTGCCGAATTGATCCCTAAGAAATGGTTTCATTTCCTCAAAGACGCGGGGGTCTAGGGGGGTAGTGGCCGCATAGTCAAAATATACTTTATCCATGGCTATTTTTTAATCAAATCAGAAAGGGTGGTTTCTCCTAGTTTAGATTCCAGAGATTCTTCTATCTCCTGCCACAATCCTTTGGGAGAACAGGATCTTGCGTAGGGGCAGCCCCCGCAACTGACAGGGGCTACCTCCCCCTCAAGGGCTTTTACTATCTCTAATACCTTGATCTTGTCCGAACTTTTCGCTAAAAAATATCCTCCCCGAGAACCCTTTTTCGCCCCCACTAAGCCTTCCTTCTCTAATGCAGAAAGTATTTTCTCTAAAAAATCAAAGGGGATACTCTGTTTTTCAGAAATTTTTCTAAGAGGAACTACTTCTTTTGAAGAAGAGTTTTTCGCAAGATAGGCCATTGCCCTTATGCCGTATTGTGTTTTCTTTGACATCCTCATAAAACCGACTATATTAATCGGTTTTATTGTATCAGAGAGCCAAGCATGATGTCAACAGAATGCATGAGACGGGTACATAGGTAACACTTTGTTTGTTTTTTGATAGAACTGCCA
>CAYZKD010000031.1:0-4813 GCA_964479375.1 uncultured Candidatus Saccharibacteria bacterium | reverse complement strand
AAACACATGCTCTTTTAATTTATCTTGATGTTTCACTTCGGAGTAGAATGTACCCGCATGCCCTTGACAAATTAAGTTGAATGCGTTAAAATGGTGTAACCCCCAAGAAAGGGGGTTTTAAAATGAATTACTATAAATTTAGCCCCAACAGGGGCCTAAAAATATCAACTATTATAGTGACAGCTATTCTTCTGACAAGCTTGGAAGCAAGTGTCTTTGCTTTAAGTTTGGGCAAAACTTCTCCACAGAAGGAAATTTTTCTGCCTTCTAAGACTCAGCGAATGGCAATGATTGGGGGGAACAGCTTGCTGCCCATAACAGGCCCCCATCTCTCCATGAGGGTTTCTCGCGCTATTTCCATGGTAGTCACCGCTTATTCCAGTACCGTGAGCCAGACAGCCGGCGACCCTTTTGTCACGGCCTCCGGAGAACTAGTAAGAGACGGTATTGTGGCGAATAACTTGCTTCCATTCGGGACCAAGATAAAAATTCCTGAAATCTACGGGGAAAAGATCTTTATAGTAAAAGACAGGATGCACCGGAAAAACGGATACTACCACATTGATATCTGGTTCCCGGATTACTGGCAGGCAAAAAGTTTTGGAAAAACTTCTGCCTACATCGAAATACTAGAAAACTAATTGTTAAGCAGGAGCCCGTCCTTAAAAGGCGGGCTTTTGTTTTGTATCTCACGCAAAACCGCTTTTGTTTAAAACTATCTTATTAAAATGTTATTTATTTAAATACCACCGATTTTAGAAAAATGGTTCCGTTTTGCGTAGCACCTTCTTTTTATTAATCTCTATCAGATGAAAATTTTTTGTTTTCTGACAAGATAGAGAGCAGGGTTCCCCTTATAAATTTCTTCATTTTTTGAATCATCGCCATCAAAAAATCCTCTGACAAAAGCAGAGAAATGTTGTTCTGGAACGTTTGTTGAGTTTAAATTATGAGTTTTTCTTAAACGACTTCCCCTAAACCCATTGAGTTTTCACACAAAAGCGAGTTCCGTACTTGAATTCGACGGGCAGGATTATTAAAAACGTTATATCTTTCACTAATTTCATAACCTGAGTCCGTTACTCCTGCATTTTTTTAAATGTCCTAATTTGCTTGAAGCAATATTGAAAACAAATTTATTTTCTATTCTGTTACGATCTTCTATTATACATTATCGGCAATAAAGTAACCCAAAATATATGCCTATCAGATAACCACTTCTTAAAAAATCCGAGTTAATGGATTTTTTGTGCATGATTTCTGTGTGCCGAGGGAGGGACTTGCACCCTCAAGGGCTATACGCCCACAAGATTTTAAGTCTTGCGCGTTTGCTAATTTCGCCACCTCGGCGTTTTCACAACATTGAGGCCGTGGTCGGATTTGCACCGACGTATAACGGTTTTGCAAACCGCTGCCTTAGCTACTTGGCTACACGGCCGCTCTCTGAATTAATAATACTTAGTTTCTTTCGTTATTTCAATCTTTTCAGTTTTTCCAGAATTGCCTCTACTCTGGCTGCTTCTTTACTTTTTTGTTCTTTTATAAACCTGATTCGAGGCACGGGCCTCATATTAAGCCTTTTATTAACCTTCTGCTGGATATCATAAATCTGTTCTTTCAATTGTTCCATTGCTTCTTGCCGTTTCTCTTCCGGCATAACAGAGATATATACTTTGCTTTGGTTCAGATCAGGAGAGGTGTCCACCCTTGTTACTGTTATCAAGGATCTAGCTGTTTGTACGTCTTTGTTAACTACCTGACTGACCTCTTCTTTCATCAACTGATTTACTTTTTTTATCCTGGAACTCATTTAAAGGTTAACTTCCTGCTTTTCTTTAATATAGGCTTTAATAACATCTCCTTCTTCCATTTTCACCGATCCTTCGAAAAGAACGCCGCATTTGGCCCCCTTCTTTGCCTCCTCTATATTTTTTTGTTCTTTCTTCAGCTCCACAACCCTTCCTTCCCCAATTTTTTCTTCATCTCGAAACACCTCCAGTTTCGCCCGCTTCTTTATGACTCCCTGTGTTACCTTGGCCCCTATTATCTGTCTCACCTTTTCTGTTTTGAAGATAGCGAGAACTTCTGCCTGTCCCAAATCTTTTCTGACTACCTCTGCTTCTAGCAAAAACTTTAGGACACCCCTCAAATACTGGGCCAATTCGTAAATCACCTCAAAGTTCTTTATTTGGATATTATCCCTCCGGGCCGCAGCCTTGGCTACATGATTGGTTTTAATCCTAAACCCGATGATGGCAGCGTTTCCGCTCCTTGCCAATTTTACATCGTTCTCGTTAATCTCTCCGACTTCTTTCTTCAAAATCCTTATCACCGCCATCTTTTGGGGGATTTCTTTTATTATCTCGTCCAATGCCTCCAAGGAACCGAGCACATCTGCCTTTAAAACAATATTCAATACCTTCTGCCCCTCTTCTATATTCACCACTTCTGGGGCTAAACTCACCTTTTCTTTAATATTTTTTTCCGCCCCCCCTGCGTTAGAGAAAACTTTAACTTCGTCCCCCATAACCGGTGTTTGAGCCCATCCCACCACCACAGCAGGCATAGAAGAAACTGCTTTCTCCAATTCTTCTCCCTGGAAGTCTTCCAGGGTCCTAACCTTCCCCACGGTTGTAGGCGTTCCTATAATATCGCCTTTTCTCAATATTCCTTCTCTTACTAAAATAGTCGCAGTGGGACCCCGGGCGGGGTCCAGGCGAGATTCGATTACCACGCCATGGGCTGGCTTGGAATCCCCTGCCTTAAGATCTTCTATTTCAGAGATAAGTAAAATAACTTCAAGCAAGTCGTCTATACCCTCTTTGTTCTTGGCAGACAGGTTGACAGAAGGGATCTTGCCTCCCATTGACTCCACCAAAACATCTTCTGCCATTAAATTTCTTTTAACCTTTTCCGGATCTGATCCGGGTTTGTCCATCTTGTTAATAGCAACAATCATGGGAATCTGAGCTTTTTTAATGTGCCTTATGGCCTCTTTGGTTTGGGGCTTTACTCCTTCTTCTGCTGCCAGAACCAAAATAGCAATATCTGCCACCCCTGCCCCACGGGACCTCATAGCAGAAAAGGCCTCATGGCCCGGCGTATCAATAAAAGTTATTTTCTCTCCTTTGTGGTCAACCTCGTAAGCCCCGATATGCTGGGTAATGCCCCCCGACTCTCCGGAAGTGATTTTAAGGTCTTTGATTGCTTCCAAAATAGAAGATTTGCCATGGTCTACATGGCCCAAAACAGTTACTACTGGCGGTCTAGTTTTTTTCATGGCTGACTGCTTTGTTTAAAATCTTTTCTTCTTCTTGAGACAGACTTTGCTCTGGCTTCCCCCCTTTCACTCTTTTCCCATAAACCCTGTTTCCTTCTCGGGCATAAAGGCTTGTTATTATGATCCCTGTGTTGTTTTCGTCAAGAAGCACTGCAGAAAAACTCTGGTCGCCTCCTGTGTTGGAAAAAGGATTATACCTTACCATTTCCACTTTTTGCAAGAAAAACATGCTCTTTTCTTTCATAAATTCTAACTCTTTGGAAAGGCCTTTTATTTCCCGATCCATTGCTTCTAATTTCTTTAAAACTTCTCTGGGAGTAGTTTGTTTTTTCTTCTTAAAATTAAACATTTTATATACAGCGGGGGATATTTCCAACCCGAATCTAATTATTCATAAGATAAGAATTAAGAGAATCCTGCAAAAGGACGCGTGCGACTATCTAATCTTATCCATAAATGGCGGTGTGTATTTGAAAAAATCCGAACCGATCTCATTAACAGGTTAGAGGGGCAAACCCTCCGAACACCCCTTCCGCCCATCTTGCTCGAAAGCGGAAGCGAAAAGGACGATTTCAAGTTTTCCTTTGGCGACAAAACACAATCCTAATTTTAATACAAAGAATGGGTTTTGTCCATAAATTTGCCAATAAAAGATACTATAATCTTACAGGTCTAGTGGCGGGTATCTATCTGAGCCTGTCAATACCATTGAACAGACGCTCCTTTTTGTGGTCTGGCTAAATAATCACTGTGTCTTTCTCATACAGCATAGGAAGACAGTCCTGACGTAAACGGAATTTGGTGCCGTGGTTGTGGCCGGTACGTGCGTCAAATTCCACCAACAATTTCGACATAACCGTGCCCGGCGAAATAAAAGAGAGCAATATCTGTATCAATTTTAAATAAATTTACGATCTCATCTTTGAGGACAGACTTTTTTATAGAATCCTCTTCTGTGCTGGCAGTTAATAATTTAATGTCGAAATTTACGCTTCCATCACCATTTCTCTCCAATGCAGATTTTACTTCGTTGGCATCATTCACACATCCGTGCAATCCACCGATGTTTTTATAATGATCTATGCCAACCATAAGCGCAACTGACACAAGTTTCTACAGAGAGCTAATAAAATCTTTAATATTGTCCCATGCCCAAGGCTTGGTATTCACTCCTTCGATGTTGGTTCGGTCATCGGTGTATGCGCAAATGCCAAGCATTTTTCTCTTCTCCTCTTTTCGCCTTGTGGCGGGGGGTCTGGGGAGAGCCCCACTAAAAATAAAAGTAAAATTTTGGGGTTTGCCGCGCGAGCGGAGCGAGCGCCCCGAGGCGTATCCTTCTAATTTCGCAAAAAGTGAAAATTGGCGGTGTGTTTTAGTCAAAATCCGAACTTTTTTTAAAGAAAATCCCGACTTTGAATTTTAGTTGCCCCGCCCCGCAAAGTGGGGCGGGGCGGGGCGAAAAACTCGTCGTGTCTAATTTGGCGGTACCTTTTGGTTGAAATTCTAACTTTTTTTGAACAAAATCCAGAATAA
>CAYZKD010000030.1:0-5732 GCA_964479375.1 uncultured Candidatus Saccharibacteria bacterium | reverse complement strand
GAATGTGAAGTTGGTTCTTGAGCCGTGCTCGTTCTTTGACCAGAAACTCTCTTTCCAGAGAAATTTCCCGTATTTGCTTTGCATATTTCCCTTCATTAGTTAGAGTATAGACAGGTAGTGTGTCAATCCTCTGGATCATGACTTCCGCTACCTCTCGCGCATCCCGGGAATCTGATTTCTCGGGATGTGTCATTTTGGAACGTCTATGATCTACCAGAATCGGAGCTACGGCTCTCACCGGCAGTTTTTCCTCAACCAGAAACGAGGACAGCCGTTCTCCCCAGCTATGGACGTCTTCCAGACCAAAGGAGGGAACGAGTCCAGCTTTGTCTGCCTCAATATTTGTTTTTTCAACCAAAGAGATAAAATCCTCGGCTGAATTTCCGATAGTCAGCTCAAAAACCTTTTCACTAAAAGGAGTTAGTCCCACGGCAGTATGCGTGTCCTTGTGAACATCTATACCCACAAACAATGTGTTTTTACGATTAACTGTTTGCATATTTTTGTGTATAATTAGTTTGTAATTCCGTTGTCCGACAAAACAACGGGTGCGCAACAGATGAAATCCCAGTATGCGAGAGGCATATTCTCCAAAAGGAGAGCGACTAATCCGCTATTTGTTCATTGCTCTTGCGCAGAGAGGCGAAGCGAGACAATCCCCTATGGGTCTTTTCCAGCCCTTTTTAGAGAAAAAGCCAGACGACAGGGTCAGGGTAAGTAATGTCGCTTCGCTTCTCTGCGCTCTACTGAATATTCTAAAAAACAAAAACCCAGTAGAGAGACTTTTTCTCATACTGGGGTCTGGGGGAAATGAATTTTTGCCCGCCTGCTCTGCCGCGCGCAGCGCGGCTGTGGGGTGGGAAGCGGCTCGTCCTTGCGTCAGCAGAGAAGCAAAGCCCGCAAAAATTGATTCCTTAATTGAAAAAGATTTTTGCGCGCGTCTACTAAAAAATGTGTCAATTTTCGCGGGCTTTGCTGGCCGCCGTCAGGCGGCGAGCCGCTGGGCGGATTCTGCGCCCGTCAGGGCGCAGAATGTCGCTCAAAAAAGGTTCGAGTGGCGCTCAGTAACTGCGACCAAAATTTACTTTTGGATTTTTGAGGGGGCAAGAAAAATCCTCTCAAGCTTTTTTTGAGCGGAGTTCAGTAAATCCGACAGATTTCTGTCCTTGGGACAGATTTTTTATTAAAAAAACCTCCACCGTTTCTAAGAAAAATTCTAGGAAAAACATTCCAAGTGGGTGTCCGCATATACCCGCCACAGCGGATACAGATATAAGACTCCCTTTTAAGAAACTATAGTCCAGAATTTAACTAGAAACAGATGGAGGCACTTTCATCTTAGCATCGACAGCAATTTAGTCAATCGCCGCATAATGTCCAGTATTCTCTTCGTCAAAATAGTGATTATAGTAGGCTATATCAATATTGACGCCTCCCCTTTGCTGACATCTTGGTGGCCATGCTTGTCCTGATAATAATTCGTTTCAAACTCTGCGGAAGACAGACCTCCGCAGGAATCAAAACCCGTAGAGAGCGGATCTCTACGGGTTTAAATTTCGGATGCTTATCTGAGCCCGCAAACTGGACATTTTTACATCTCACCACCCCCCTGTACCATTACTAAAATCGCCATCATTGTCAAAACAATGATTATAATTTGCATCACAAACATTCTCATCACAGCCCGCTGAAACATCCTGATGTTTATATTCCTCTGTTTCTAATCTATTTATAGTAATAACTGGCCAGCAATCACAACAATGAACCTGGTCCCAGGCATAAGCGTAACGATCATCATCACTGCCTCCAATACTACAGTCCGTCCCGTCATCTAAAGGATCTCCAGGGATTGCTTTTAAAAATCCTTTGGCTTTCAAATCTTTAATTAACTGAACGTCATCACAATTGGGATGGATAACCCCATCTGAACCAGATAATCCGGGCCATTCACCTTCTGATTGGGCATAAGCCAAGATAGCCTTTTCTAACTGCTTTATCTCTTGATATCTTCTTACGTCTCTTGCTCGGGCCCGGGCGCTACCAAGGGAAACTAACACAATAGAAGCCAAAAGCCCGATAATGGCTATTGCCACCAATAATTCGATTAGAGTGAATCCTTTATTCTTTGTTCTCATGGACTTTGTTAATTATACCAGAAAAACTAAAGCCCCAAAACACTAGAAATCTGCTTTATTAAAGAAACGAGTACAGGAGGAGGCATTAGACTGTAAGAAAGATTGCCCTTGTCGTCTTTAATTTGCCAGGGTTCTTCTTTTACTTTAACCTTCTTTTCTTCCTTGTCCCGCTCATAACCGTAGGCCGGAGTAATTTCATAATCGTTGATATACTCTTCCGCTTTATTCACAGGAACTGAGTTTCTCAAAAGCACCTTGGGAATGCCGTGAAGCGAAAAGGCCTTTTTTATCAATTGCTTATCGGTCTCAATCCTGCCCCTTATTAGCTCTATCCCCTTTTCATCCCCTTCTTTGCGGACCATGCGAGCGCCACTGCAGTCAGGATTATCGCATAGAAGATAAAATTTATCCTCCCCCTCGTCATATTCCACTTTTTTAGTAGGCAAAAGCCTGAAGTTCCGTGAGGTCTGACAAAGAGGACAGATAACCCTGTCTTTTATTCTTTCGTCGATTACAGCCTCTGGTACGTCAATAAGAACAAAAACGTCAGGATCGTCCCTGTATTCGATAAGATCCCTGAAAAATAAAGAGTAAGAAATCTGGTCCAGATTTCTGGGAAAGCCGTCTAAGAACAAAGCCTTCTTCTTCTTTTGGGATATCTCTTTTTTAATCAAAGCCAAAATTAATTCCGTAGGAAGAAGGGTCTCGGTGTTTCTGTTCTCCAGAGAAGAAATTATTTCCTCCAAAGAGGTGAATCCTCTGTAATTTTCTTTCAGAAAAGAAGCAAATTCTTTCTTTTTGTCTTCGTTTTCGACAACCTCGTCAAACCTTCTTACCATATCTCCTATAGAGAAATGTTCTATCTTGTCTCCGGGGTCAACTATTTCCTTAAACATCTTGGCATAGGTTCCCTTGCCAGAGCTCTTGGGGCCTAAGAGATAAGCGATGAAGCTGTTGCCCTCCTCCAGGTATTTCTTTATCTTTTTAATTTCCTCGCCTGCTTTTAAATCAAAATAAGACCTTCTTTCTTCCGGGTCTGTAAGATCAAATATCTTGTTGTCTTCTGTTTTAGTTTTAAACAAGGGGAATTCAAGGTCTTTCATTTTTTTGCACTATGAGCTTATAGTTTTTCACTCGCAGCTTTTAAGTTTAAATATTCTCCTTCAGAGATAAACTTGATATCTCCGTCTTTGTCGGTTCTTAGGACTTCTATACCAAATTCTTCGAGTTTTGCCAATACTTCAGGCGCAGGATGCCCGAAAGAATTATTCTCTCCTACCTGGATTACAGCAACCCCGGGAAAAACGCTTTCCAAGAATTCGTCAGATGTCGAAGAGCCGCTGCCGTGGTGGGAAACCTTTAGCACATCGGATTCCAAAAAGTCGTATTCTTCTACCAGCAAATCCTCTGCTTTTTTGGTAATGTCTCCCGTGAAAAGAAAGGACGTGTCCTTAAAAACCAATCTGGAGACAATTGAGGTATCATTAGCGTTCTTCACCTCTTCCCCCTCCATTTTTTCCAAAGGAAATAATACTTCTAAAAATAGATCGGCCTGGAATCCGATCTTCTGCCCCGCCTCCGCTATTCTTATATCAGCCCCTTCTTTTTCTAACAATTCATTCCATTTTTGCCACTCAGCAGTATCTCTTATTACGCCTGTCCAAAGAATATTTTCGACTTCATAGTTTTCCAAAACCTTTAAAAGACCGAGGTAATGGTCGTGATCCGGATGGGTTAAGACAACCAGGTCTATATCTTTATCATAAAAGGGCATTTCCCCGGAAAGTTTTTCCAAAATAATGCCAGACGGCCCTCCGTCTATTAATATCTGATGGCCTTTCGGAGTCTCGATAAAAATACTGTCCCCCTGCCCCACGTCAAAAAAAGTAACTTTAAGGACATCTGACTTCCTTAACTCAAAAACTTCGACCCAGGCCAAGACATTAAAAACAATCAGTATCCCTAAAATGATCCAGACTGTTTTTCTTTGAAACATTAATAAGATAAAATAAATAACCCAAATCAGTTGATTTGGGTTATTTATTTATAGTGGAAAGTTATGCTTTTCCGAGAATCCTGAACATTTTTGTTCCACAGTCAGGGCAAGTTCCCGTTACTGCTCTCCTTTTGACTCCCCCCTTTCCTTTCATTTCTATTTCTTTGGAGTCTTGTATTTCTTTCTTAGCCTTGCATTTGACGCAATATCCTGTATATTTCTCCTCTTCCATAATTTGTTAAGTTTTATGTAGATTTTTAGAAACGACCTTTTTCCTATTATTGGGAAACCAAGTTTTCCACACTCTTATTATACTCTAAGTTAAGTAAAAGCGATAGTCAAATGAGATTCAGTAGTTTTTTATCTCAATTCCCTCTATAGCCTGTTTTATCATGCCGAGAGAATCCATGCTTTTTTCTATCTCCTTTATCTCTTTAAGATTCCCTCTGGCTGTCTGCCCCTTGGAAACGAATAAGGTACAACAATCCTCTTGGGGCTTTATGGATATGCTATATGTCTTAGCCTTTCGGGCTTTAGATATTATCTCTTCTTTATCCAGCCCCACTAAGGGCCTTAAGACCAGATCTCTTACGGCCTCTTGAGTAATATTCATATTATCCAGGGTCTGGGAGCTGACCTGGCCTAAGCTCTCCCCCGTTATTAGGGCTCGGCAACTCTCTTCTCGAGCGATCCGGGAAGCAATCTTAAGCATAAATCTTCTGTATAAAAGAACTCTGTATTTTGAAGGAGAATTTGTTTTTATCTTAAGTTGGATCTTCTGGAAGGGAACAAAATACACCCTTAAAGAGGGTTGATATTTCAGAAAAACTTCAGCAGTCTCTGTTACTTTTTCAATGCTTTTCTTAGAAACCAAAGGGAAGCTATGAAAATGAATCCAGATATTATCCAAGCCCCTTTTAGCAGCCAAGAAAGAAGCCACAGGAGAGTCTATGCCACCCGAAACCAAAGCCAACCCTTTGCCAGAACACCCCACAGGAAGACCGCCCAATCCTTTTTTCTTCTTAAAGAATAGGAACCAGCCACTTTTCCTGATTTCAACAAAAATTTCTTTATCGGGATTGTCCAGATCAACTTTTTTATTAATATTCTCTGCTATTTTCTCTATAACTTTCTCTCTCCCCTCCTTAACTGCTTCCTTCTCTAGTTTTAACCTGATAGCAAAGCTCTGGCCTTTTTTGATCTCTTTTTTGGCCATATCCTGAATAAATTTTGAAAATCTTTTTAAATCCTTATCTACAAAATTAAAACAGGGAGCAAGCCAGGCCACGCCAAAACAGTTCTTAACCGCTTTTTGGGCCTTGTTAATATCTTCTGTTCTAACAAAGATTCTCCCCCTAAAAGAATTTATACTAAAGTCTGCCCCTTCTTTTTTAAGAAAAGAGGAAAGATTAGAAATCAGTTTTCTCTTAAAAATCCTTTTAACCCCTTCTGACTTAAGAAACAGCTCTCCCGGGGCTATTAATATTCCTTTTTTATAATTTTCCATAACTTTATTCTAAAAAAAGAGGGCTGTTTTTGCAAACAGCTGCATGAGACGGGTACATAGGTAACACTTTGTTTGTTTTTTGATAGAACTGCCA
>CAYZKD010000029.1:0-5844 GCA_964479375.1 uncultured Candidatus Saccharibacteria bacterium | reverse complement strand
GCAGGGCTTTTTGCGAAGCGAGACCCGCCGAAGGCGGGGCGAGCGAGCAATCAATGTCGCCTGAATTTTCCGAAAGTTTGAATTGGTCGGGGTGCTGGGAATTGAACCCAGATCACGCGCACCCCATGCGCGCATAATGCCATTATACTACACCCCGGGAATTATTTGTTTTCTAAATTCACCCTTTTTTTATTAAGGGCCTTAAGACACTTGCTGCAGGCCCTTATCCTTTTCCCTGAAGTCGAAGTGGCCCAATGCAAATTGGGGTATTGTCTTCTCTTAGTTGTTGGATTGTATCTTCCGCGGAGCTTCACTCTTCGTTGGACCATCATAGATCCCTTTCCGCAGATTGCACATTCTTTCGCCATATGTGAAAATGATAACAATAAAATTAAACTTTGGCAAGACCCCAAATTAATGATACAATTATTTCTTGTATATGGGAGACGTAGAGTTTAAAATCTTTTTGTATTTGATAATAGTGTTTTCTGCTGTGTTCCACGAATATTGCCATGGCTGGATGGCATACGTTTTAGGTGATCCTACTGCCAAATATTCAGGCCGCCTTACTCTGAATCCCTTAAAACACATAGACCCATTTGGGACCGTTATCCTGCCCCTCTTTCTATTATTTTTTGTAGGGGGCTTTATCGGGTGGGCAAAGCCTGTTCCCTACAATCCCTATAACTTGAAAGACCAGAAATGGGGGTCTACTAAAGTGGCCATTGCGGGACCCGGCGCCAACATTTTAATAGCCCTAGTAGTGGGGCTTTCTTTAAGGCTTCTTCCTGTTTCAGGACTGGCTTTGGTGGCTCTTCACTGGGTGGTGTTTGTAAACCTCTTTTTGGCCCTGTTCAACCTTATTCCGATTCCTCCGCTTGACGGCTCCAAACTAATAATGGATCTTTTTCCTCAATCT
Organism: uncultured Candidatus Saccharibacteria bacterium; assembly: GCA_964479375.1. Lineage (GTDB taxonomy): Bacteria > Patescibacteriota > Minisyncoccia > Minisyncoccales > GWA2-38-27 > CAYXTC01. The sequence continues at coordinate 4,925 of CAYZKD010000029.1, read as the reverse complement.
CAAGTTATTAGGGCGCTGGAGCAGTCTTTTGTGGGCATATTTTTAGCTATTATGCTGGCCTTATGGGTGCTTTCGCCACTCTCTCAATTCATTTTTAGAGTCATTGTCGGGAACTCCTTTCTGGCTGTGGGCTTTTAGTTTGTTCAAGCCATGGAACATAATTGACAGTTAAAATTGTCTGCTTCCTTAAATACTCTTGCCACTTTTCAGTAAAATGTGGGAGGACGGGCCTCCCACATTAGTCTTAAACCTTTTGTTAACGCTCTTGTGGCTGATAAAGTCTCGGTATTTTCCTCGTTCCACCGCCTTGTATATGGTTTTGCGGGTTACCTTGTACTCTCGAGACAAGCTCGCAATTGTTTGTCTTTTTAGCCAGGACTCGTACACAGCCCTTCTTATGTAGGGCAATAATTTGGTATTCTTATGCATAGAGGGGCGGGTTTAATTTGTTAGTAATTGTTTTGACCTTTTACTAACTATTTTACCGCCTCTCTTTTATTGTAAAAGTGTATACAGCCCTAGTTTAATTTACAACTAATGTTGACAATTAAAAAAAAGGTGATATCATAATTAAGCATTGAGAAAGCTCTTTTAAAAAGAATAAGGAGAATAGAAGATGAACAAAGAAGATGTCCAGGGGTTGGTTCAGGGACTGATTATTTTTTGCAGAAAGAACAATGTTTCCAGAAAGGATCTGGCTGAAAGGCTTAACATTCCTTATAAAACCATTGAGAAGTGGTTCGCCAAAGAAGAGAGCAGGAGAATGCCTCACCCCTCACGCGTTAAAATCATCAGGGATTTTCTTGAATCAGAAGGAGCGGCCTTCTCCTCATCCTCCAAAGAAACCACATTAAGAGTAGAAAAGATAAGACATCTTCTTCTGCTTTTATCTTACGAACTTTCCTTCTTTCGGGACGGTTCGAAAGAGCAGCGGGAGGTGCTTCGGAAATATCTGGATTTTAATGATGCGGGCTATCTTTCGAGCATTCTCACCATGCTTGGCGATGAAGATAAATTTAAGAGATGGCTTACTCTTAGCACGAGCAGATTTAATTTCTTCCGCAAGAAAGGAGAAAAAAAGTGAAAAAAGTGCCTATTAAGTTTGGCAACCTCGCTAATGTTCTGCAATTTCTGGGCTCTATGTACAGGAATCCGGCAGACGCCGTAAAAGAACACATAAGCAACGCCGTAGATGAACACCTGAAGCGGCGGAAAGTATCCTGTTGCGGAGTATCCCGTTGCAAGGTTGTTTTCACCGTTAAGAAAGACAGGGTAATTATTGAGTATCCTTACGGGATGTCTCAGAAGGAGTTCCAAGACGCTCTTCAGCGAGTGGCAAATTCTGTAAAAAGAGAAATAGACGTAAATCAGATCGGCCGGCTGGGGATAGGTATGTTCAGTTTCTTTCAAATTGGAAAAAAGTGTACATTTTTTTCTAAAAAAGACGAAAACTCTGAAACCATTAGAGTTACCCTAAAAGAGGGCTCCGAGGAGGCCGAATTTGATAGCGCCAGAAAAAAAGAATCTATTCCTGATTCAAGCGGTATGAGAATTGTTATTTCTGATTTGCACTTCAATCCGACCAAACCCAGAGGACCTCTTTCTCAGGCAAGGTTGCAAAAGATCTTCGCTTGGAAGTTCGATACCTATTTAAGGAACGAATCTCTTGAAATTTTGCTTCGTTTTCCTCGGAGGAATTTTAGAGTAAAGCCCCTGGAAATTGATCTTCCCAGGCTGGCAGAAGATTATAGCCGGCATATAGTCAGGGGGGATCGCAGTCATGAAATAAAGCTAGAGCTATATTTTGATCCTTCCGGTAAAGGAACTGTCAGGATCAGGCATACCGGTGTTACTGTAGTAGAAGATATAAGCGAAATTTCCGCTTACGGCCTGGAAGAAAGCGTCTATGCCCAAGGGTATGTGATGGGCTTCATAGACGCAGATTTTCTAAATCCCCTTCCTGCCAGAACGGGGTTTGAAGAAAACGCCGACTGGATAGATTTTCTTGATGTGCTTGATAATATTCGTTCCTCTATTGAAGCTGGAGTGGAAGAGCTGCAACAACAAGAACAGGAGAAAAAGCTAGCAGAAATTCAGAGGAAGGCAATTTTGCTGGCAAGAGAAATCCTGGACAGCAAAGAGTTTGAGGATCTGCAGCTTTTGGAGGGGCAAGGCCCCCAGCCTCCTGAGCCGAGGCTTCCGGAAAATGGTTTTGATTTTGTCCCCGACTCCATTAGAATTAGCCCGGGCGGAATCGGCACTCTTCCTTTAAAGGTTTTTGTACCCGGAACGGCCTCGGAAAACAGCAGGGTTGATTTCAGCGTTAATGATGATTCTGCTGTGGGCATAGAGCCGAGAAGAAAATATCTTAGGTCGGCTGAAGCAGATGAGAACGGTCTAGTTACGGTTCACGTCTCTCTTGAAGCGGGGAAAGAAGAGAGGCAAGAACCTGTTATACTGACAGCTGTCAACAGGGATTTAAAAGCAGAAGCTCGGATTCGGATTAAAGAACCCACCCAAACAAGAAGACCCATTACAGGAAAAGAGAGAGAGGGCGAGGGCATTAACTATGAAGAAATGGCTTTTGAGGATGGTCCTTTTTTGCACAGCAGGTTTGTTTCAAGAATCGTGCAGATTAATACCCTTAATCCTGATTATAAAAAAGCTATGTCAGGTACAGAGCAAGAACAGCTGGCTTACGCCGCCCTAATGATCGGGAAAGAAACCATCTCCTTTAATGAAAGCAGCGGTACGGGAGACGAATCCCTTGAAAAGCTGGTTACTTTCTTCTTTAAACTCCTTAGCAAGATAAAATAGTTCTTTTGGGGAACAGGCCCTTTTTACAGGGCCTGTTTTTATATTCCAATTTTATAAACCTTTAATCCGCCCAAGGGCCAGATTGTTTTTCCGTCGCTTGAGAATTCAAAGTCCCGGAAGTTTGTAACTTTTCCGCTCTGTAGTTGTTTTATTAAATTCCCCTTTTTGTCTATGACAATTATTCTTTTCCGGGAAGGTTCCAAGATATAAAGATAGGGAACATTGAAAGAAGTTTTGATTTTAGTGAGCTTATTCGGTTCAGGAAATATGTCAAATTCTATTTCTTCCCGGAAAACTTCTTTGTGGTATTTTTTGATATTATTGTTTTTCAAGATCCATACAGATTCTTGCAGAGGGATTCCCGTAGAGATCCGTCCTCTGCAGATTATTTTGTTTAGTTGGATTAAAAAAAGAAAGTCTCATAAACCGCTGCGAAAGACCACCCCTGGAGAAGATTCACAATTAATTCAAGGCCTGACGTTTCTAAATCCCTTTACGGTTGGCTTTTAGTTAATGTCAAACCAAAGTAGAAATGTCAGGTTCTTTCCAAAGTAGAAATGTCAGGTTTTCTGAAAATTAAGATTTTTAATTTCGACCTTTTAAAAATCAATATTTTAAGGAATTCCGGATGATTCTATTACCTGTTTTCTGTGTTAAGAACCTGGGGTTTTCTCCAGGGGTGGTCAAGGGCAGGCTTCCAGGGTGTTTTCTTCTCCTTACTCTGTCCTGCAGGAATAACCCAAGGAGCATCTTTTTCTGAAATAGCCTCTCGTTCTTTAGTTGTAATCTCCTTGTAATTGAGATATTTCTCTTTCAACCCTACCCATATCGTGCTGTCCATGCGCTCTTCAATAACCACTCTTTCTTTCTTCCTTACAGTGGCAGGTTGATCTTTTAAGAGCTGAAAGAGACGTGTTTTGTAGTGGATACAGAAATCATTATGCACAACCCTTATATCCCGCTCAGAAAGAATACTGGGAAGATTTTCTTTTTCTTTCTTGCTTAATTTGCGGTGAAAGTTGCCTTTCTTTGCCGGAGCATTGCCATATCTCTTACTGTACCAAGGAAAGAACTCCTCAAAAAGGTATTTATTAGCAGTTTCCTTGTCCGAAATCCCTCTTAACCTCATCTCTTTCACAAGCCGGTTCTGTAGGGTTCTGAAAATTGTCTCTATTTTTCCTTTGGCCTCTGGGCTGTATGCTCGGATCATCTCGACATCCAGCTCTTTCATGGATCCCTTGAACCGGGTAAGTCTTTCTTGGCTTTCTTTTTCCATCAGGTTGTTGTGATACACCCTTAATCCGTCAGAATAGATGATCTTTGGCTTGCCAAAGCGAAGAAAGTACTCTTCAGAGCAGCGATAAAGGTCTTTCAGGTTTTCGTTCTTTACAAACATACCGAAGAGAGGAGTACTCGTAGCATCGTCCATAAAGAGGATAAGACAGCATTTCTCTTCTGTTTTGTCTCTTCCTTCAAACCAGTTGTGGTAGGAGCCGTCAAGAAGGGCCATCTCCCCAAAGTGCTCCTTAGGAGGCCTCTTGGCCCGATACTCGTTTGTTTTTCTCTTCTTGGGCTTCCAGAGGCCATTGTCTGTCATTATCTTCCTGATCGCCTCACAAGAGTAATAGATACCATAATCTTCCAATTTTTCCTTGGCATGGCCTGGCCAAAAGTCAGGATATTTTTCACGGATTATCTCTGCTATTCTATTCTTTTTCTCTTCCGGCATTTTGTTGTTACTCTCTCTTCCCCTGTTTCCGTGGACAAGAGCGTGGGCCCCTTTGGTTCGTACTGATGATCTTAACCGGTAGATGTGACGCTCCGAAAAACCCGTTAGGTTGGCAGCATCTTGTACTGTTAACTCGCTCTCAAGAGAGCGTTTAACGACTTGATAGGTATCGACTTCTTTTTGTGACATGTTAAAATATTTCATAGAATGGGAGTAATTGGTTTTTAATAGCGACCTTTACTCCCATTCTATCTTTCTTACCCTGACATTTCTACTTTGCTACACCCTGACAATATCGCGTTGGTATCAGTTGGCTTTTAGTTATGCAGAAGATGAGATACATAGGTAACACCCCTGTTTTACCAAAAACTGGTAAAAT
>CAYZKD010000028.1:0-5975 GCA_964479375.1 uncultured Candidatus Saccharibacteria bacterium | reverse complement strand
TTCCCTTCATTGATTTTCAAGGCTCTAACTGGATACTATCATATGAACCAGCGCAAACTCTTGCGTTTTTTCTCTAATTCGTTGTAATATGGTTTCAGGGGACAAGCACAGTGCGTGTCCAAATCTGTACGTTGAAAACTTAGAGAAAAGGAAAAGAAAATGACAGAGGCCAAAGGGCTTTTTTCAGACGAAGAGCGACACGATAGCTTCTCAATCCAAGAAGGAGAAGAAACAATCGGATTCACTTTTACCTCATGCTTTGATTATGATGTCGGCGATTGGGACGTGTTTAGTACGAGTATTCCTAAAAACGACTTTATTGAAGGAGCCAAACAGTTTCTCAAGACGGGTAGCTGCAAAACAGATAAATTGATGATAGAGGTCAGAGGCGGAGATATTCATATTTTTGCAGGCGAGTCTTTCGATGTGCTTACATCCCATTTGGGTTTTATGGAATGGGATATCAGATGTCCCATTCGCATAGAACAATTTAAAGAAATGCTTAGAGGAATAATCGAACAAAACGAGTCAGAAGAGGAGATCCAGACATGAAGACCTTAAGTTTTGGCCAAAAGAGAGATTTGTTATTCGCTTCAGAGAGAATTGTAAAAGAATCAGGCGAAGAGATACTTGCCCAACGTGGCACAAAAATCTTTGACACCGCTGACTACAAGGGGCACGAATCTTCCAACATCGATACTTATGCTCGCGAAAGAGTGCAAGCAGCCCTTGATCGGCATTTACCCGAATTAGAAGGGATAGTCCGTTTTGAATTGAGACCGTTCAGCAAGACCCTTATTGAAACAGATGAACACCAGCCTCTTGTTCTGATTATTGATGAGATTGAAGGAACAACAAACACAAAGCGTTGTTTGGCCGCTGCCTTAGAACACCTACCCCTTGCCCTTGTCTCGTTGGCGCTCAGTGCCAGCGAAAGCTTGAAAGATCTCGTCTTGGGCGCGGTTTATACATTTGACCAAGGCGAAGTTTTTTCAGCACTCTGTGTTTCCGATGACAATTTCTTGACTTTTCGCAACGGCCAGGTGATTCAAACGTCTTCGGTTGCCTCTACCAAAGGAGACAGCCGCAAAAGAATTCTAGTGGTTGGATATTCTAACAGTCATCGTGTAAAAAAGGGAGGGGTAGAACAAGCGCTTTACAACAAAAAAATGAAAGTTTACGACGGTTGCCGTGCTTCAGGTATGGATATTATTAATCTTTTGCGCAATGGCACCGATGCCTATATCGACCTGCGGCGTTACTGGTCAACCAAAGACGAACAGGGTGAGGAAAAAGAGGCAATGCTTCAGGTTTATGACATTGCTGGCGCAATTCCTATTGCTGAAGGTTGCGGGATGAAAGTGACCGATGCCGAAGGCAGGTCCTGGCGGGAATACAACCTAGGAGATACTATTCCCTTAGTTGTCGCAAGACCCGATATTCACCAGCTAATTCTGGACACCATCAAACCCTTCGTGGAGAAGTGGAGGGGATAGAGAATAGAAATGTGAAATATATTTCAATCTTGTTTCCTGAAAAAGAGGCAAATGGCAAAAAGTTCCGAATATTCTTTGGGACTAGTAAATAAATAATAAGCGTCTGCTAAAAGTGGGCGCTTTTTTTATTCTCTGCGGAGGACGGGCCTCCGCAGTTTATTCCTTGAAAAATAAAGGAAAAGGGAGTAGGGTAAAATAGGTACTTTAACAAGAAAGGAAAAATACTATGAAAGTCGGCTTTGTCGGCTGGAGAGGAATGGTCGGTTCAGTTTTAATGAAAAGAATGAAAGAAGAAAATGACTTCTATTGTTTACCGGAGAGAATCTTTTTCAGTACGTCTCAAGTTGGTAAGAGGGGGCCGGATGTCGCCGAAGGACAACTCTTAGAAGACGCCAGAAATATAGCTGCCCTTAAGGGTTGTGATATTATTGTCACCTGCCAAGGAGGTGATTGGACGTCTGAAACATACCCTCGTCTGCGGAAAGACGGCTGGGAGGGAATCTGGATTGATGCTGCCTCTACTCTGAGAATGAAAAAAAACAGCATTATTGTTCTCGATCCTCTTAACCGAGAAAGAATTGAGGCTGGCTTAAAGAAAGGAGTCAGGAATTTTATCGGAGGCAATTGTACGGTCAGCTTATTACTAATGGCTTGTCACGGACTTTTTAAAGGAAACTTGGTAGAATGGGTGAATTCCATGACCTACCAAGCAGCATCTGGAGCTGGCGCTGCCCATATGCAGGAGTTAGTAAAACAAATGGGGGTTGCTACCGAAGGGATTAACCCGGCCACAGCTGCTCTTGAACTGGAAAAGATTGTTGCCGAGCGTCTGCGCCTTTCAACCTTCCCAACCGATAACTTCGGAGTGCCTCTTGCTGGCAGTTTAATCCCCTGGATTGATAAGGTAGCGGAAGGTGGACAGACGCGCGAAGAATGGAAGGGGTTTGCGGAAACCAACAAAATTTTAGGGGCAACTACTCCCATCCCGGTCGATGGGGTATGCGTTCGGGTGGGAGCAATGCGATGTCATAGCCAAGCCCTGTTGATAAAACTTAATCGTAATCTCTCACTATGCGAAATCTCAGATATTATTGCTAAGGCTAATGAGTGGGTAAAAGTTATCCCTAACGAGGATATGGCGACTAAAAAAGAGCTTACCCCAACAGCTGTTTCTGGCACCTTAACGATTGCCGTTGGTCGTCTCCATAAAGCCAGAATGGGACCGGATTATCTTTTGGGTTTTACTGTTGGCGACCAGCTCCTTTGGGGAGCGGCTGAACCTATCCGTCGAACCCTAGGTATCCTTTTGGGAATCCTATGAGGACTTTTCAAAATAGATGGGGCTGTCAGATTTTAATTGGCAGCCTTTTTATTAGAATTTGAATTGTGGGAGGACGGGCCTCCCACAATATGTGTTTGGAACCAGCGATAAGATTATAGGCGCTCGCTAAAAGTGGGCGCTTTTTATTTAAAAAATGGGCAAGAAGAGGGTAGGGTGGAGTATGATGTGGGTTACGATCTTATCGGAGAACATATAATTGAGGTAGGTGAGGATAGAAAAGGGAATTATATTGAATTAATGCCTTTGGATTTAGGCCATCTTACCTATTGGGATTGAGACGATACAATCAAAAGATTAAGCGAAAAGAATCTAGGGCACTGCCCGCAGAAAAGTAATTTAGTCGCTTAGTCCTAAGATTAATTTTGCTTGGTTATAAGTAGGTCGGCATTCTTCTTCCGTTAACAAAAAACCGTCTCCCATCAAGTATAGAGATTTTTTAGGGTCATCTAGTTCTGGATGCTCTAATCCCAACAAATGGCCGACTTCATGGGCCAATACTCTAAAATCCAAGGCTACCCGGTCTATCAGCAAACAGTTACCGTTAGAAGGATCTGCCATCCCAGAGACTACCTGGATACCGGTTCTTGGATATTTTTTTATAAAAAAGAAGTTTAAGCCTTTTTTATTGTAACCAGAGATATTCTGAGCAGAATGGGCGATGGCCCCCAATAATGGTTTATCCTCGTACTCTAAATCCTTCAAAGAGATGTCTCTGATTTCTACGGTCTCTATTTCAATATCAGCCTGATTTAGAATAAGAGAGGCCTTTTCAATAGTATTCAATATATTATCCTTGCTCCTTTTGGTTTTTACCCCTAAAGGAGATGTTATCCTGAACGCAGTTACCGGAATCTTTATTTCCTCTTTACCAAGCCTGCTTGGAATTTCAATTTGAAGCGTGTCTTCAGGCGTCTTTTGGGAGTTAAGCAGAAATTTAAGGTATAATAAATTAGAACAGATAGGGCCTTCAAAAAGAAGAAAGATGGCCGTTGCTAAAGAAAAAAAAATAAAGTATTTAATATTTCTCGAAAACTTAATCATAAAAATCAGTTAATATTTTAATTTATCCTATCTTGGGATAATTGGCAAGAACATGATTTTAGAAATAGGCCACAGGGGTGCTACGGGACACAAATTAGAAAATACCCTTAAATTTTTTGAGAAAGTTTTTGCAAAGATGTTTACAATCAAATAAAAGCTGTTTGCTGCTTTAAGATTTATTATAGATTCCAGTAAACCGATAAAATTAGTCGGATTGAGGATTGAGGCAGTGGTTGATAGCGATGATAATTTTTGCTATAAATAAACAATGAATAGAAAACTTCCCCTAGCTTTATTCTTCTTAGTAATCGTCTTTTTTTTAGTGGCGCTTGCTTTCTCTTTGGGAAGAGTTACAAAGCATTGTTCAGTCTGTCCGCCAGAAGAAGTTGATTTCTCTTTACTCTGGGAGGCCTGGCATAAAATAGAAGAAGATTATGTTGATTCTGAGAAGCTAAATACCCAGAAAATGATCCACGGAGCAATTTCTGGAATGGTGGAAGCGATAGGTGATCCCCACACTTCATTTTTTAATCCTCAGGATACCAAAATATTTCTGGAGAATGCAGCAGGAGAGTTTGAAGGAGTGGGGATGGAAATAGGGATTAAAGAAGAACAACTCCAGGTGGTTTCTCCCTTAAAAGACACACCGGCAGAAAGAGCAGGATTGAGACCCGGGGACAAGATTGTCAAAATAGACGGCCAGTCTACTGGCGAAATGAGTATTGAAAAAGCAGTGACCCGGATTAGGGGGGAAGAGGGGACCGAGGTAACTTTAACTATAGAGAGAGAGGGATGGGGTAAAACAAAAGACTTTGTTATTAAAAGGGCAGAGATCCACATTCCTCCTATGGACTGGAGCTTAAAGGAAGGAAATATCGCCTATATCGAATTTTATCATTTCAGCAAAGAGGCCCCGGACAACTTTGAGAAAAATATAGTTGATATTCTGAACAGCAAGGCAAAAAAAATAATCCTTGACCTTAGAGGAAACCCGGGAGGATATCTTCATATTTCTCAGGATATTGCCAGTTGGTTTATCGAGAAAGGAAAAGTAGTGGTTATTGAAAAATTTGCCGACGGAGAAAGAAAAATACACGAAACAAAAGGAAAAAGCGCTCTTTCTGGCTATCCCTTGGTGGTTCTTATTAACGAAGGGTCTGCCTCTGCCGCTGAAATTCTGGCTGCAGCCCTAAGACATCATAAAGATGCTCTAATTATAGGAACATCTTCTTTTGGCAAAGACTCTGTCCAGCAGTTAACTTATCTGCAGAACAATTCTAGTCTTAAGATGACAATTGCTCACTGGCTGACCCCGGACGGATCTCCTATTTCGAACAAGGGAATCAAACCGGATATCGAGGTTGAGATGACAGAAGAGGATTATCAGCAGGGGAGAGATCCGCAACTCGACAAGGCCATTGAAGTAATTAGGAAAATAGATTAGAATAGGTATAGAAAAATGAAAGTCATCCTACTAAAAGACGTAAAGGACATAGGGAAACAGTATGAAGTTAAGGAAGTGAAAGAAGGATATGCCAGAAACTATCTTATTCCAAAAGGATTGGCAAAAACCGCTACTCCTTCTGTTTTGGAGTGGGCGGAGAATAAACGGAAAGAAGCAGAGAAGAAAGCAGAAGAAGATTTAAATAAGGCCCAGAACTTAGCCGGGACCATAGAAGGCCTTGAGGTTCAGATTTTCGTGGAAACAGGAAAAAAAGACCAGTTATATGAACAAATAGGTCCTCAGAGGATAGCAGAAGAGTTAAAGAATCTGGGACACAAGGTAAAGAAAACCCAGATAGATCTTAAGGAGCCTATCGGAGAACTGGGAGAATTTTCCGTGAAGGTGAAAATTGAGCACAATCTCGAAGCCGAAATAACTGTAATTGTTTCTTCAAAAGAACAATAACTGGGAAACACCCCATTTTTTTATACACGAAAAAGGTAATTACCCCGATACCAGACCTTAAGAAACCTTTCGGTTTCTTGCGTCGCTCTCGCTCCTTAGAGCACAGGATTTGAACTATCATCTTCTGAGCATAGGGCGCATCCTGCACCCTTGAGATTTTGCTTCAGATGTGCGAGTTCTTTTGAGG
>CAYZKD010000027.1:0-6514 GCA_964479375.1 uncultured Candidatus Saccharibacteria bacterium | reverse complement strand
GTAGCGCACAGACTACAACCTCCTTGCCGCGCCTTGAAATCACCTCGTTTTCTGGCTTCTAAATCTGGCTCTGGCTCGCATCCTGCACCCTTGAGATTTTGCTTCAGATGTGCGAGTTCTTTTGAGGAGGCGATGCCTTGGTGCATCGTTGACGGAAAAAACTCGCGCAGATGAGGTAAAATATTAATGCCCTTGGGGAAGCCAGAGAGATGAGCAGTCAGACCCTGTACTCTAAATTAAAAAATAATTATGGAAGAATTTTCTAATCTATCTGCAGAAAAATCCCCCAACAAAGGGCTTTTGGTTCTCAAAATAGCGGGGATAGCAGTATTGGTGACTATAGTTGGGGGCGGCGTTGCCTTGGCCAGCCGCGTTTGGGATCCCCTGTGGAACCCTTTCAGGCCGGATCCCCAGGAGGTTTTAGACAATATGTTTGAGAAGATGAAAGGTGAGGAATCTGTGCATTACGAGATGGAAGTGACTGTCGTCGGAGAGAGCGGGGGTCAGCAAAATCAATTTGACCTTGCTCTGGTTGGCGATAGCGACGTTTCTGACAAAGAAAATCCTAAAGCCGGAATAGAGTTTACGGTCGAGGCAACCTCAAAGCCCCTAAACCAAAACATTGCTGTAAGAGCCGGCCTTCGGACAATAGGGCAGGATAGCTATTTTAATCTTAAGGAGATTAGTTTACCCGACCAGACCCAGGCCATGCTTTCCATGTTTGGCATTAGTGTGGATCAGATAAAAGATAAATGGCTTAAGTTTCCTGGCGCTTTTCAAAACACAGAGCAGTCAGAAAAACTAAAAGAAAAGATGGCAACCCTTTTGTCGGAAAAGGATATTTTCGACATAAAGGAAGAACTTCCGGATGAAAAGGTGGAAGGGAAAGATTGCTACCACTATCTTCTTTCCTTGAATAAAGAGAATTTCAAGGAACTGGTTTCGGAGTTCTATAAAGCAAGCCTGGAAGGGACGCAGGCATCTTTTATGGCTGGAGGGATATCAGAGGGCGTTAACGATTTTGTAGAAAGAGTAGGGGGGATAGAAATAGATATTTGGATTGCCAAAAATAGTGATTTGCTTAAAGCAGCAGCGTCTAAGGAAATAAAAGGAGAGCAGTTAGGGGCCCCAGAAGGAGATTTAAGCCTTTCTATGGAAATGACTCTTTCCGATTTCGGGAAAGAAGTAGAGGTCGAAGCCCCGGCCGATTTCCAAGAAGTAGAAGACCTTTTCTCTCCTATGATGATGATTCCCAACAATTCTGCATCCCAGGAGTTCACTCCTCCGCCTCCGCCCTCATTCTAGAGATAGGAAACAAGACTAAAGAGTGGGGGGTCTGAACCATCTTTTTCTTATTTCTTAGAGAGATGAGCAGTTCGAGTTCTGTATCTTAAAACGAGAATCCCGTCAAACAAGGCGGGATTTTTGTTTGTGGATTATCTGTGGATAAGTTTGGGTTGACTTAGTCCCATAAAGTGGAGTATAAAGAAGGTGTAGTGGAAAATTGTGGAAAAATATGGGGATAAGCCCGGGAATGGGGGAAAACTTTCATGATAATAGGAGAATATTTTCATAACATTGATACTAAGAAGCGTTTAGCTTTGCCTGCGAAGTTTAGAAAAGAACTGGGGAAATCTTTGATTGTCACTCGTGGAGTTGATAACTGTTTAGTAGTTTATACCGAACAAGAAGGTAAAAAAATTGCAGAGAAGTTGGCTACACTGCCTGAGAGCAAGCCCGAAGCCAGAACCTACAGAAGATTGATTTTGGCCGGGGCTATGTTGGTGAGCGTGGATAAGTTAGGGAGAATTCTTATTCCCGAAAACTTAAAAGATTATGCGGGGCTGAAAAAGAAAGTAGTAATCTGCGGTCTCTTTAACAGACTGGAAATATGGGATAGCAGTAATTGGGAGGAGTATAGGGGGAGAGAGGAGAAAAAGGTGGACGATCTTGCTTCAAAATTAGGGGAACTGGGAGTATAAATGATTCATTTACCAGTTTTAACTAGAGAGGTTATAGAATATTTGAAGCCGGGGAAGAATGAGAACGTTGTTGATTGTACGATTGGGGAAGGGGGCCACAGTTTAGAAATTTTAAAACTAAACGGACCTAGGGGAAAAATACTTGGAATTGATTGGGATCCGGAACAGATTGAAAAAGCCGGGAAGAATCTGGAGCAATATCAAGAGAGGTTGGTTTTGGTCAATGACAATTACGCCCAACTAAAAAATATTATTAAAAGAGAGAGTTTCGAGCAGGTCAGTGGCGTTCTATTGGATTTGGGGATGTCTAGCCAACATATTGAAAAAGGAAAAGGGTTTTCTTTCCGAAAAGACAGCCCTTTGGATATGAGATACAGTCCCGAAGGAACGTTGACAGCAGAGGCAGTCGTTAATCAATGGGGAGAAGAAGAAATAGCAAGAATTTTAAAAGAGTACGGAGAAGAAAAATACGCTCGCAGGATAGCCAAAGCCGTTACAGAACAAAGGAAGATAAAGCCTGTTAAAACAACCCAAGAATTGGTAGAGATTATTAAGAGAGCAGTACCCGGGCATTATTTGAGGGGAAGGATCTCTTTTGCTACGAGAACCTTTCAGGCCCTGAGGATCGCAGTAAACAATGAATTGAAAAACCTAGAAGACCTGCTTCCCCAGGCCCATCAAATATTAAAAAAAAGAGGGAGAATGGCTGTAATTTCCTTTCATTCCTTAGAAGACAGGATAGTTAAACAATATTTCAGAAATCATTCAAAAGATTTAAATATCTTAACGCCAAAGCCCGTAAAAGCAAGTCGAGAAGAACAAAAAAATAATATTCGCGCTCGGAGCGCCAAACTCCGGGTGGCAGAAAAAATGTCATGGCAAGAGCAATAGCTTCAACAATACCCCTAGTCTACAGAAAAGTCAGCAAATTAGGCACGAAGAATATAGCGAGAACATTCTGGTTGCTTATTACTTTTGCTATTTTCTGCCTTTCTGTTTTGTACATTTATCAGGTGGTTTCTAAGACCACAGAAGAATACAGCCTTCAAAGGGAAGAAGGACGGATTCTCGCCCTAAGAACAGAGAATAAGGAATTAGTGACCAGAATAGCCAAGGCGAATTCCTTGAACAATCTGGCCGTTATGGTAGAAGAAGATTTAGGATTCGAACAAATAGACGCTATGCGCTATATTGAACTGTCTAATAATCAAATCGCAGAAAGAGGAAAATAATGAAGAAATGGAGAAGTTATTTGGTCTTTTTTCTAATATTGGCGTTGGGAGGAGTTATTTCGGCAAAGCTATTCTCTCTCCAAGTTTTTCGTTGTGAGGAGTACCGGGCTTTTGCGCAAGGGCAACAAAAACTTTACACTCCCCTGGAAGGCGAACGGGGCCAGGTTTTTTTTGAAACCGGAGATATTTTGGAAACTAACATAGAGGAAGTTTCTGTTTTTGTTGCCCCTCACGAAATGGGGGACCAAGAACAATCTTTGGAAAAGTTGGCTCAGATTTTAGGCCGTGACAAGGAGGAAATACTGGCTGAGGTAAAAAAAGGCAATCCCTATATTGAAATAAAGAGAGGGCTGTCAGAAGAAGAAATAGAGGTATTGCGGCGGGAGGTAGACTCAGACGGAGTGTATATTAATACTTTTATGTCCCGCCATTATCCTCAAGAGCGGTTAGCAGCCCATGTAGCCGGATTTCTCGGTGGTGAGGGGTTGGGACAGTACGGCGTAGAGGGCTATTACGATGGCGTCTTGGCGGGAAGGGAGTCCTTTTATGAAAACGGAGACACTCTTTTTTCTCAGCAGGATTACAACAAAGGAAGCGATATTTATCTCACTCTAGACTACAATATTCAGTTTATGGCTGAAAAGCTTCTCCGAGAGGCCCAGGAAAATCTAGAAGCCGAAGGGGGAAGCATTATAATGATGGATCCTAATTCCGGAGAGGTAATGGCTTTGGCCAGTGTTCCTTCTTACGATCCCAACAATTATTTCGAATATCAAGACTACAACTTGTTTCGGAATCCTGCTCTTCAAAAATTATTTGAGCCAGGTTCTATTTTTAAACCCATTACCATGGCTTCAGCTATTGATGCGGGCGAATTAACTCCCCAGACCACTTATAGAGACGAAGGCATTATAGAAATAGGGGGCAGGATGATTTATAATTATGATCGGCGCGTCCACGGAGAGAAGACAATGACAGAGGTTATGGAAAAGTCCATTAATACGGGTGCGGTTTTTGCAGAAAGAGCTTTGGGGCATAAAGGTTTTCTAGAATATATCAAGAGGTTTGGTTTTTTAGGGCCTACGGGCATAGATCTTCAGGGTGAAGAGTTCTCAGAGAATAAAGAATTTAGAAAGGGGTATGAGATAAATTTTGCTACTGTTTCTTTTGGACAGGGCATAGAGATTACACCCATTCAAATGGTTCGTGCCTTTTCTGCTATAGCTAACGGAGGAAAATTAGTAAAGCCTTATCTCGCCTCTTATCTTATAGAGGCAGGAAAGAGGGTTGATCTGGAGACAGAAGAGCCAGATCAAGTGATTTCTTCCAAAACGGCTTCTCAGGTAACTGCCATGTTGGTAAGCGTTGTTGAGAACGGGTTTGCCAAGAAAGCGAAAGTGCCGGGTTACTATATTGCAGGCAAGACAGGCACCGCCCAGATTCCGTGGTCCAGCCTGGGTATAAATAAAAAAGGTTATTCCGACAAAACTTGGCAGAGCTTTATAGGCTTTGCCCCTGCTTTCAACCCGGAATTTGTGGTCCTAGTCAAGCTGGATAATCCCCAGACCAAAACAGCAGAGTATTCAGCGGTTCCTCTATTCCAGAAACTGGCAAAATATACCATCAATTATTTAGGAATTCCTACTGATTATCAGCCGGAGGAATAAAACGTGAACATATTTAACAGAATTATTTTTATAATTAAAAGGCCCCCAGTGGTTTTTGTTACGGGAAGGGGAAGCTCTTCTGCTTCCGAGGCTGTTTTTTGCGTCTTCGGAAACGGGATGAAAAGCAGAAAGATTTCTGGGATCAGAATACCTTGGGTTAAGAGTCGTAGAGGAATTCTCGTCTTTTCAAAACCCAAATTAAAAAAGAAGGAAAAGAAGATTATCAAGTTTCTTCTTAAAAACTCCAGAAAACCCATTGTGGTCTTAACCCATGTCGGGGATATTCCTTCAGAGAGGGAATCCTTTGCCGGGGAGGAACCCCACGAACTTAGGGAACTGGTTTCTTTTGTAAAAGAAAAAGGGGGAGTGGTCCTGAATTTTGATGACGAGACAATAAGGGGTTTTAAAGATTTAGCCAAGGCCCGGGTTATAACCTTTGGTTTTCAAAAAAAATCTGATGTCAGGGCTAGCGACATAAACATGGATTTGGAAGGTACGAACTTTAAGATTAATTATCAAAACTATACCATTCCTTTTTGGCTGGAAAGAGTTTTTGGCAAAGAACAAATCTATGCAGTCGCATCATCAGCTGCAGTGGCTCTTTTGGAAGAAATAAACTTAGTAAGCGCCTCTCGGCTTTTGAGAAAGTACAAGTCGCCTTCCGGGAAGATGAGGATGATAAGGGGGATAAAGAAAACTTGGATAATAGACAACACCAAAGACGCTCATTCTTCCTCGATGAGAGAAGCGCTTTCGCTTCTCTCCAGGATAGGCAAAGAGAAGAGAAGGGTGGCTGTTTTGGGAGATGTGCTGAATTCAGAAAAAGATCCTGCCTTTGTTCATGAAGAAATTGGCAGAGAGGCGGCAAAGAGATGCGATTTACTGTTTGCCATTGGGGCCAGGGCTAAGTTTTTAGCCAAAGGAGCCAAAGAGAACGGAATGGAAAAAGTCTATCATTATTACGACCCAGATCAGGCTAAAAAAGAAATCCAAAGGGAAATGAAAGAGGGAGATATTGTCTTAGTGGATGCCTCCGAGGAGGCTCCTATGGAGAAAGTATTAGAGGAAATTAAGTTTATTAAACCGTAACAAAGATTCCCTTATTGCGTCATATAAAGAGTATGGGAGAATTAACAACCGTATTAATCGTGATTAAAAAAGCAGTCGATCCCGGGATTGGCTAAGTTTTTGTTATTTTTTCAAAGATTTAGCCGATCCCCGCATGGATCGGCTTTTTTGTTCTTTAAAAACTTGTTGGTCTCTGATATAAGGAGAAAGGCCATGGAAGAGAAAGAAAAAGAAGAAGCAAGAAAAGCCGAGCAAGAACAGTGGGATCAGGAACCCTGCTGGGCTGAGGCGACTGAAGGATTTTTTCCTCATATTGAGGATGAAAGATGAGTACTTTTGAACAAAAAGCGGGGAGTTTTACTCTCCGCTTTTCTTGTTCTTTTTGATAATTTATGGTAAATTTCAGGTGAGCTCCCATCGTCTAACGGCCAGGACGCCAGCTTCTCAAGCTGGTAATATGGGTTCGAATCCCATTGGGAGCGCATATTGACAAAACTACCCTAGTTTGCTATAATCTAGGCATTGTTCTTTTAGCCTTAAAGAAACCCCAGACAGCGAAAGGAGC
>CAYZKD010000026.1:0-6788 GCA_964479375.1 uncultured Candidatus Saccharibacteria bacterium | reverse complement strand
ATTCCTTGGTAAATCAGGATTTTCCAAAAGAAAACCTTGAGGTTTTAATAGTGGACGGAGAGTCGCAAGACAATACCAAAAAGACAGTTCGAGAATACTCTTCCAAATTTCCTTTTATTAAACTTTTGAATAATCCCAAAAAGATTACTCCTGCTGCTTTGAATATCGGTATAAAAGAATCACAGGGGGACTTGATTGTCAGAATGGACGCTCACGCCAGATATCAAGAAGACTATATTTCAAAGAGCGTAAGATATAAAGATGAGTATAACGCAGACAACGTAGGAGGGGTGATCGAAACTATCCCTGCCTCAGACAGCGTTGTGGCGCAGGCTATAGCCGTCTGTTTAAGCCATTTCTTCGGGGCGGGAAGTTCATATTTTAGAATTGGGGCAAAGAACCCAAAATGGGTGGATACGGTATTCGGGGGGTGTTATGACAGAAAACTATTTGATAAAATAGGGATGTTTAACGAAAACCTGGTAAGGACTCAAGACCTGGAATTCAATTTAAGATTAAAAAGAAACGGAGGGAAGATTCTTTTGGTGCCTGAGATAAAATCTTTTTATTACCCCAAGTCCAATTTGAAAGATTTCTTTGTCCACAACGTTAAAGACGGGATGTGGAGCATTCTTCCTTTAAAGTTTGTTAAAATCCCCTTAGGCATAAGACACTATATTCCTTTAATCTTTGTTCTGACCCTACCTTTAAGTATTTGGCCCTACATTCCGGTTTCTCTTTATTTTTCTCTTAAGATCGCTTTCCAAGAGAAGAAAGGGGGCCTCTTCTTCGTTCTTCCCTTGGTTTTTGCTACAAGGCACATAGGGTACGGATTGGGCTCTCTTTGGGGATTAATTAAATTAATTTTAAATGATTAAAAGACTTTTAGACATTATATTCTCTTTATTCGGACTGGTTATATCTTCCCCTGTTATTCTAGTAATCTCCCTTTTAGTAGGCAGCCCCGTCTTTTATTTCAGCAAAAGAGTGGGAAAAGGAGGAAAGATTTTTAATGTTGTAAAATTCAGGACAATGATAATAGACGCTGACAAGAAAGGAGGACCTTCTACCTCGGCAGACGACCCTCGTCTGACCAAAATAGGGAAGTTTTTAAGAGAACATAACTTGGATGAATTGCCTCAGTTGTGGAATGTTTTAAAGGGGGAAATGAGTTTCATAGGTCCCAGGCCCGAAGTGCCCTCTGAAGTTGAAACCTATGACGAAAGAGTCAAAAGAGAAATATTAAGCGTAAAGCCCGGCATGACAGATTTGGCTACTTTAGCGGACATTCACGAAGAAGAAATTTTAAGAGGGAGCAAGGATCCCCATAAAACCTATAGGGAAAAAATTAAGCCCCAAAAGATAAGGCTGGCTATGAAATACGTGAAAGAGCGTTCTTTGTGGCTTGACCTTAAGATATTTGTTAAAACCCTTTTTTCGGCCCTGTTTTAGAGCGCAGGATTCTGACTACTCATCTCTCTGAGAAGCCAGAGAATGGGTGATTTCAAGGCTTGCCGACGAGGCATAGTCTTGCGTTACGGGGAGGAGGCGTAACAAAGAAATCATTCATTCTCTGGCTTCCCCAAGGGCGTTAACATTTTACCTCATCTGCGCGAGTTTTCTTCGTCGACGATACGCCAAGGCATCGCCTCCTCAAAAGAACTCGCACATCTGAAGCAAAATCTTAATGCTCAGAAGATGATAGTTCAAATCCTGTGCTCTTTAATTGATTTTTAGGCGTTCTTTTTCTATACTGAATGTATGGATTATCCCCAACTGGCAAAAGATACCAGGCTGAAAGTTTTAAAAATGATTCATCAAGCCAAAGAAGCCCATATCGGGTCTTCTTTGTCTTGTATAGAAATCCTTATCGCCCTTTATTACAATATCCTTTCTATAAATCCTAAAGATCCTTCATCGGAAGACAGAGACAGGTTTGTTTTAAGCAAGGGTCATGCAGTGGCTGCTCTCTATGCTGTTTTGTCCCAAAAGGGTTTTTTCTCCGAGAGAGATTTGCAACAGTATTGTAAGGAGGGAACCAAGATGGCAGGACACTCTACTTATCGGTGTATGCCCGGGGTTGAGGTTTCTACCGGTTCTTTGGGGCACGGCTTGCCCATGGCTTCGGGTCTTGCTTTGGCTGCCAAAAACGATAAAAAAGAATACAAGGTTTTTGCTCTTCTTTCTGACGGGGAATGCCAGGAGGGCTCTAATTGGGAAGCGGCCCTTTTTGCTTCCCACCACCGATTAGACAATCTGGTAGCAATTATTGATTATAATAAAATTCAGGCTATGGGGAGAACAAGCGAGGTGTTGGATATAGAGCCCCTAAAGGAGAAATGGCAGAGTTTTGGCTGGAGTGTGAAAGAAGCAGACGGCCATAGCGTGGAAGAGATAACAGCAGTTTTGTCTGAAGTTCCTTTTGAAAAAGGAAGCCCCAGTTTAATTGTGGCCCATACCGTAAAAGGGAAAGGGATTTCTTTTCTGGAGGACAAACTGATTTCCCATTACAAACATTTTAGCGGAAAAGAGTATAAAGAGGCCTTAGAAGAATTGGAAAGATGAGAAACGCTTTCATTAAAAGTTTAACTGAAATAGCAGAGAAAGACGACAGCGTCTATCTTCTGACAGGGGACTTGGGGTTTTCTGTTTTTGAGGACTTTAAAGAGAGATTTCCCCGCCGGTTTATCAACTGCGGAGTGGCAGAGCAAAACATGATGGGCGTTGCTACAGGCTTGGCTCTGAGCGGGAAAAAACCTTATGTTTATTCTATTGTTCCCTTTACCACCTTGAGGTGCCTGGAGCAGATTAAGAATGACGTTTGTTATCAGAATCTGGATGTAAAAATAATAGGAGTGGGAGGCGGATTCTCTTATGGTACCTTGGGGGCTACTCATTATGCTATAGAGGATCTGGCTGTTTTAAGAAGTTTGCCCAATATGACAGTCGTTTGCCCTGCAGATCCCGCAGAAACAGAATCTCTAATGGAAGAAATCTATAATATTAAAACCCCTGCTTATTTAAGGCTGGGAAGAAGCGGAGAAGAAAATCTTTATCACGGAAAACCTGAACTTAAAATAGGGGAGCCCTCTGTTCTGAAACAGGGAGAGAAAGGAGTGTTAATTGCTACTGGCATTGGAGCGGGGCTTGCTTTGAAGGTTGCCCAAGAGTATAACTTAAAAGCGATAAGTCTTCACACCCTAAAGCCTATTAATAAGGAGAGTTTGTTAAAAGGGGTGCAAGGATTTGATAAGGTTTTTACTATTGAAGAACATAATATAATAGGAGGGCTGGGATCTGCCGTGGCAGAAATCCTGGCAGAATCTGACTGGCAGGGCTTTTTTGAAAGGATAGGGGTGCCGGATGAATACCCTTCTTTAACAGGGAGTGCCGATTATCTTAGAAACAAGTATAATCTTAATGCCGAAAAACTGGCACAAATCATCTCTAAAAAACTATGAAAGTTCCCTTTGTAAATTATCCCCTTCAGTACAAGAACTTGAAGGGAAAGATTGATAAAGCCTTGAACAGGACGATCTCTAGAGGAGACCTGATTCTAAGGGAGGATGTTGAGGAGTTCGAGCAAAACCTGGCTTCTTATACCAAAACCAAATATGCCGTAGGCCTTAACAGTTGCTCCGACGCCCTTATTTTTTCTCTAATGGCTTCGGGTGTTGGGAAAGGAGACGAAGTAATCACGGTCTCTCACACCTTTTTTTCTACTATTGAAGCCATAGTTCATGTTGGAGCCACTCCTGTGCTGATAGATGTGGGGTTTGACTATTTAATGGATGTGGAAAAAATAGAACAGGCTGTTACTTCTAAGACAAAAGCCATAATCCCGGTCCATCTTAACGGCAGAGTTTGCCGAATGGACAAGATAAAAAGAATTGCTAAAAGACATAATTTAACCATTATCGAAGACTCGGCCCAGGCCCTTGGGGCAGAATACAAAGGAAAGAAAGGAGGAAGTTTTGGCTTAACGGGCTGTTTTAGTTTTTATCCTGCCAAGGTTCTTGGGGCTTTAGGAGACGGAGGAGCAATAACTACCAACAACAGAAAAGTATCAGAGAGAATCCGTCTTCTAAGAAACCACGGCCAAAAAACAAAGAAAAGGATTACTTGCTATGGATTTACGAGCAGATTAGACAATCTCCAGGCGGCTGTATTGAACGTAAAAATGAAGTATCTGCCTGAGTGGCTTAAAAGAAGAAGAGAAATAGCAAAGAAATATACCAAAGGATTGTCAGAAGTTAAGGGGTTAAAAATACCCCCCTCGCCCCAAAAGGGATCCCGTTATGATGTTTTTCAAAATTATGTTATACGGGCTGAAAAAAGAGATAAACTTTACAGGTCTTTAAGAGAAAAGGGAATAGAGACATTAATTAAAGACCCCATCGCCAATCATTTGCAGCCGGGGATCGGGCTTTCCAAATTTAATCTTCCCCTGACAGAGAAACTAGCAAACGAGGTTATTTCCCTGCCCATGTACCCCGAGATAAAAGACAGGCAAGTCGATTATGTAATTAAAACAGTGAAGGAGTTTTATGAATCTTAAGATAAGAAAAACTGCCAGAAAAAGACTAACGCTTTTTGTAATAGCAGATATTGTTCTTGTCTCTTTGTCTGTGGTAGCGGCTTTTATGATTAGATTTGACGGGAAGGTTCCTGCAGAATATCTGGAAAAAGGACTGCTCCAGAATATGATAATTCTGGCGCTGCTTTTCTGTATTCCTGCTTTCTATTTTTTCCGTCTTTATTCTTTTTCCTGGAGTTTTGTCAGCACCACAGAGCTGGTCTCTCTTTTTAAGGCCACCACTCTTAGCTTTGTTTTTCTGGGGGCCTCTATATTCTTCCTTCAAAGTTTTCAAGGCTTCCCCCGGTCTACTTTAATAGTTAGTTATATCTTAGTTTTTATCCTTTGCGGGGGCATAAGGTTTTCCAAAAGAATTTATCTGGAACTCTTTAGAAAAGGAAACAAGCCGAGGCAGAGGACCTTGATCGTAGGAGCGGGCCAGGCAGGAGACCAGATATTAAGAAATATGATGGGTTTTGAGGAAAGCCCCTTTTCTCCCGTGGGTTTTGTGGATGATAACCCCGAAAAGAAAAGTATCTCCATTCACGGGGTTAAGGTTTTGGGGGCTATCGAAGACATCCCGGAGGTGGTAGAGAAAGAAGATATTGAAACTATGATTGTGGCTCTTCCTTCCGCGGGCTCTTACGCTATTAAGAAAGCAGTGGACTTGGGAAGAAAGGCAGGTCTTGAAAAAATCAAGGTTGCCCCGCCGATTAACGAAGTAATCCAAAAGGGGCTTTCCCTGAAGGACCTGAGAAGCATTCAGGTGGAAGATTTGTTGGGGCGGGAGCCGGTTTCTTTAGACAGCGATGCTGTAAACCGCTTTATAAAAGGCAAAAAGGTATTAATTACAGGAGCCGCAGGCTCTATAGGATCTGAGATGGCAAGACAAACATGTAAATTCGCCCCCTCTTCTGTCTTACTTTTGGACCAGGACGAGAGCGGTATTTTCAACATAGGCCAGGAATTAAAAGAAAGTTTCCCTTATCTTAAAATAGAATCTTTGGTTGTGGATATAACAGGGGAGCAGAAAATAAAAGAAATATTCGCAGATTATAAGCCTGATATTGTTTTTCACGCCGCAGCATACAAGCACGTTCCCTTAATGGAAAAGCAGCCCGAGGAAGCGGTAAACAACAATGTATTCGGCACCAAAATACTGGCGGAGGCGGCTTTGCAGAATAATACAGAAAAATTTATCTTCATCTCTACAGACAAAGCAGTAAATCCAAGTTCTGTTATGGGGGCTACCAAAAGAGCGGGGGAGATGATATGCCAGGCTTTTAATCAAAAAAACAGTACCAAGTTCATCTCTGTAAGGTTTGGCAATGTTTTAGACAGCAGGGGAAGCGTTATTCCCACCTTTAGAGAGCAAATTAAAAGGGGTGGTCCCGTGGAGGTTACCCATCCGGATATGAAGCGTTATTTTATGATGATCCCGGAGGCTGTTCTCTTGGTAATGCAAGCAGGGGAAATGGGTAAGGGGGGAGAGGTCTTTGTGCTGGACATGGGAAAGCCCGTGAAAATACTGGATTTAGCCAAAGAGATGATAAAACTTTCAGGACTTGAGCCGGATAAAGATATCCCCATTGTCTTTACAAAGCCCAGGGCGGGAGAGAAGCTTTCCGAGGAGGTCTTAATGACAGAAGAAGGAACTCTGTCTACAGAAAATCAAAGGATTTTTAAAGCAAAACTGTCAACAATAGATCAGTCTTTTCTTGAAGAAAAATTAAAAGAATTGGGAAAAGAAGAGAATATCAAGGAAGCCCTGAAGGAACTAGTGCCGACCTTCGAATAAGTTCAAACATATTCTAGAATCCGTACGGATTCTAGAAGCCATTCTTTGGAAAGCGCTGCTGACTTCTTCGTGAAACCGCAATCAGTGGCTATTATGGCACAACATAGAAAGGCCTCATTGGATGTTCGGCCAGACGTCGCCGAAGTAATTGTCGTTAACAACCTATAATATGGCAGATAGAAAAAATAAAAATTACTCTATAATAGCGCCTTTCTACGACAACTTGATGAACTCTGGGAAATACGGAAAGTGGCAAGAAATGATTAAAAAGGCGGTTGAGAAGTATAACATACTAAAAAATGTGGGAGGCCCGTCCTCCCACATTTTTTCAGATGGTATCATGTGAACCAGCGCACCTACTGCATAATGCCAGATACATATTAGACTCCGTAAGGCCTAAACCCTATGGAGTTT
>CAYZKD010000025.1:0-6921 GCA_964479375.1 uncultured Candidatus Saccharibacteria bacterium | reverse complement strand
TTTAAATGATTTAACCGATACCCGTATAGTCAGATTTTAGATGATTTAATACGAAATCCTTGACAAAAATTAATTAAGAGATTAAAATACGGGATATAAATAATTTGACCGAAGACAGCAGGTATCCTACACTCTTTAGGGAGTAAGTCCTGCCGAGGCAAGAATATACGGGGAGAAATCCTTGTGCTGTCTTCGATGACAGCTTTTTTTATGGCAATAACAAAAAAGAAAAAGCAGGAGGTTATAAAAAGCTTAAAAGAAGCCCTTCAGGAACAAAAGGCCACAGTTTTCGTTGGAATAGGGGGATTGGCCGCCTCGGATCTTTTTGATCTGAGATCAAGGTTAAAAGAGAAAAAATGCGAGATTTCTGTGGTAAAAAAAACCCTGATGAATAAGGCCTTCGCTGAAAAGAACATTGACACTGACGCCCAGAAACTGGAGGGACAGGCAGCTTTGGTTTTGGGATACGAAGATGTTATTTCTCCTGCTAAAACATCTTACAACTTCAGCAAAGAGAACGAGAATCTAAAAATATTGGGTGGACTTTATGAAAATAAGTTTATTCCTCCGGAAGAAGTAATTAATTTAGCCAAGATACCTTCTAAGGAGGAACTTTTGGCAAAGGTCGTGGGAAGTATTTCCAATCCCCTGTCAGGTTTTTTGAATGTATTGCAGGGGAATACAAGGTCATTAGTCTATGTGCTTTGCGCCATAGAGAGTAAATAATATAAACAATTATGGCAGAAAAAAAAGAAGAACAATCTCAAGAGGAAGCAGGACAAAAAGAAAAGTCCGAAAAGGAAGAAACTCCTGAAGAAGAACCCAAGAAAGAAGAGTCTTCAAAGGAGGAACCGAAAGAAGAATCCAAGAAAGAAGAAAAAGTTGAAGATAAGGCAGAGGAGGAGATAGAGGTTCCTGAAAAATTCAAAAATCTTGTAGAAAAAATAGAGCAGCTTTCTGTTCTAGATTTGGCGGAATTAGTTAAAATTCTAGAAAAGAAATTCGGCGTTTCCGCCGCAGCCCCTGCTGTATCTGCCTCGCCCGTAGCAGGCGGAGGGGAGGCAGGCGGAGAAGAAGAAAAAAGCGAGTTTAATGTCGAACTGCAAGGAGTCGGAGACAAAAAGATAGAGGTTATTAAGGTGGTAAGAGACGCCCTCGGCAAGGGACTGAAAGAAGCCAAGGATTTGGTTGATGCAGCCGGGTCTGAACCTCAGGTAATTAAAGAGGGCGCCAAGAAAGAAGAGGCAGAGGGGTTAAAGCAGAAGTTCGAGGCGGCAGGAGCTAAAGTAGAACTTAAGTAAGGACCTGATCTTCGCTCAGAACCTTGTTTCGCCAAGGAACGCCTACATAGTCTTGAAATAAGCAAAGCTTTTTTCGCTAAGGAATAGTTATATAATCTTGAAATAAGGACCTGATCTTCGCTCAGAACCTTGTTTCGCCAAGGAACGCCTACATAGTCTTGAAATAAGCAAAGCTTTTTTCGCTAAGGAATAGTTATATAATCTTGAAATAAGGACCTGAGCTTCGCTCAGAACCTTGTTTCGCCAAGGAACGCCTACATAGTCTTGAAATAAAAGAACTTATTCCTTAGAAAAACACCCCGTTTCCACGGGGTGTTTTGTTATATCCCCACCTGATAAACCTTGTTATTGCTTAAGACCCAAATTGTTTTTCCTGTTTCTGATATGGCAATGCCTTTCAGGTTAGTAAATTTATCGCTTCGTATTTGTTTAACAAGTTTCCCATTTTTTTCAATAATAATTATTCTTTTTTGAGCAGGTTCTAAAAGATAGAGATAGGGAAGAGTGGACCTGGTGGCTATTTTCTTTATTTCTTCAGCGAAAGGAAAAATATCCAACTCTATACTATCCTCTAAATCACCCTGATATAATTTCCAGACTTTATTGTCTCCGTCTAGAATCCAAACTGATCCATCTATGGCAAGCGATTTTGGATTTGGGCAAGAGAATTCATTTTTTAGCCACTCTCTTGGTTTTCCCCACCGGAGGTTTGCTACGGAAGGATATTTTATAACCCTGCAATCCTCGGTCAGAAAGTAGAGGCTGGACCAGTAACTGACCATTTCCAAAAATTTTTCATTGTAAGAGTTAATGCTTTCTGAAACCCATTCCTGGTCTTCGGGGGAAACAATATTGGCAGGGGAAGAATAAAAAATAGCAGTATCTTGATATTCGGTCCCCAAATCAATAATTTGGTTGCTGGGAATGAATTGTTCTCTGGGAGACACTTGGTATATGCCCTTGTCGGTTTGAAGATAGATAGCGGATCCTGTCGTCAGAATATCAGCGGGGCTTAATTCTTGTGAATCCATCTCGAATATAAGTTGGGGTTCTTTAATCTCTTCTAGATTATTAAGGTGCAATAATTTTTGTTCCGTGGTTTGTCTGAGCTTCTTAACCTTTGGCGTTTCTTCGGGCAAGGAGGATATTTCCCTCCAGGCCTGTTTTAACAACTCATTTGCTTCGCTTCTCCGCTCGAAAATAGAATAGTTTTCAGCCTCTGCTATTTTTTCTTCTATGTTGTTTATTTTTTCTCTTATCTCTGCTTTGTTTCTTTCTTGTTTTTGTCTGAATATCAAAAATCCCAAGAGCAAAATGGCTAAAAGCAATAACACCAGTACTACTCTTTTGGAGAGACGAAAAGAAAAATAGGGGAGGAGGCGCCTCTTTTTTTTGGATTTCTTCCCCCTTATATTCTTGGGCATTTTCTTCTTTAATTTTTTGAAAGGCTTCAAAAGAGGCTCAAACACCGCTTGCCAAGAGAAATCCTTTTGATTTTGGAATAATATGGTGGTTCGGCTCTCTTTTTTAATCTCTTTTTTAAGGGCAATTAAAAGGAGGGCTCCTGCTGTATCCGCTCCCTCTCCCTTTTTGAAGAGAGAAGAGGGCAAAATTTCTTTTATATCTTCTTCCTCGGTTCTTGATCCCTTGTCCGCCAATCGGGAAACCAATCCTCTTTTTAATAAGAAGTTGTAAATGTCTTCTGTTATTACCATTATTAGGTCGCCTTGCTCTAATTTTCCAGAAACCACACTAAAGAACACCTTCAGGGGATACGGTTCTATTTCCTGCTTTTCCAAATTTTCTCCCATATTAATAATATTTCCTCCCCTGACCAACAGTATTTTGACACCGCCTGTTTTAGTAAAACTTAAATCGATGTCTTTTACAGAAAGGACGGCAAAGCCAAGGTTTCCCATCCAGTGGACATTATTATTTTGAATCTCTCTTGATAGAAAGGAATTAGCAGTCCCCAAAGATTTAGTTAAAGAGGCCTCCGGGGTTTCAGTTAAGGAGGAATAGAAATTTTTTTTGACATTTTCTGACAAATCATTTAAAAGACGCAGGTCTTGGGGGAGAGAGGATTTAACCTCTCCTAAGGCATAAAGACCGCCCAGCCTCTTTTCGGAAGATTTTTCAGGTCGGTAGATAAAGGTGTCAAAAAAATAGTCTTTTTTTACTTTGGGATTGAAGTGGAGTTCAAATATTTGCATTAATATATTATAACTGCCATCACAATAAAAGCAAAAGGTTTACTCTCCGAATCTAAAGTTATAGAATAAATATTGAAACAAAGGACGGTTGGCTCAGTGGTAGAGCGCTTCGTTCACATCGAAGAGGCCGCAGGTTCGATCCCTGCACCGTCCACAATTATATTTGGCTCTCCCTTCTTATATAGTATAATGGATTAATGGATAATTTCATTCTTGCTCGTTATCTTGTCTGGCAGTTTTCAGATATTCCCCGGGCTTTGTTGGCGGCCTGGAAGAATTTTCTTTGGTTTAATTTAAATTACTTTTCTATACCCGTCCTTTTAAAGACGTACTTTTCGCATTGGAGAAAATATTCTTCTTCCTACGGCAAAGGTTTTAATATAGGGAGGTATTTTGAGACCTTTGTCTTTAACACGATGTCTCGGATTATAGGGGCTATTCTTCGTACCTTTTTAATAATAATCGGATTGATTGCGGAAATTGTTTTAATGTTTTTCGGAGCAATAGTTATAGCGGCCTGGATAGTGTCTCCTGTAATTTTAATTTTTGGTTTGTTTTTAGGAATTAAACTGATTCTTTTTTAATGTTTAATTTTAATCTTAAAAAAACAGAGTTTCCTGCAATCTTTCGTTGGATGAAGTTTCCTGTTTTCAGTTTAGCGGGTTTTATCAAGAAGGCCTGTTTGGCTTTCTTCATCCTTTTTTTAGTGGTTTTCTTATATGGATTTTTGTCAGATAGGTTTTTGGAAGAAACCTCCCAGTTTTTGCTTGGTTGGAGCATTCTCTTTTTGACGATCTTTTTTATTTTTTGGAAAACACAGTTCTTTTTTAACTCCAAACTGAAAAAGCCAGAGTCTGACCTGAAATTAAGCAAAGAAGTTTTAGAATCGAGTCATAATCTGGCAGAGTTTCTCACTCTTGACTCGGCTCGTGCTGCGAATAGGGCGATAAAGAGAGCAAGAAGGACTCCCGTTTCTTCAACACATCTTTTTTATGCTCTAATGTCTGATAAAGAAGAAATTAGATTCGTGTTCGGTCGTCTTCTTCTAGACAAGAAAGGCGTGGCTAAAAGAATAAAGCAGAGCCTTAAAACGTCAGAGATTTCAGAATCAGAGAAGGGGTACAGAAAAAGTTTTGAAAAAACAATTTTAAAAGCAGCAGAAACGGCAATTAAAAAAAGCCACGCAAGAATCAGAACAGGAGATTTGCTGTCTGCTTTAGCAAAAGAAGATCCTGTCTTTGAAAAGATTCTTATTGATTTTAACCTAAGGGTAGAAGACATTGAGAACCTAACTTGGTGGTGGGAAGATATCCAGAAAGGAATAGCAGAAAGCAAAAGGTTTTGGGAGTATAAGAATCTTATTAAAAAAGGCACCCTGGCCAAAGAATGGACATCTGGCTACACCATAACTCTTGATAATTTTTCCAGGGACTTAACAGATTTAATTAGGGATTCTAATTTCAAGAAGATAGGACATCGGGAAGAGGTCTTTTCCGCAGAAAGAATTCTTTCAAGACGTAAAATAAATAACGTTTTGCTGGTAGGACAGCCGGGATCCGGGAGAAAAAGCATTGTTTTTGCCTTGGCCCAGAAAAGCTTGATGGGAGAGAGCGCGCCCGAAGTAAATTATCAGAAAGTGGTGGAGATTGATATGCCCTCCTTGATTGCTCGAATAGAAAGTGTTGAGGAAATGGAAATAGTGCTTGATAGGATTTTTAGGGAAGTGGCCGAAGCAGGAAATATTATCCTAGTTATTAATGATCTTCATAATTATGTCAATCAGATCGGCAGGCCGGGCATAGTTGATATAGGAGGAATAATCTCTCCTTATCTTGACTTGCCTCAGTTTCAGTTGATAGCCATAACTACTTACGACGGCCTCCACAGAAATATTGAAAAGCAGAGTTCTATTCTTTCCAGGCTAGAAAAAGTAGAGGTTTCTGAGATTTCACCCAGAGAAACCCTAATGCTTGCGGAAATGCTTGTTCCGGAACTGGAAAAAAAGCATGGTGTTTTCGTTTCATATCCTGCCATAAGAGAGATAATAAATTTAACTGACCGCTATTTTTCCTATCAACCCTTTCCCGATAAAGCCTTAGACGTTCTCGACGAAGTAGTTATATACACATCTCGCTCTACTCAGGACCAGCTTGTTCTTCCCAAGCATGTTTCCAAGATTATTACAGAGAAAACAGAGATTCCGGTAGGAGAGTTAAAATCTAAAGAGAAAGAAACTTTACTTAATCTGGAAGATCTTATCCATCAAAGAATCATTAACCAAGACGAAGCCGTGGAAGAGGTAGCCACTGCCCTGAGAAGAGCGCGCTCTCAGATTACAGTTAGAGAGGGCCCCTTGGGAACTTTTCTTTTTATGGGGCCTACCGGGGTAGGGAAGACAGAAACCTCAAAGGCTCTGGCTCATTTCTATTTCGGCTCAGAAGACAGAATGATCCGCATGGATATGTCGGAATTTCAGAGCACAGAAGATGTTTTCAGGCTGATAGGCTCGGAAGATCGAGGGGGAATTCTGACTAAAAAAGTTAGAGAGGACCCCTTTTCTTTGATTCTTCTGGACGAGATAGAGAAAGCCCATCCCAATATTCTCCATCTTTTTCTTCAGATATTAGACGAAGGATACATTACAGACGGAATGGGGAAAAAGATAGATTTTAAAAACACAATGATAATAGCCACCAGTAATGCAGGCTACAAGGTTATTCTCGAATCTTTGAGCAAAGACCTTGATTGGGGGAAAACCCGGACAAGGCTCCTGGATTATTTGTTTAATCAGGGCATCTTCCGCCCCGAGCTTATAAACCGGTTTGATGCGGTAGTGCTTTTTAGTTCTTTAAGCAAAGGAAATCTTTTAGATATTTCAGGGCTAATGCTTGCAAAATTGAAAAAAAACATGGAAAATAAAGGTATTGACTTCAAAATTAGCAGATCCCTTAAAGAGAGGATTGTAGAATTGGGGTATAGTCCTGTTTTCGGAGCCAGAGAAATGAGAAGGGTGATTCAGGAAAATGTAGAAAATGTTCTGGCCTCAGCTCTCCTGGAGGGGGATATAAGAAGAGGGGATACAGTTATGATGGATTCTAATTTTAGTTTAAAAATAAAAGGTCGTTAGATAACAAGAACACAGGATTTGAACTATCATCTTCTGAGCATAGGGCGCAGGATGCGAACCAGAGTCAATTTAGCCAAGCGAATTCAGGTAAGATTCAAGGCGCAAGGAGCGATGCGTATGTGATAATATACGTGAGCTCCGAAGCAACGCAGAAGATTGCCTGAATTCGCTTAGCCCTCTGGGAAGCCAGAAAACGGCTGATTTCTTTGTTGCGGCTTCGTCGGCGTAGCGCACAGACTACAACCTCCTTGCCGCGCCTTGAAATCACCTCGTTTTCTGG
>CAYZKD010000024.1:0-7663 GCA_964479375.1 uncultured Candidatus Saccharibacteria bacterium | reverse complement strand
GCAACACGACATTTGTTCTAACTATTGTGGCGACATTTTAGCATAACTACGACATTACTACTTGACAATTACCCTCAGAGAGATATAATGCGCCTCGTAAGGTAGCGTTTTGGATTAACGAGATTCAAGCGCTTGAAAGGTCGTTTAATCAGTTTGATTTGCGAAATCGATCATGGCAAAAGAACAAGACCAGGAATTTCTCGAGTTTTTAGTGAAATCCTTGGTTGATCATCCCGATGAAGTTAATGTCGAGAGGAAAGTTGATGAAATGGGCGTGCTTCTTACTTTGAAAGTTCACTCCGAAGACATGGGACAGATAATCGGGAAGTCCGGTTCTACCGCCAGGGCAATCAGATCTTTAGTTCGTGTTGTTGGCCTCAAAAATCATGCTAGAGTCAACCTGAAGATCGAAGAGCCCGAGGGTGGAAGAGCCAGACCCGCTTCTTCTGAGAAAAAAGAGGAAGAAGGATCATCCGAAGGATTGGAAGATCTTAAACTGTAAACTTTCTCGTTTACATTAGAGACAAGCAGTGCTACCATTATTGGTGGCACTGTTTTGATTAAAATATGGTTAAATTTGACATAATTACAATCTTTCCTGAGGTTTTTAGAACCTATTTTTCAGAAAGCATTATTTCCCAGGCTCAAAAAAGGGGTCTGGTTAAGGTTAATATCCACGATTTAAGAGATTGGACCGAAGATAAGCATAAGACGGTTGATGACAAGCCCTTTGGAGGCGGTCGGGGCATGGTAATGAAAGTAGGACCAATTTATAAGGCGGTGAAGAAATTAAAGAAAAAAAACAGCAAGGTAGTTCTTTTTACTCCTCGGGGAAAGAAGTTTAATCAGAAAACAGCGACTAAGTTCAGTAAAAGAAAGCATTTTATTTTAATATGCGGAAGATACGAAGCAATTGATGAACGGGTGGCAAAGAAAATAGCAGACATCAAGCTCTCGATAGGGGATTATGTCTTAATGGGAGGGGAGTTGCCTGCTATGGTTGTAATAGAAGCAGTTTCCCGGCTTGTTCCCGGGGTGATAGGAAAACCTGATCTTTTAGAAGAGAGGATTACCAAGAAAGGAGGATTCGTGGAATATCCCCAATATACAAGGCCTGAGAAATTCGAGGCTTCTAAAAAGGAGGAATGGAAGGTTCCGCGAGTTTTAGTTTCCGGTGATCATAAAAAGATAAAAGAGTGGAGAGAGAAATACAAAAGAATTATTGAAAAATAGGGGAGTTGGTGTTAATATATTAAAACCGGGCAGGTGGCAGAGCGGACTAATGCATCAGACTGTAAATCTGACGGCTTCGGCCTTCGGGGGTTCGAATCCCTCCCTGCCCACCGTTGCCAAGGTAGCTCAGCCGGTAGAGCATCCCCATGGTAAGGGGAAGGCCACGAGTTCAAATCTCGTCCTTGGCTCATAATAACTAAAAAGAAGAAAGATTATGGCAAAGAAAAAGAAAGCTTTTATAAAACTGCAGTGTCAAGAGTGCAAAAACATAAATTACTTTTCTAACAAATCCAAAGGAGTAGAAGGAAAGTTAGAAATAAAGAAATTCTGCAATAAGTGCAGAAAGCATACTGTTCATAAAGAGACCAAAAAGTAGAGATAGATAATAGAAGTACATTGACAATGCGTTTTCGGAGATATAGGGTAAAGTAATATCAATATAACCGCATATTAAGGTTTGATTTATGTCTAGTTTACCTTTGATGATTAAAGAAAGGGCCATAGATCTAAGATCTAGGGGATATTCTGTGAAAGAAATAGCAGAAAAGTTGAATATTCCCCAGAGCACTTCTTCTCTTTGGGTCAGAAATATAAAATTGAACAAAAAAGCTCAGGAGAGATTACAGAAAAGAAAATTATTAGGTTATTATAGGGCTGGTTTGACTTGGAAAAAGAAGAGAGTTGAGGAAGAGCAAAGAAATCGTCAGATAGCTCAAAGAGTGATCGAGGCGATAAGAAACGATACTAGCCATGTCAAATTGTATTGCGCACTTCTTTACTGGTGTGAAGGATGGAAAAATTCTGATTCTAGACAAGGGGTTAGGTTTGTCAATTCCGATCCCGATATGATTAGAGTCTTTTTAAAATTTTTTAGAAAGTCGTTCAATCCTGATGAAAAAAAGTTTCGAGTGCTGATGTATCTTCATTCGTATCATAATGAACAAAAGCAGAAGAATTTTTGGTCTAAGGTAACTAAAATCCCCCCAGAACAATTTTATAAAACTTTTCAAAAAAATAATACAAAAAAAAGAATTAGAGAAAATTACCCTGGTTGTGTAGCTTTACATTATAACGATTGTAAAATTGCGCGAGAAATTAAAGCAATTTATAAAAAATTTTCAGAACAAGTGGGGGTGTAGCTCTAATTGGCAGAGCGACTGTCTCCAAAACAGTAGGTTCTAGGTTCGACTCCTAGCGCCCCCGCATTGCAATACGTTTGGTCCCGAAGTTGGGTAAGTTTACAACCATTTTCCGTTTTTTTTCGGTAAAGACAAAAAAAGCTCGCACTTTTCAGTGCGAGCTGTTGCTTCTTTCTGCGTATCGGTAGCAGTATTCGCCTAAACTGTTTATTGAGTAATAAAAAACAAAAGCCAGCATGGCGTCAATTAAATAAACAAAATGGGTGAAAAGGTCCAAGCCGGCGTATTTGTCAACATTAAGGCAGAGGAGCCAGGAGGCGATGACAATAAATTCTGCGAACATTTTAATCTTGCCGGTGTTGCTTGCTCCTACGTCTTTGCCTCTCACAACCCCCACAAATCCGGCTATAAGCAGGAAAAGCTCAATAAGCATTATGCCGGCCACCAAGGCTAGGGTGACTGTGGTAGCCAGAAAGAAGTCTTCTCTTTCGGGCCAACGGTACCGCAAGAGAAGGGGCAGAATGGAGCAGACAAGGATTTTGTCTCTCACCCTGTCTAAGAGTTTCCCCACCTTGGTTATCAGGTTGTACCTTCTCGCAATTTTTCCGTCGAGGAAGTCAGTTAATCCGGCAGCCAGAAAAAGAAGGAGGGCTAGCCATAAGCGGTCGGGATCGTAGGCTGTTACTGCCACCAGCCAAAGGACAAGGAAAAATCCAAAAGCTGTTATGATATTTGCCAGGTTTTTCCAGAGCCAGTTTTTCATTTATCTTCCTTTCTTAAGTTAAAGATCTATTCTTTTTCTAAAACATTAATTTCAATAAGTCAAATACTTTTTCTTTCCCTCTCCATCTGTTTTTGCCGAAAGGAGTTTTTCATACAGCCGATTTAGTATTTGTGATCTTTCGAATAAATAGTTTCCTTATCCTTGCTCTTCATCTTTGTTTATATTGTCTTCTATAATCTAATATTCTGCGGAGGAGGGGCTTTCGCAGATTAAATCATTAACTGATTCATTTTGCAACATGACTTAACGTTTCATGCTGTAAGGTGCACCATGGGAGAGCGCATTTTATTGTTTTTAAGCACCATTAGTGATATTGTAAAATATTAACCTATCAGCAATTGCAAAAAAAGGCGGTGGAAGATTAAGCCGAAAACGCTAAAAAACTTGCTTCTGTGGAAGGGCTCCCCGCTCATAAAAAGTCTTTAGAAATCAGGTTTAATCATGAACGATCTCAAAATTAGAAAATTCAACGATCCCATCTTGAGAGAAAAGGCCCAATCGGTTGAGAAAGTAGATAGAGAAATAAAAGAATTGGCTTCTCAAATGGCAAAGATAATGCTAGGAAATGAAGGCATAGGATTGGCCGCTCCTCAGGTGGGGGTTAGCAAAAAAATGATTGTTGTTGCCACTAGTCCTGAGAAAAAGGAGGTTTTTGCTTTAATTAATCCTCGTGTTGTTAGAAAAAGCAAGCAAAAGGTAAAAAGGGAAGAGGGGTGTTTAAGTTTCCCTGATATATTTTTAGAGATAAAAAGGAGCAAGGAGGTAGGGGTGGAGGGGATGAATCTTGACGGGGAGGAAATGAGTTTCACAGCAAGAGATCTCTTGGCTCGCGTTTTCCAGCATGAAATTGATCACGCCAACGGTATTTTATTCTTCCATCGATTGAGTTTTTGGGGTAAAATAATGTTTAAGATCCGGCATTTTTCAATAAAGTTTTAATGAGCGGATTAATAGATTCTTTAAAAGAAGAAGGGTGGCTTCAGACGCCGGCGGTTGTAAGAGCCTTTGAAGAAGTAAAAAGAGAGGATTTTGTACCCGCGGAGGCGAAAGAAATGGCGCGCTTAAACGAGGCGCTCTCTATTGGCCAGGGCCAGACAATATCTCAGCCGCTGGTAGTTGCTTTCATGATAGAGAAACTAGACCCCGCTCCCGGCCATAATATTTTAGATATAGGGTCGGGATCTGGCTGGACTACTGCTCTTCTCTCCCATATCGTCGGAGAAAAAGGGAAGGTGACTGCCCTGGAGGTGGTGCCGGAATTAAAGGAATTTGGAGAAGACAATCTTAAAAAGTATAATTTTGTTAAAAAGGGGATAGCAGAATTTATCTGTCGAGACGGATCCAGGGGACTCAAGGAGAGAGCTCCCTTTGACAGAGTTCTTGTTTCCGCTGCAGTTCAGGGAGAAATTCCGATTGCCTGGAAAGAGCAGTTGAAAGAGGGAGGGAAAATAGTTACTCCGGTAGGGACTTCCATCTTGGTTTTAGAAAAAAAAGATAACAAATTTAAAAAAGAAGAATATCCAGGCTTTGCCTTTGTTCCTCTTGTCTAAAAATGAAAAAAGTATACGCAGTCTTTCTTATTTTGGCGTTTGCCCTTTTTGTTTTTATTGCGCAGGGCATTTATCTTCCAGCAGATAAAAGCCAAACAGAAACTAAAAGAATAGCGATCGGAAAAGGAATGGGAGGCAGAGAGATCGCCCAAGCCCTTCAGGACCAAGGGATTATTAAGTGGGCTCCCTTTTTCAGGGTTTATGTTTTAACTGTGGAGGCCCAAGAAGATCTTAAGGCAGGAGAGTATGACCTGAGCCCCTCGATGGCTATTCCTGAGATTGTCGAAAAAATGGTAGAGGGCGCTGTGATTAAAAAGAAAATAACTATTATTGAAGGATGGAATTTAAGAGATTTGGGGCGGCGCCTGGAGGAAATAGGCATAGCTCAGGCAGAAGAGCTGTTTGAGCTGGCAGGGTTTCCGGCCATCGACTATTCTAAAACAAAAGATCTCCCCGAGCCTGAAAGGTTTGACTTTCCTTTCCTTTCTGAAAAACCTGATAAGGTGGGTCTGGAGGGGTATCTCTTTCCCGATACTTACGAGATTTTGCCCGGTGAAGGAGTAGGGGACTTTGTTTTAAGAGTTTTGGATAACTTTGATAAAAAAGTATATACCGAAATTAAAGATGAAGTTGATTCCTGCGAAGAAACTCTTTTTGGAATACTTACTATGGCTTCTTTAATAGAAAAAGAGGTAAGGGGGGAGGAAGATAAAAAGCTGGTCTCTGGCATTCTATGGAAAAGACTAGAGGTTGGCATGCCTCTTCAGGTAGACGCCAGCATTGTGTATGTAACAGGGAAGAAGACCACCAAAGTCTCTAAGAGAGAAACAGAAATTGACTCTCTTTTTAACACCTACAAGCACAAGGGCCTGCCCCTGGGTCCTATTTGCAATCCTGGCCTAGAGAGCATCGAAGCCTCTTTAAACCCCGAAGAAAGCAGTTACTGGTATTATTTATCTACCCCTGAAGGAAAGACCATTTTTAGTAATACCCTTCAAGAACACAACAAGGCAAAAGCCAGATATCTGAAATAGCTTTGTTTGATTCTGTATGATTGCTATAATAAATAAAGGACCTTATGAACAACGAGTTTGATATCATAGCCAATCTTCCCCTAGTAGTGTTTGCCTTTTTCTTTTTAGTAGTTTTTGTAATCTTTATTATCGCCGGCGTTACGCTTCTAAGAGCTGGAAACGATCTCGTAAAAAGAGAGAAGGGAAGGAAAATGCTGATAACGGGCTTTTTCTCTTTTTTAATACTTTTGATGGTGACAGCCGTTTTTTACGGAGTAACTTATTTTTTAAAAAAGGGGGAGGTTTTCAGGCCAGAGATGTCAACCGGGGAAATGCCCTCCTCTCCTGCTATTAATTTTCCACCCTCCAAAGAAGTGATAGAAATAGGAGGTTATTATTTTGACGGTCCCCATCCCTGGGAAGAAAGATCTGTCATTAACTATCCGGCCCTTTATGCCGTAGTTTGCAAAACGGGCGGCCAGAATAAGATTTTAGGGGCTGACGAGACCGACGGGTACAGCGAGCTTTATTCCAGAGAAGATTATCAGTGCTGGGCGGCAAACTGTGATACCATAAAAGAGGGGCTTTATCTAGCAATTATTTGGGCCCCTAACCAAGATTACGGCGCAAAGGCCAGAAAAGAAATTAAGCAAGAGGTAATAAAAAAAATTAATCCTCCGTGTTCCAGCCTAAAAGAGGAAGAGGGCAGCGGAGAAATATAAAATGCCAAACTCTTTTTTCCAAAAGATTACCTTAGAAAAAACGTTAATATATATTATAATCTTTGCCGTTATAATAACTTTTGTTTTTATCTTTTATCTTTTCTTTAATCAATTTACCAAGAAAGTGGAAATAGTTTATCCTCGGGGAGGGCAGGAACTGGAAATCGGAAAGACCCACCAAATCATCTGGGAAGCGAGTGGCGTAGACAGGGTGGGAATAGTTTTATACAAAGGGGGAGAGCCCAAATGGATAGCCAAGAACGTCCCT
The DNA here is from genome assembly GCA_964479375.1 of uncultured Candidatus Saccharibacteria bacterium. Lineage (GTDB taxonomy): Bacteria > Patescibacteriota > Minisyncoccia > Minisyncoccales > GWA2-38-27 > CAYXTC01. Next base: position 954 of record CAYZKD010000024.1, on the reverse strand, counting down.
GCCGGGGCTGAAAAGCATGACTGGAAAATTTACCCGGGCCAAGAGTATGGAGACGATTACTGGATTTCAGTATTTGAATACCCGTGGCGTAAGGGAAATGAGTTGGATTATACGAATAGTGCTTTTGTGATTACCTATCCGGAGCTGGCTACTTGCAATGATCTGGCGGTAGAAGAAGAATGGCCCTATGTTCCTAATGATCTGCCCCATTTAAGAAGGGTTTTTGTTACAGAAGAGAAGTACACTGGGGATCTGGGAGGCCTAGAGGGAGCAGACCAAAAATGTCAGAGCGCGGCAGAGAAGTTAGGGTATGGGAGCAGTTGGAAGGCTCTTCTGGGGGGAGAGGCAGAAGAAGAGGTGGCAGTTGCCAGAATTAAAAGCAGTATGCAGGAAGAAGAGGGACCTTTTACCATGGCCAAGCCCGAGGCTACTCTGATAAGGGGGGCGACCTGCCATCGTTTATTGGGGAATAGTTTAGATTCGTTTTTGGACAAACTTTCAGATTCCGTATTCTTGAATCGAGAGAAATTGAGCAATGATTTTTATGATAAGGTTTCCGAAGCCTGGCTCGGCAGACTGAACAGCAAAAGCAAGAAGAATTGCATCCCCATAACTTCTGTGGTGGGGTCAGGGAACGTGAGGCTGGAAGAAGGGTACAGCTTTACCAGCACTTGCCAGAACTGGACCAACGGGCAGAGATTTGCCGAGGGCTATCCTGTTCCGGAGGGTGAAATAGGGGGCGATTTTCCAGCCTGTTTTACTCCAGCAGGAGAATCAACAGATGCTGTAGCGGTTGGGGCATTCGCCATCGGAATATCCAAAGAAACCAATTTTATGACAGACTGGGGTAAATATTGTGGAGACGATCAGAGATTAATATGCATTGAAACTCGTTAAATCCCGTGTCAAATCATTTAACTATCTGACTGAAACGGAGCCTTTCTTCTCGGTTTG
>CAYZKD010000023.1:0-7847 GCA_964479375.1 uncultured Candidatus Saccharibacteria bacterium | reverse complement strand
CTTAAAACAAATTCAAATTCCCCTTACTTTTGTTCCATCTTGTTAATTATACCCCTTCCTCCCCTTAAAAAATATCCCACGCCGGAGAGCGCGGGATAAAGGGTGTTTTGGAGAATAGTCTGCGTCAAGGCTGCAGAACATCTTCGGTTCTGCCATTAACAGAAATAACCACTTGGTCCACTGTGTTAAACTGCAACAGGGTTTTCTCTATTTGCTCTCTAATTGCCGTAACCCGGGCAGATCCGGCAACACCCTCCTCTAGTTCTTCGCTGAAATCAACCGAGGCTACGCCACTTTCCACGCTAATACTCTGGATCTCGACCTCCTCGTTTATAGAAGTTGATAAACCCTCGTTCTTCTCTGCGGCAAGAGGCCCCCTGAGAAGCTCTGCAATTGCCGCCCTTGCCGTCGCCACCGTATTATAAGGAATTAACCTTTCAATCTCTACGATTTCTTCTTGGCCCTCTGCCACTTTAACAAAATAGAGTTTTATCTTGATTGTCTCAGGAGCATCTTCTCCTGTCATCTCTTCTTTCATCTCGTCGTAGACGCCGTCAGTGATAGCACTTACAACTTCTCCGTCTTTAACAACAACTTCTATTGTGTGGGAGGTGATCACTTGAGCCGTCATTTCATCGGTTCTGTTTCCATATCCGGATACCCTTGATTTAAAAGAGAAAACGAAAGAGTATAACTCCTCCTCTGACGCTTTCTCTTCAGACACCATCTTTAAATCAGACCCGTCAAACCTATAACTGGGGGAATTGTTAAGAATCCAGTTTTCGGCAATCTTTTCTGGATTCTCCAAAGCATTTTCTGCCGCAGGATCTTCTGTAGACTTAGCTGCCATTTTGATCAAAACAACCCCCCCGGCAACAACAATAATAATGACAATGGTTGCAATAATAGTTTTTTTGTTCATTTTTCTATAACTCTTAATTATTTTTTACGACCCTTTATTTTTGAATTCCCGTCTTTAACAATTCTCTTGCCCCCAGAAGAGTCATCTATGTTGCGAGCAATACCAATATAGTATCTTTTTGATACACGCTCTCTTTCCCCCACTAAAAAATTTATAAACTTAGAATAATTAAATTCTATTCCCTTTCTAGGGCCTATTTCTTTGTCTTTAAGATATCCGTAAAATTATTCCCATCTATATAAACAGCTGATCTTTCTTTTTTATTATTATTCCCCATTATAATTTATTATATCACAAAAAAACTGCCCTTGCCCGAAGGCAGGAGCAGTGATCATAGTACTTTCATTATATATAAATCTGCATATCTGCATAGCCCTGTCAAAGTTTTGGGGGTATATAAAATATTTATTGGCTCCGGAGACCGAATGACATTAGAGCCCTTTTGGAATAAAAATTTCTTTTAATTTTTTCACATCGTCGACTAAAAAATTGGGCCCTTCAACTCCTAGGGCGTCTTTTGAACTAAAACCCCCGCGTTAGGGCAACGGTTCTAATGCTGTTTTTGCTACCAACCTCAATCTCGTGGTTAGAGCCTCCTACAAAAAAGGTATTTTCTCTTTTTAGCCCGTACTTTTTGATTAAATTACACAGCCCCTCTTCTTTATCGTGATCGTGGATGTTAAAAACAACATCATCGAAAAAACCATGCAATCCATACTCTTTTATCTCGCTAAATAAAGTTTCCTTCATATCAGATCTTAGTGCAACCATAAAAGCGCCCCCCCTTGTTTAAGTTCCAAGACTAAAAAAGCCTGAAAAAGTATTAAATATTACTGAAGAATCGACGAAGACATAAAAAAAAGACCCGAGAGTTAACTCGAATCCCTTGTATGCTCCTTGTAAGGAATATTAGTGTTTCTTAGAGCTCAGAATTATATCAGAACCATAAAGCACCCTAACTACCACGATCCCCCGACTTTCTCTTCCCAAAAATTATTGAAGCAGTTATAGAAAGAACCAATCCTCCAACAATTAGTCCTATGAGAATATAAGGGAAAGCAAGAACAGCATCGACAATTTTATCCCACCAGCTTCCTAAATCAGCAATCATTTTCTTTCTCCTTCCATTGCCAAAGAACTAAGAAGGCTATAACGCCACGCTATAACCCAATATGAACAATAATATAAAATTGTAAACCTGTCAATGCCAAAAACAATTTCAGATCAACAACTTCAAAGGAAAATAGAATTTAAGCCACATAAACTCCAACGGGATATCTTGGAGGGCTTTAATGACCCGAAAGTCAGGAAAATCGTAATCTCGGCTGAGAAGAAATCGGGAAAATCAATCCTTTGTGCTTACGTCCTCTTGGGAAAGCTGTTTGCCAACAACAAAAAAATCTGGTTTTAAGCCCCATCTGAAAGAGAGGGTTCTGGATTTTTGCTTTTTCTGTTAAATAGCTGTGTGTCTTTTGTCACAATATATATCAACTCCTTGGAGGTAAATAAAAATCCTTTTTTAAAGAAATCTTAGCTCCGCGGATTAGACGATATTAGAGCCTTTTTATACCCAATCCAGTAAAAAACGATGTCCTTTTGGGAGCCGAAACTTTTTGAGCTTTGCTTCGTCAAGCCATATACATTCATGTTTCTTTTTTTCATCTATCGAAACTTGCTCTCGTTTGTCGTTTTCTAATTCGAAAAGGAATGAATAAAAATGAGCAAAACGATTAACGCCTTTTGGAGCATGATAAAACTTAGAATGGAATCTTGGTAACTCTGATAAAAGACGAAGGTTCTTGTATCCGCTTTCTTCTCTAACCTCAACACGAGCAGCTTCTTCGGGGGTTTGACCCTCTTCTACTCCTCCGGTGATAAAGGTTTCCCAGTCCACTTTTTTCCACCGCAATCCGAGATATTTATTAGTTTTAGGATCACGAACAATGGCAGTAATCGCCTCGCGCTCTACAAAAGGCATATCATTGCGGGGCATGTCATTCCCAGTAGCAGTAAAAATTGGTTCTTGGTTATTTTCCATATCCTTATTTTATCCTACCAAAAAAACGCTCTTATTGCGAGAACGGCTTGAACATCCTATGAGAGGTATCCTAATTTGAAATTAGCCCCTCCGCTGGGACAATTTTCGAACTTTTGGGCAATATTCAAGATTAAAAAACTTGAAAAAGTATTAAATATTACTGAAGAATCAACGAAGACATAAAAAAAGACCTGAGAAATAATCTCAGGTCATCAGAAACTTTAAGAGCCGGCAGGCTTAGAAGCCCAGAACTTCATCCAAATGCGTTTGCAGAGAGGGCAGTTGTTTGCCTTTTCAACTGCCTGCGCTAAGGCTTCCTTGTCCTTGTTCTCCCACCACGTCTCCATCTCTGCCATCGTGACACACTGATGCTCTTTTGGAGTCATGCCCGGTCCTTTCTTTTAAAAAAACTTTTCCAAGGAACTGGCCGTTATTATAGCTTTTGGTTTAACTTTTGTCAATAAACTTTTAATAAATATCTTCTCTCTACTCTTAAATCCGCCGGGAGTCGTAAGCCCAGTGCAAAAGGGCTTGCCTTTGCCTGCGACGACAATCGAAATCGCCCCTAGAACATTTTTTTCTTACAGTAACCCAGTGTCTTTTAAAAGACCGCCACCTTTTTATTTGTCTTCTGTCGTCTGGGCATCTTCTACCGTAATAATATCTACAATACCATTGAAACCATCCCCTAGGGTCTTCATGATAAATCCATCCCTTCTTAATCCAAACCGAAAGAGGCTGAGAGGCATTAACCTTAAAAAAATTCAACTCGGGGTTGTGTTTTTCGGGACAAAGCTTAGCTTTGTTGAACCATCTTGCGGGAAACTCTTCTTTACAGTCTGTCATATATTTCCCTCCAAAAACCCCTATCTCAAGCATTTCTTTCGGCGTAAGATGGGGGCTGAATCCCTCATTAAAATTTCGCCCCATGGGCTCTGATATTTCATACTCATACCCTTTTTGCATTTTATCTTTAACAACCACTATCTTTGCCATTACTAGCATTCTACCATAAAACAGGCCCCTTTTAACGGAAAGAAATACGTTATAAAATAAATAAAATGAAAAAGGCACTGCTATTCATCGTTCTGTTCTCTTCCCTGGCTCCTTTCTGTCTTGCCAGAGAGAATGTTGATTACTGGTATATAAAAGATTTCCAGACCGAAATAATAGTTAACAAGAACTCAACGGCAAAAATTACAGAAAGAATCACGGCAGATTGCGGGAAGGCTAAAAAGCATGGCCTTTTTAGAGCAATGCCGACTAAATTTAAAACAAAAGAAAGGACCTACTATCTCCCAATAAGATTGATAAGCATAACGGATTTTGAGGGAAAATCCATAAAATACGAAACCATAAAAAAGAAAGAGGCCATAGTCTGGAAAATTGGAGATCCGGACGCAACAGTCAGCGGAATCAATAAATACAAGATAATCTACGAAGTGGGAAACGTTATCAGAACCGAGAACCATGATTACGACGAATTCTATTGGAACGTTTTGGGATTTTGGGATTTAGAGATAGATAACTTTTCAGCAGACATTGTTTTCCCGGGAGAGGCTAACAAAACAGAAGTTCAGGTAGAATATTATACAGGACAATCCGGCGATAAAAACAAAGATTTGGCCAGTTACGTGTGGACGGAAGAAAATAAGTTGCGGATTACCTCTGAAAAGACCCTGCCCGCCAATAAAGCAATAACTCTTTCTGTCATTTTTCCCAAGGGCGTGTTCAGTGCTTACAAATTTACCTTTTCACAAAAATATGGAAAATTTTTATGGTTGATTGTTCCTTTTTCTGTCTTGCTCTTATGCTTTTTCCTGTGGAAATACTTCGGCAAAGAGCTTGAGATTAAAAAACCGGTGGTCACAGAATTTAAGGTGCCGGAGAATATGCCTCCAGCAGAAATGGGTCTTCTTTACGAAAATGGACGGTTTAAACCAAAATTCGTCACCGCTACCATAATTGAGATGGCCGTAAGGGGGATAATTAATATAAAAGAAATAAATAAAAAATTTCTTGTTTTTAAATACAAAGATTATAAATTAAAAAAGGCTGGAAAAGAGCCAACAGATGAATACGAGAAGGCTGTGCTCAGAAGAGTTTTTGCCGGACAGAACGCAGTAGCTGTCTCCAGTCTTAAAAAAAGAAGCGGAAGGATGAGAATGAAATTTCTTAGAGAAGAAATCCTAGATATTTTTAGGAATAAAAACCTAACCATTAAGAAAGGAAGAATAATGTCGGCAATCTTTATAATCTGCGGAATAGCCCTGATTATTACATCCTTATGGTTGTTCAAATTTCTTGAAATCAGCCAACTATCCTTATCGTCCTCGGGCCTTATCTTTATAGTTTTTTCTAGATTTATGCCCAAAAGAAGCAGAAGAGGAGCTGATCTTTTCCGAAGAATAAAAGGATTAAATCTTTATATGAAAACTGCTGAAAAATATAGACAGCCCTTCTACGCAAAAGAACAAATCTTTGACAAACTTCTTCCTTCGGCTGTTGTGTTCGGCCTAGTCAAAAAATGGGCAAAAAAGATAGAGAAAATATACGGGAGTGGATACTTCAAAGCGCATCCTCCCGGTTGGTATTCTGCTGAAGCGGGCGGCCTCAGCGCTAGCTCTTTTGTCTCTGCTATAAACGGTGTCTCTAGCTCAATATCCTCCCACGTCTCTTCTGGCACAGGTGCCGGGGGTGGTGGAAGTGCCGGAGGTGGAGCCGGTGGCGGAGGTGGCGGAGGCTGGTAAAAAAAGCCCAAACAAATCAGGCTTCATTTACTTATTATAGCTCCCCGCTTGGGACGATTTTCGAGCTTTGAGGTGGGTATTTGAGGTTGAAGAAACCCAAAAGACTATTAAGTAATATTAGAAATTGTCTAGCGTAAATTACTCAAAAACACATTTATCTTTATCCCAGTCTAAAACCATATAATCAGTTTCTGGACAACTTCCTCCCGCCATTGCTACAGCTGGCACTTTTTTAATTATCATTTTCACACCCGATAAAGATAATTTTAGTCCATAAGAGGGGTTAGAAAAAAATTCATCGCCCAACAATTTAATTTCCTCAAATCTGCCATTGCTTATCTTAAAAACTTTTGCTTTTCCAAAACAACATGTTCCATTTGGACAATCATGAGAAACAAAAACAATATATTTTATCCCATTACACTCATATATTCCAAAGTTTCCTTGATCTCCTCCAAATTGAGCTTTGTCTAACGAAAAATTATAGTAATCATCTCCTAAAGGGTTAGAATAATTGGGAGCAGGATAAGAAGATTCTGACGTTAGAAGATTCCCCTCCTTATCAAATAATCCAAGATAGGCATGATACAAGCCTCCAGTATGTCCTACTCCTTCGAGTTCTGTAACAAGGAGCAAGCTTTTCTTTTCAGCGCTTATAAAGTAATCCTTTATTGTTTCTTTTAATTCAAGGTTAAGATCCTGAGGATGTTTCTCCGTATGTTCAGCTACTCCATTTGTAAAGCTTAAATTAGGAAAAAGCTTCTCTAATAGTAAATCTTCGTCAAGTTTAGAAAAGTTGGTTTCTACAGTTCCTGTCTTTGCTTCTTCTTCCTGAACCCAAATATACTGATAAGAATAGAAAACAACAAAACCTATTAGGGCCACGAGGCCCACAACTAATATAGCAAAAAATGTTGAGATTCCTTTTTGTATTTTCACAATGAATTAAATTGTTTATCTTTCTTTATTTTACTATAGCAAAAAAACAAAAAGGACAATAGACCTAATATTTTCTTGCTTTCGCTACACTAAACCCCTCACTTGATTTTGAGGAGCAGAATATCTGCTTTCTCTGACAACAGAAAGTTCTATCATGACTCGCTGCCCGGACACTTTCATAGGAGCGATCAATGAAGGGATTGTCTGCAAAATGGGGTCAGGAGCGATTAATTGTGGAAGAATAAATCGCCCCCGACCCCATTTCTCCCTCCCACCTGTATTTCATTGTATCCATTTTCGGGGATTTCTCAAATAAAAAAACGGCCCCGAAAAGAGCTTTAATAAGCTTTTCTCGGGGCCTTGCGGCTAGCGCCGCTTGCGAAACGCCAGAACCGAACCGATAACGAACAGTCCTAGGGTTGCTGGCTCTGGCACGGACGGGAACATGGCGCCGACTTCCTTGGCCGTCATAGCGTTGGTTGACAGCCAATTGCCCCCGAACCCATAGTCGACGCACCAGCCGGGCTCGTAGATCGGTTCTTGCAGCTCTTCGCTCCAGCCAACGTAGAGGTCTCGCTCCGAATACCGGAAGGCGTTTGAAGTGATGTCAGCCGGAAAGAGCGACGCCCAGCCCGACAAAAAGAGCTGGTTTTCGTCGTATGAAACGCTACTTCCCATAGAGAGACTGACTCCGCGGCGGTCGATATCCATGTAGCTGTGCCGACCATTGTCAGGCCTGCCTTTAAATAGGCCTTCCCAGTGAAAAGTCCCGTAGAACTTGCTAGGAGTCTCCTGAAGGGAATTCAGGCTGAAGCGGCCCGAAGTGAAAAATGCGTCTTCGAGTTTGGCCGAGACGTCCGTTCTTGCACGAGAGTCCTGACCACTCCCATTCCAGTTGGCCCAGATGCCCGGCAGATCGAAAGAACCGTTCAGGTTCTGCCAATTCTGCTCAAGAGCAGCAGCCGAGGCCGATGAACCGACCAACAAAACCGCCAGAACAAGCGAAACGATTGCCAAGGCTCTCATGTTTTTCTCCTTATCTGATAGCCTTGTTATTTACTGCGGAAACACTCCGCAGTTTTATCAAAGTTCACTAAGTTTATATTCTATCATAATAGTCTATTTATGTCAATACCATGCGCTGGGGTATACTAAAGAAGTTGGAACAGGGTAAGATGAATTAAAGGTCGTGAAAACA
>CAYZKD010000022.1:0-8053 GCA_964479375.1 uncultured Candidatus Saccharibacteria bacterium | reverse complement strand
CTTAAAACAAATTCAAATTCCCCTTACTTTTGTTCCATCTTGTTAATTATACCCACTCTTAACTCTTGACAAACTATATTTTTTTGATAGGTTAAAACTATTAATTGTTCTTTGAAACCCGAATAAAGGAAAGGAACGTTCAATGCCAAGGAAGGAAAAGAAACAAAAAACAAGACAATTAAGGCAAATGAAGAACAGGAAGATTCAGCCGTCTTCGCGCATTCAGATTGCATTTGTCTCTTGCGGGCTTGTTAGCCCCACAGAAGGCGAAGACAAGGGAAAGATTTTTTTCACGATCCAAGACAAAGACGATAGCATTTCAGTATTTCCCGTAATGGCAGACGGCAGGGTCTTGCGACAAAAAGCAGACGGCTTTTCCGCCCACACCATAGTGGATGTATTCACCCCTCGCAGATTGGGAGTTAATTGCAACTACGTCAATTGGGCATAATAGATATAGAATACAAGCTCCGTTTTTACGGAGCTTTTTTTTGAAGATAAATAGCCCTTGACAACTCTTTATATAATTTAAACTAAAAGTGAGCCTAATCCTAACATTTGGTTTATAACCAAGAAGAAAGGAATCTATATCTCAAAAAATTTACGTTCCGAGAAAACAGTCTTTTCATTGTGGGAGGCCCGTCCTCCCACATTTTGCAGGGGACGGGCCTCTGAGGGTTGAGTTTTCCACAGGTTTTAATTCAATCATCAGAGGTTTGGGCTTCTGGAAGGATGACTCTTTTAGCAGCACTGTTGACAATACGGTTTAATGTACGCTATAATGTACATGTAATAAAAACAAAGTTTCTATGGATTCTAAAAAAACAATACCAATCTCAGAGGCCAGGAAAGAGATCTTTAAGATAGCCGACAGAGTACAAAACCCTTCTACTTACTATACCTTGACAGAGAAAGGGAAGCCCAAGGCTGTAATTTTGTCTGCCGAAGAGTTTGAATCCTGGCAAGAAACCCTAGAAGTAATGAAAGATTTTCCCGGTATAGAGAAAGAGGCCAAGAAGGCAGAGGAAGAATATGTAAAGGGGGAGTATTCTGCCCTGGAAGAGATTTTATCCAGGGAAGGTTTTTCAGTGCGTAAGGATAATCTCAACGATGTACGAGGTAGTTCTAAGAAAAAAAGCGGAAAAAGATCTTAGAAGTATAGCAAAAAAGCATGAGCTGCGGATTGTCGCAGCTCTTTTAGGTTTGAGGAAAGAGCCGAAAGAAGGCAAGGCCCTTAAAGGGAAACTAGAGGGGCTGTATTCTTTTAAGGTTTATCCCTACAGGATCATTTACAAAATAGACAAAAAGAGGCGTATCGTGTTTATAATCAGAATCGGTCATCGGCAAGGGGCGTATAAATAATAAATATTGTGGGAGGACGGGCCTCCCACAATTTGTTTAAAAAGGACATAGTCTTGCAGACACTCCAACCAGATTTTGAAATTGAGTTTTCCACAGGTTTTATTTGAAACAAAACGACCTAGCCTGTAGAATATACTATTATCCTTTCGTTATTTTTTATGGTCAAAAAAAGAAAACTCCTTATATTTTTACTTGTTTTAGCCCTAGTTATTGTAGCCGGAGGCCTTTTTTTATTGAATAAAAAAGATAATAATTTTGTTTACAAAAACGAGTTTGTGGAAGCTGGTAAATTTGAGGTTATAGAAAGTTCTGAGGGAAAATTCGTTGTTTGTCTGAGCGAGGGGTTAAGGGTTAGAGTGCCAGAGGGGTGGAGAACTCAAAAAGATTTAGCTTTTGGTACAGCAATATATCTCTTTGATCACCAAGTGGGTGATAATTTTATAAAAAGCGCGAAAGAAAAAGGTGCTTGTGGGATGGCTATAGAGATTTATAACAGCCAGGATGTTAATCCTGACGTGACTACTTTCGCAGACGATCTTAGAAAAGAAGCCCAACACTTAAAAGAAAACCCAGGGGTTGAAGGCGAAAGCGAAAATCCTCAGAGTGAATCTATTGTTGTAGGCGGAAAGGATGGAATAAAAAGGATTTATTCAGCAGAGAGTAAAGTTACTCTTATAGATGTGGAAATTCCTGTTGGCCAGACAGTTTATACTTTTTCAACCGGTTTTATCGGATCGGAGAAATGTATAGAAGAATTTAATAATATTATGGAGACCGTAGAGATTAGCAAATAGCTCTTTCTCGGCCTGAATAGTTCTTCCCAGTTCTTTTAAAAAGAAATACAAAAACAAATCCGGGGCGTCTTATTTTTTTATATTTTTGTGGTTTTTTTTGGACTAACAAAAAAATATTCTTCTATTTTTCTACTATTTCTTATAGTAGGAGTTTTGTTTTTGCCTAAACTTATTTTAGCTGAAGAATTAATCCCTGGAGAATTAATTGATAATCCCGAGAAGATTAAATTAGAAGAGAAAGACGGGAAAAAGATATTCCTTTCTTTTCTACAAAGCCTAAGAAACGAGTGGATGGGGGTAACGGTGAGAGGGGGAGACAGATTGCTCGAGAAAGAAATTATTTTGAGATTGGTTGAGAAGGGTATACGGAGAGACCTATACGATTATTTACTTTTTGAATTTCCGAAAGAGGTAAGCAAGGAGCTTATTAAGGGGGGAGCAAAGGTGGTGGCGGTTGTTTGGGGAGGGGACTCTTCTACAATTATCAAAAAAGCCCTAGACGAGATTGAAAAATTGTCAGTAGAAAAAGCAAAAGAGTATGTGATGGAGTGGCTTTTACAGAATGAGGTAAGAGTAGCGGGTAGCAATCTCCCCGCTTCTTATTATTCTATTAAGGTGAATTTCCAAAATATTATAATATACAGCCAAAAAGATGCACAGCAAGCTAGAGTAATAATTAATATTTATTCATCGGAGGAAATAAAATTGCCTTCTCCTACGGCAGGATTTCAATGGGAGGGAGGGATAGAAGAACTTCCTCCTTTTATACTCGAGATAGAGGGTGTAGTAGAGAAAAATCAATACGGTTCATATAAATGGGTAGAAGGTCCAAAATTTAACTATATTTTTGATAAACCAGTGCCAGAGTTCAGTTTTAAAGAGCCCGGCATTTTTGAAAAATACATAGATAAACTTAAGAAAGGTCAGATTGCGCTTGGCAAATTAGGGGAAAAAGCAGGGGATATCTTCCCCGAGGTATGGGATGTTGCTAAAGAAATGGGGAAGGACGCCTTTGATGGGATAAAAAGTCTTTTTTCTAAACTTAATCCCTTTAAGGCAACCGTGACACCGGAGATGGTTTTTTACGATGGAGAAGAACCAAAAGAAGATCTGTCCGGGAACAAGGAAGAAGATGAATTAGAAAGAGAGGAAAAAGAAGAGGGGGAGCAGGAAGAAAAAGTAGGCGAGGAAGAAGAAGAGGAAGAAAAGGAGGTAGAAGACTCTTCTCCTGAACCCTCGGAAACGAGGGTGGATGAGAATAGAAAGAAAGAAGCAATAGACGATCTTCTGGAAAGGATTAGTATATTAAGAGATAGGATTGAGGAGATGAAGGACAAAAAAGAGGGGAGAACCCAGGAAGAAGAGGAGGATGAAGAAGAGGGGGAAGAGGAAGATGAGGGTGGTGAAGGCGGGAGAGGGACCTCTTCGGAGCCTAGTTATTGCAGCATTTCAGATGAGGCCCCGGAAAGGGAAAGGATAATTCTTAACGAGATAGCATGGATGGGAACTGACGTCTCTTCTGCTGATGAGTGGATTGAGTTAAAGAATATTTCAGAAGAAACAGTTGATCTTTCCGGATGGCAGATTATAGATAAGGCGAAGCAGATACAAGAGATCTTAGATTCTAAAGATCTTGAGCCGGGAGAGCTTTATCTCTTAGAGAGAACAAATGACGATTCGGTGCCTGGAATTTCAGCTGACCATATTTATAAATGGGACTTGAATAATACAGATGAGGCTCTTTATCTCTTTGATGATAACTGCCGGCTTCAAGACAAAGTTGAGGCTGACCCCGAATGGCCTGCGGGAGATAGCGGAGATAGAAAAACCATGGAAAGGGGGCCGGACTTGATCTGGCATACCTTTTCCGGGGAGGGCGGCGCAATAAAAGGGACTCCGAAAGAAGAAAATAGCTCTCCTCCCGAGCCCGAGCCGGAGCCCGAGCCCGAGCCTGAGCCCGAGCCCGAGCCTGAGCCTGAACCAGAGCCCTTTTTAGAAGTTTCTCCTCAGAAACTTAATTTTGAGATTGATAAAGGGAAAGCGGCTTCTTCAACAAAAACAATTAGCGTAGATATCGGAGAACAGGAACTGGGATGGACAGCCAGCTCTTCCCCTGCGGTAACTTGGCTTGAGATAAGCCCTGTTTCTGCTACTAGTTCTCAAGATGTTAATGTTTCGGTTGATTATTCTGGTTTGTCTCCTGACATTTATTCTGCAGACATTGTCTTCTCAGCAGGGGATCTTGAAGAGAGGGTGGAGGTTGAGTTGGTTGTTAGACCGGAGATAAAACCCTTAGACCACGTAGTTATTTCAGAAGTTCAACTTGGAGAAAAGGAGTTCGTAGAGCTTTATAACCCGAAAGAGGAAGATATTGATATTTCAGATTGGTATTTTTCTTATTACCCTTCTTCTCGAAAAGAGTGGAATGATCCTTACCGCAACAAGCAGTTTTCTGCCAGTTCTACCATCCCGGCCAAAGGATATTATTTAATAGGTTTTAAGGGCTACCCCGATGTTTTGGGAAATCCTGCCAGCGACTGGCAGGTTTACTCCTCTTCTCAGTTAGGTAATTCTGAGGGCAGTTTGGCTGTATTCCCTTGGGATCCCAAAGAGAAGACCTCAGAAGAGGCCGAGTCGGGCAGGATAGACGCTGTGGGCTGGGGAGATGTTTCTGTAAAAGAAGGTGAAAGCTGCGATCCTGCCCCGGGGGGAAAGAGTTTGAACAGAATATCCGATTCCCAATATCAAGATACAAACTTTAACAGTTTTGATTTTGAAATTAGAGATAATCCTACTCCCACTAACTCCAAAGGAGAGACTTATCTTCCTTCTCCATCGGAGGTATTTGACTGGCCTATGGTTCAGCAGAATGCTCAAAACACAGGAAGAAGCAGGTATGAGATTCCAGAGAATCTAGAGGAGAAATGGAGCGTGGCTTTAGAGGATTCTATCTCTGATAGAAAAATATATGGGACCCATCAGCCAATAATAGGAAAGGATATTTATTATGCTTTAAGAGAAAGCACCGAGGGGGATAAAGGGAAGCTTTTTGCTATTAGTTCCGAGGGGAGGAAAGAGTGGGTATATGAAATAGAAGAAGATTACCCTTATGCTCCGGCTGTGGGTTCTGACGGAACAATATATATCCCTACCTTCAAGGGATTTGTTTACGCCCTTGATTCTGAAGGAAAAGAGAAGTGGGTATTTAACACAGGGCAAGAAAAATGGGTTTCAAAAATCGCAGTAGGCGACTATCACAATATATATTTCACAGACCATGATTATCTCTATAGCGTTGACTCTCGGGGCAATCTTAATTGGAAAAACGAAGGCGTTTCCAGGGGAGGATCGGCCCGCTTTGGCCCTGCTATAGGGGAAGACGGGACAATCTATGTCTCCTGGACGGGATTTAAGAATTTTCAAGATGCTCGTAAAGGCGCTCTCTACGCCTATAATCCAATAGACGGAAGCATTAAATGGCATTCCCCCCTCAATTATGACGCTACATCTCCCGCCATGGGGGAGAGCGGAAATATATATCTTGTTGTTGGCAGCCCTTGGGCCGGTCATGTGTCCCGTACCCTTAGGTCTTACGACCCAGAAGGCAATAAGTTGTGGGAAGGCGAGAAGGCAACGGATGGAAGCATCCGTATTCCCAAGATTTTTTCTGACAACAGAATAATTATTACTGACAGCTGGGGAGAATTTCAGGGGTGGTCTTGGGGAATGCAGATTCGTCAGAAAGTTTCCAAAATGAGAGAGTATAATCAGGGCGGTGATATTGTTTGGGAATCAGGAACAGAAAAAAGCCTGTCTTTCGGAAAAGATATTTTAATAGGTCCCCAGGGCAAGATTTTAGCTGGAAGAAAAGTTTATGATAAGGAGTGGAAATATCGTCTTATAGGGGAGAGATTGGAGCTTTTTGGAAATAATCATAATTCTCTTGAAAGAATGGACATTTCAGGGTCCTTCTTATCCTCTTTTGCGGCTGGGAAAGAACATGTCTATTTCGTAATTAAAAGTGAAAACAAGATAGAGTTAAAGGCTTTTGGTGAGGGTCCCGAGAAAACAAAAGGATGCACAGACCCCGAAGCCGTAAATTACGATCCCGAGGCCGAAAAAAATAATGGCTTCTGCAATTACGAGATAGAGGGGTGTACGGATCCTGAAGCAGAGAATTACGACCCTGAAGCCACAACGGACGACAACTCTTGTGAATATGACATAAGGGGATGCACTAACCCTAGGGCGTTTAATTATAATCCTGAGGCAACCATAGACGATGGCTCTTGTATGGCGCTGGAGGTTAAGGCAAAAGAAGAAGATATTAATAATGGATCTGGCGGATCTTCTGCCAGCAGCACTCCTTCCAAAGATTCTGGCGGTATTGCCTTGGAAACAAATGCCAGCTCTACTCCCGAAAAAGAGGCGGGTCTTGAGGGTGATAACCCCACAGATTCTAAGAACTCTACTTCTACGCCCGAATTTGACAAGCCAGCAGAGCCTCTGATGGAGGGCAGGGGCGCAAGCTCTACCAAAACCGCCTCTTCTACTCCTCTTGATTCTTCAAAAGATATTACCTCGGCCACCTCAACTCCCGAGAAGTAGTTAGTTGGTAGCGCCAGATAGCTTTTTATTGTAAAGAATATTGACGCCTAGTATTGACAACTTTCTTTACATTGCTATAATAGATTAAAGAATTATGGCCGACCAACTGTATAAAAAGATCAAAAATCTCAGAATAAAGAACAATTTCTCCCAGGGATACCTAGCAAAAGAAATTGGCTTGTCTAGGCCCACTTATGCCCAAATCGAGAGGGGAGAGAGGGAAATCACAATAGCTGAGGCAAGACAACTTGCCAGCATTTTTAGCTTAAAGTTAGAAGACTTTTTGGATAGGAAAGAGACCAAAAAAAGGAAAGTGGTTTTAGAGAAAGAGAGGAGAGGGAATAGGGAAAAGGAAGAAATACGGGTGATACTTCCCAGAGTTAATGTTCAAAAATTTAAGGAAGTATTAATTTATGTTCTCGATAGGGTGGGGGCTAAGGCTAATATAGGGGAAACGGCTTTGTATAAGATACTCTATTTTATAGATTTTGATTTTTATGAGGAATTTGAAGAACAGCTTACCGGAGCTAAGTATATAAAAAACCATTACGGCCCTACTCCCGTAAAGTTTGGAGAGATTATAAAGGAGATGGAAAGAGACAAGGAGGTGGAGCGCATAAGAAGCAAATATTTCTCCTATAACCAAAAGAAATATTTGCCTTTAAGAAAAGCCAACCTTGATAAACTGACAGCAAGAGAAATCAAGCATATAGACGGAGTAATTAATAGACTCTCTGACAAGAACGCAGCAGACCTTACAGATCTTTCTCATAGCGATATTCCTTGGGAGATTCACGAGGACGGCGAGATTATCAATTATGAGAGTGTTTTTTATCGCGACCAAGACCATTCTGTGAGAAGTTATGAGGATGAACTTTAAAGGAACGCACGACTTTAACAAGGATTTTAAGCGACTGTCTAAGAAATACAAATCTCTCAGGAAAGACCTAGAGTTGTTTAAAAAAATTGTTACTAAGTTTCCTCTCGGAAAAGGCAGGCATTTTACAATTGTCACAAAGACCGAATCAATGAAAATTGTAAAAGCCCGCTTTTTTTGTTTGTATTTAAAGAGAGACTCCCTAAGGATTATTTATGCTTTTAGTGAGAAAAAAGAGGAAATAGAATTTATAGAATTATATTTTAAGGGAGATAAGAACCGCGAAGACAAAGATAGGATTGAAAACTATTTTAACTAATATTTCTTACCGGATCAGGTTTTCAAAAAAATAGGGTCCGGGGTATACTAAAGAAGTTGGAACAGGGTAAGATGAATTAAAGGTCGTGAAAAC
>CAYZKD010000021.1:0-9933 GCA_964479375.1 uncultured Candidatus Saccharibacteria bacterium | reverse complement strand
GGCTATTTCAAACTTTAATTTACCTGCAGAGTCTAAAAATGGGTGGCATTATACACCTACTTGACAAAATAAGTTAAATTTGCTAACATTTAATCAGTGAGCGCTCCTTTTAGGAGACTCTACTAAGTTGGCAGAAGACCTCACATATGCGAGGCCTTCTGTTTTTTTATTGCAATATTTCACACATCCTCTATAATAAATAATGCCAGGAGGGCAAAGCGCTCACAAAAAACTTAGTATTGGAGTCAGCTCCTCCTGGTTTTTTTAGACTTGATTTTTGTTAAATTGAAGGCGACAATGGACATATGTTACCTGGAACAAAAGAAAATGTCTCTTTGGCAGAATACAGTAGTTTTGAAATAGGGGGCCCGGCTCGTTATTTTTTTGTCTTCAAAAAGAAAGAAGATCTGTTAAAGGTTTTAAATTACACCAGAGATAAGAAACTTCCTTATTTAATCATTGGAGAGGGGACAAACCTTTTATTTCCGGACAAAGGGTATGGAGGGATGGTTATAAAGATTGAGACAGATGCTCCCGAAAGGGAAGGAGAGAAATTAAATTCAGGAGCGGGAACCTCCTTGATTTCAGTAGTCAGCTTTTCTTTAAAGAACTCTTTAACGGGATTGGAATGGGCAGTAGGCATTCCGGGAACCTTAGGAGGTGCTATTTACGGAAACGCTCAGGCCTTTGGAAAAAGGATGGGCGATATAATAGAGAGCGTTACAGTCTTAGATACTAACACTTTGGAATTTAATTCTCTGGATAAGGAAGAATGCCTCTTTGAAACCAAAAGCAGCATTTTCAAGAAACAAAAAGATCTAATAATTATTTCGGCCGTTCTTAAATTAAAACAGGGGGATTCTCAAAAAAGCAGAGAGGAGATAAAAAGGTACGCAGAATACAGAAAACAAAAACATCCTCTCTACTTTCCTTCAGCAGGCTCTGTCTTTGTGAATTATGAGGGACAGATAAAAGATCCAGAACTTGTCTCCCAGTTTCCAGAACTGGAAGAATTCAACCATAAAGGAGTAATTCCTTCTGCCTATTTAATAGAAAAATGCGGGCTGAAAGGAAAAAGGATAGGAGGTGCTAAGTTTTCAGACCAGCATGCCAACTTTATTATCAACATAGGCAAAGCCAAAGCAAAAGATGTTATCCGGCTAGTTGAGCTGGCAAAAGAGAAGGTAAAAAACAAATTTGGTATAAATTTAAAAGAAGAAATACAAATTATAAGGAGCACAGGATTTGAACTATCATCCTCTGGGCATTAAGATTTTGCTTCAGACGTGCGAGTTCTTTCGAGGAGGCGATGCCTTGGTGCCTCGTCCCGAGGAAAACTCGCGCAGATGAGGTAAAATATTAATGCCCTTGGGGAAGCCAGAGAATGAATGATTTCTTCGTTACGTCCCCTCGCCGCAGCGCACAGACTATGCCTCGTCGGCAAGCCTTGAAATCACCCACTCTCTGGCTTCTCAGAGAGATGAGCAGTCAGAATCATGCGCTCTAAAACAATAACAATTATGCAAATTAATATTCGCACCAAAAACCTTGAGGCCACCGAAGAGTTAAAGCAGTATATAGAAGAAAAAATAGGAGAACTGGACAGGTTTATTAATGTTAATGAAGGAGATTTTCCGGGAGGAAAGGCTGCGGTCCAAAATCATATCGAAATAGAAAAAACAACCCAGCACCATAAAAAGGGCCCCTATTACAGAGCAGAGACCACCGTCGGTCTTCCGGGCAAGGAAATATGGGTTGATGCCCGGGGAGAAAACTGGAAAGAGGCTGTTGATGAACTGAAAGATGAACTTAAAAGAGAACTGAAAAAGTATAAAGGAAAATCCAGAGCTGTCTCCACAAGAAAGAGAAGATTTTTTAAGAGACTTATTAATCTCTCTCCTCTAGCAAGATTCAAAAAAAAGGGGAGAAGGGACAGGCTGGAAGGAAATTAACACAATGCCACTCTTCAAGAAATTATTTGGAGATCCCAACCAGAAATACCTTGGGAAGATAAGTCCTTTAGTAGAAAGGGTTAATTCCCTTGAGCCGGATTTTGAAAAAATACCTCAAGAGAACCTCAAAGAAAAAACAGAAGAGTTTAAAAAGAGGCTGGAAAAGGGGGAGCAGTTGGACGATCTTTTGCCCGAGGCTTTCGCCCTAGCGAGAGAGGCCTCCAAGAGAACACTGGATCAGCGCCACTTCGACGCTCAGGTTATGGGAGGGATTATTCTTCACCAGGGCAAGATAGCAGAAATGAAAACAGGGGAAGGAAAGACCCTGGCTTCTACCATGCCTGTTTACCTTAATGCTCTAACCCAACGAGGTGTTCATTTGATAACAGTTAATGACTATTTAGCAAGGAGAGATGCTGTTTGGATGGGGCAGATATATCACCTCCTAGGCCTTAGGGTTGGCTGTCTCAATCACGAGCAGGCTTTTTGTTATGATCCAGAGTACAAAAAGACATTGGAAGAAAAAGACGAGATAAGGGACGAATTCGGTTCTTTTAAAGTGGTAGAGGATTTCCTGAGGCCGAGTTCCCGAAAAGAGGCCTATCAGGCGGATATTACTTACGGCACCAACAACGAGTTTGGATTTGATTATTTAAGAGACAATATGGCTCATGGCCTGGACCAAAAAGCGCAGAGAGGCTTCAATTACGCTATTATTGACGAGATAGACTCTGTGCTAATAGACGAGGCCAGAACCCCTCTTATTATCTCCGGAAGAGAAGAAGAGTCCACAGACAAGTATTATAAATTCGCCCAGATTGCCTCTGGCTTAAAAAAGAACGAAGATTATGAATTGGATGAGCAGACGAAATCCGCCACCTTTACAGAAGAGGGCCAGGACAAGATTGTTCAGAGGTTGGGATTTGATCCTTGGGGAGAGAACGACATTACCACAACCCATCAATTGGAGTCGGCCTTGAAAGCCAAGACTTTTTTCCAGAGAGATAAAGATTATGTGGTGAAAGAGGGAAAGGTAATAATAGTAGACGAGTTTACAGGAAGGCTGATGCCCGGCAGAAGATGGTCCGGTGGGCTTCATCAGGCAGTAGAAGCCAAAGAAGGGATCGGAATACAGCCCGAGTCCAAAACCTTAGCCAGTATCAGTTTTCAAAACTACTTTAGAATGTACCAGAAGCTGGCGGGGATGACAGGTACTGCTGCCACTTCGGCGGAAGAGTTTGACAAAGTTTACGGATTAGAAACCATTATTGTTCCCACCAACCGGCCCATGATAAGGGAGGACTTTTCTGACAGAATTTATAAAAACCTGAACGGCAAGTTTAAAGCAATAGTTAGAGAGATAAAACAGAGACACGAAAGAGGTCAGCCTGTTTTAGTGGGCACAGTTTCCATTGAAAAGAACGAATACTTAGGAAGGCTTCTCCAAAAAGAAGGCATTCCTCATCAGATATTAAACGCTAAAAATCATCAAAAAGAAGGAGAGATAATAGCCCAGGCCGGAAGATCGGAGGCTGTTACCATAGCCACCAATATGGCGGGAAGGGGAGTAGACATTGTTCTGGGGGGGAATCCCCAAGAGGTGGAGGATAAAGAAAAAGTTGTAAAGGCAGGCGGCTTGCATGTTTTGGGCACAGAAAGGCACGAGGCCAGAAGAATAGACAATCAATTGAGAGGAAGGTCTGGCAGGCAGGGAGATCCGGGTTCTTCTCAGTTCTTTGTTTCTTTGGAAGACGACCTAATGAGAGTTTTTGGGGGGGAGAGAATCCAGCACTTTATGGAGGTTTTAAAAATACCGGAATCAGAGCCCATAGAGGCCAAAATGGTTTCTAGGGCGATAGAGTCTGCTCAGTCAAAAATAGAGGGCTTTAATTTTGATGCCAGAAAGCATTTATTAGAATACGATAATGTAATGAACAAGCAGAGAGAGGTTTTTTACAAAAAAAGAGACGAGATATTAAAGAAATCAAAAAAGCCTCAAGAATTAAGATCCTATATTCTAGACATTGTTAAAAAACAAGGATTTTCTGAGGGAGATTACAGAAAGAGAGAGCAGGGAATGGGAGAAGAGAGTATGAGAAAAATAGAGAAGGCAGTCTGCCTTAAGGTTTTTGATACCTTTTGGGTGGAGCATCTAGATAATATGTCCCGCTTAAGAGACTCCGTGAAGTTAAGAGCATATGGACAGCAGGATCCTTTAGTAGAATACAAAAAAGAAGGGCATAGAATGTTCCAGCAATTGATTTCTTCAATCGAATACACCATTGCCAATGCAGTTTTTCAGGCAGAAATTACCGGCAAGCCCCTTCAGTCCTCTCAGTTAGACAAAAGGGCCCCCGGCAGGAATGATCCTTGTCCTTGCGGCAAAAAGGATCCTAAAACGGGTGAGCCGATAAAATATAAGAAATGCTGTTATCCTAAGTTCGGATAATGATTGAGTTGATTCTTCCAGTTGTTATTTTGGCTTTAATAATGGAGTTTTTTGACGCTTCTGTGGGAGTGGGCTACGGTACGGCTTTGGCTCCTTTACTATTGCTGTTCGGATTTGCTCCTTTGGAAATTATTCCTGCTCTTCTCTTAACCAATGTTATTTTCGGTATTGTTGCCGGGTTTTTTCATCACAGATTTGGCAATGTAGATTTAAGTTTTAAAGGAAGGGATTTTAAGATAACGCTTATTCTGGCGGGTTTTGGCGCAATAGGGATATTGGCTGCGTTTTTTATTGCGGTAAGAACTTCGGAGATATTTCTAAAAGGATATCTTGTCCTCCTCCTTTTGGTTATGGGGATTACGGTTTTAGTCAAAAGAGAGGTAAAGCTTCCTTTTTCTTGGGTTAAGTTCATAATCTTAGGCATAGTGGCTGCCTTTAACAAGGGAATGGCAGGAGGAGGATACGGGCCGGTATTGGCCAGCGGGCAGATATTATCTGGGGTAAAAAGCAAAAGGGCTGTTGCCATCTCCTTGCTCGCGGAAGGTTTGGTTTCTATAGTCGGCGTCTTGGCTTATCTTTATTGTTTTTCTATGAACTGGTCTCTTTTTATCTCTTTATTGACGGGAGGAATCTTTTCTGTGCCCTTGGCGGCCTATGTGGTAAAAAGATTCAATGCCAAGAAATTAAGGATTGCCATAGGGGTGGTTAATATATTATTAGCCGTAACTATTGCGGTAGGGCTATTAATCTAGTTGTCCACTTGCTTTTTTCTGGCAGTGTGCTATATTGAAAATTGTATTTGCTGGGGGAAGCAAGGTCGAATTTCTTCTAGCATTGTTTATAAGTTATAATCCATTCTCAATGAAAGGCACAATAAAGAAAATTACTGACAGAGGATTCGGATTCATTTCTCCTGAAGGAGAAGAAAAAGAATTATTTTTTCACTCAAACGACCTCAAAGGAGTAACTTTTGAGGAACTAAAAGAGGGAGATGAAGTAGAATTCGAAATGGGGGAATCAGAAAAAGGACCCAAAGCCACAGACGTGACTCGTCCTTAGTCCTCCTTATAAAAAGACCCCCTTTCAGAGCGCAGGGCTCTGAAAGGGGTCTTTTTGTTTTGGAAATATTGTGCTATTTTAAATTCAGTCCCTTGACAAAGAAAGGAAAAAAATGAAGACAGGGATTTTAGCAAGAATCAAACTTTTGTTTTCTAGAAAAAGATATTTTCCTCTTTGCAACCACAGATCTTATTTGACAAAAAAGGTTTCGGCTTTCGGACAAGAAGTGACTTTTAGCGTTAGCTCCTCCTTCCTTGTCTGGTGTCCGGATTGTCTCGCAAAAATGGCTATCAGATGCGCCTGGTGCGGCAAGGTTGTTTTTCCGGGCGATCCCATTACGCTTTACACTCCTACTCAAGAATGGAAAGTTCCGGAATACGCTGTTGTTTATCGAGAGGATCCTTTTCAAGTGGTGGGATGTTTGAGAATGGACTGTGCTGATACTGGTGCGGACAGGGCGGGGTTTTGGGTCCCTCCCGGAAAAGTTCGAAGAGTTTTCTCTCCTATTGAAAAACTGCTTCGGGAAGGAGGGAAAGGAATAGTGATAGAGGAAGATGTAGCCGACATTTCTAAATCAACCCCTGTTTGAAATAAAAGGCCCGGATTTCCGGGCCTTTTTGTTATGACATTCTTTGTTATAATAAATATTATGAAAATAGGCATAATCTCAGACACTCACGACAATCTGCCCAAATTCAAGAAAGTGATTGATTATTTAGAGAAAGAAGGCATCTCTTTTATTATCCACTGCGGGGACATTGCCAACCCCAATACCCTGGAGAAGGCCCTGGAAAACTTTTCTGGCAAGTGCAGGGCGGTTTTAGGGAACGCTGACAATATATATCAGTATGACTTGGAAGATTACCAGAGCCCTCCCAAGGTAGAGGTTTTTGAAGAAAAAGGAGAAGTAGAATTGAGTAATAAGAAGATGGCTTTTACCCATTATCCCTGGGTGGCTAAGAAACTGGCAAAGGGAGGAGGGTATGATATTGTTTTCTACGGGCATACCCACAGGCCCTGGCAGAAAGAAATAGGGGAGTGCCAGGTTGTAAATCCCGGAAACGTTGCCGGTATTATTTTCAGGCCTACCTTTGCTGTTTATGATACAGAAACAGGAAAATCAGAACTTAAATTTTTAGATGAAATATGATCTTCTCTCCTGTCGGATGCTTGCTATTGATTTTATTTGTGATGGCTCTGCCCGCGCTTTTGGCTTTGGGCTATTTGCATGTAATAACTCTGGGGTTTGAAAAACTGGGCTTGAATCCCTCCTTAACTATTCTAATCTTTCTGGCAATGCTGGTGGGCTCTCTTTTTAATCTTCCCCTCAGCAGAAAGAAAATAATTTACACCCGGGAGCCAAGTTTCTTCGGTCTTTTTAAGAAGCCCGTAGCCAAGACCACGGGTCCTGTTATTAACATAGGAGGGGCTGTCATCCCGGTTATAATCTGCATATATTTCCTTTTCAGAATTCCTATTGCGCCTGTTTTAATAGCGACAGGTCTTATGATTGTAGTATGTAAGCATCTTTCCCGGGTGGTGCCCGGAAGGGGGATAGTCATACCCGCTTTAATACCTCCTTTGTTTGCTGTTTTCTTCGCTTTCTTCTTGGCGCCTGATTTTACAGCACCCTGCGCCTTTGTGTCAGGGGTTTTGGGAACCTTGATAGGAGGAGATCTTCTTAATTTGAGGAAGGCCGTAAAGCAGAACGTGGGCCTTGTTGCCATAGGAGGCGCTGGCGTGTTTGACGGCATATTTTTGGTGGGGATAATTTCTGCCCTTTTCAGTTAAAGAGCACAGGATTTGAACTATCATCTTCTGAGCGCAGGGCGCATCCTGCACCCTTGAGATTTTGCTTCAGATGTGCGAGTTCTTTTGAGGAGGCGATGCCTTGGTGCCTCGTCCCGAGGAAAACTCGCGCAGATGAGGTAAAATATTAATGCCCTTGGGGAAGCCAGAGAATGAATGATTTCTTCGTTACGTCCCCTCGCCGCAGCGCACAGACTATGCCTCGTCGGCAAGCCTTGAAATCACCCATTCTGGCGAGTCGGACTCTTTGGCTTCTCAGAGAGATGAGTAGTTCAGCCCTGTACTCTTAAGACCTTTTATGTTATTCTATATTCATTAAACTCAGACCAGAATGAGCAAAAAGAGAACCAAAGCTGCCTTAGTTATAATTTTTGCCCTAGCCCTGTTGGCTGGCTTTTTGGATTACCCCAAAGCATTCAATGCCGGGGCTGATTTTTTAAACGACAAGATTGGCATCCGTTTTCCCCATTTTTGGGAAAAGTCTTTTAGTTTAGGCCTTGATCTTCGGGGGGGAACCCACCTGGTTTACGAGGCAGATCTTTCCAATAAAGACAAAGAAGATTACGGTTCTGCTATGCGGGGCTTAAGGGATATTATTGAAAGAAGGGTTAATCTGTTCGGCGCAAGAGAACCGGTGGTTCAGACCGAGCAAACCGCAGGACATTACCGGCTGGTGGTAGAGATGCCCGGCATCAAGGATCCGGCAGAAGCCATCAAAGCCATAGGTCAGACGCCTTTTTTGGAATTTAAAGAGCCCAGAGAAGAGCCAGAGACAAATGATATTTTGAGCATTCAAGAGAAAATAAGAGAAAAGGGCCAAGAGGGCATGAAAGAGGTAGAGAACTGGGAAAAAGGACTGCAGGATCCGTATTTTAAAAGCACAGACCTGACCGGCCAGTATCTGAAAGGAGCGGAAGTGGGATTCGGGCAGACTGCTCAGACTCCGATGATACTTCTTAGTTTTAATAAAGAGGGGGCTGAATTATTTGAAAAACTCACAAAGAGGAATATAGGAAAGCCTCTTGCTATTTACATAGACGGCAGTATGATTTCCTCTCCGGTTGTTCAGGATACAATATCCGGAGGAGAAGCCCAGATTACAGGCGACTTTACCGTGCAAGAAGCCCAAGAGCTGGCCAGAAATCTTAATGCAGGGGCTCTTCCTGTTCCCATTCATCTTGTTTCCCAGCAATCAGTCGGTCCTACCCTGGGGTCTGTTTCTCTGGAAAAGAGTTTGATGGCAGGGGCTTTAGGTTTCCTGGCGATAATCTTGTTTATGATAATCTTTTACAGACTGCCCGGTTTAATTTCCGGAATTTCTTTGGTGGTATATGTGGCCTTGGCTCTTGGTCTGTTCAAACTGATCCCCATTACTCTTACTTTAGCCGGCATAGGAGGATTTATCTTATCCATAGGGATGGCAGTGGACGCTAATGTTTTGATTTTTTCCAGACTAAGAGAAGAGGTAGAAGAAGGCAAAGAGCTTCCTGTTGCTGTTATAGAGGGGTTTAGAAGGAGCTGGCCTTCTATCAGAGACGGGAATCTTACCACTTTAATAGTGGCCTTGATCCTTTTTGGATTTGGCACCAGTTTCATTAAAGGATTTGCTCTTACTTTAAGCATAGGTATTGTTTTAAGCGTTTTAACTGCTATTTTTGTGAGCAGGGGCTTTTTGGTGGTTTTTGCTGATACCCGGCTTAAGAATGTTAAGTGGATTTGGAAATAACAATGTTTAACTTTATCCGCTACAGAAAAATATATTTCGTTTTCTCGGGTCTTGTGATAACAACAGCCATTGTTTTTTTGGCCATTTTTGGATTGAGACTGGGGATTGAGTTTACGGGGGGCAGTATTTTGGAAGTGGCTTATCAGAACCAAAGGCCTGAAAATCAAGAGATACGGCAAAGATTGGAGGGATTGGACTTAGGTATGGTTCAGGTTCAGCCCACAGGAGAAAAAGGATTTATTATTAGAATGAAAGACATTACAGAAAAAACCCACCAGAAAGTCCTAGACAATCTTGAGCAGGAACAAGAGTCTATAGAAGAGATGAGGTTTGATCTCGTGGGGCCCACTATTGGGGAAGAATTAAAGAGCAAGACCAAAATTGTAACCATAGTAGTCCTTTTCTCAATAGTAGTCTATATTGCCTTGGCCTTCAGAAGGGTGCAGAGGCCCCTGAAGTCCTGGCAATACGGCATAGCCAGCCTAGTAGCCCTCTTCCATGACACTTTGATTCCTTTGGGATTGTTTGCCTTTCTGGGCAAATTTTACGAAGTGGAAATTACTGTTCCTGTGATCACCGCCCTCCTTGCCGTACTGGGATATTCTATAAACAACACCGTGGTGGTTTTTGACAGGATTAGAGAAAACCTTTTTAAGGGAGGGGAGTCTTACGAAGAAACTGTAAACAAAAGCTTGATCCAGACACTAAGCCGCCAGATTAACACCTCCCTGACCACCCTTTTTGTGGTAACCGCCATTTTCTTTTTCGGAGGCGAGACTCTAAAGTACTTTTCCTTGACCTTGATAGCGGGCATTGTTGCCGGAACCTATTCTTCCATATTTTTAGCCGGGCCGTTTCTTGTTTCTTGGCTGAGAAAGAGATACATGAATTCTATTCCAAAGTGAAACGTTTTTAGTTTTCTCTTTTTGCGTAAAATA
>CAYZKD010000020.1:0-10686 GCA_964479375.1 uncultured Candidatus Saccharibacteria bacterium | reverse complement strand
TTTAAATGATTTAACCGATACCCGTATAGTCAGATTTTAGATGATTTAATACGAACCCCTTATTTTCCTTCAAATAATCTGATAGAATATAATAATGAGGTTTTATAACACCCTAACAAGGAAGAAAGAGATTTTCAGACCCCAAAAAGACAAAGAGGTTTCGCTCTATACCTGCGGACCCACTGTTTATTGGTACGCCCATATTGGAAACCTCAGGACATATATTTTTGAGGATTTTCTCAAAAGATCTTTAGAATACGAAAATTACAAAGTAAAACATGTAATGAATATTACGGATGTGGGCCACCTTACGTCCGATCAAGACACAGGAGAAGACAAAATGGAAAAAGGTGCCAAAAGAGAAAAGAAAACAGTATGGGAAATAGCAGAATTTTATACTAAGGCCTTCAAGGAAGACATAGAAAGGTTAAATATTAAAAAGCCGGACAAGTGGGCTAAGGTTACAGACTACATTAAAGAACAAATCGATCTTATTAAAATCATAGAAAAAAAAGGGTTCTCTTATACCATAGAAGACGGCGTATACTTTGACACAAGCAAAATGCCAGATTACGGAGAAATTTTTCAGAAGAAAAAAACGAGAGAAGCAAGGGCAAGAATAGAAAAAGTCGAGGACAAGAAGACTCCTGAAGACTTCGCTCTTTGGAAATTGACCAAGCCCGGCGTTAAAAGACAAATGGAATGGGATTCCCCCTGGGGCAGAGGCTTCCCGGGATGGCATACAGAATGCGTAGTAATGGCGGCTAAAAACCTGGGCCTTCCTTTAGACATCCACTGCGGGGGCATAGACCACATAACAGTGCATCATCCAAATGAGATTGCTCAGGCCAAAGCAGGATACGGAAAAAGACTGGCCAACCTCTGGCTCCACGGAGAGTTTTTGGTTTTGAAAAAGGGACGAATGGGAAAATCAAAAGGAAATATTATCACCCTAAAGGGCCTGGAAGAAAAAGGATTTAACTCTCTCGCCTATCGTTATCTTTGTCTAAATACTCATTACAGAAAAAAACTCACTTTTTCTTGGGAGATACTTCAGTCTGTTCAGAACAGTTATAACAATCTGAAAGAAAAGGTGTCGGAATTAAATAAAACTCCAAAAAAGATATCCGATAAATATCAAAGAAAATTCCAAAAACTAATTTCAGACGACCTAAATATGCCTCAGGCTTTGGCACTGGCTTGGGACTTAATAAAAGACAAAAATCTTTCGGGAGAAGAAAAATACAACACTCTAATAGAATTCGATAAAATTTTCGGGCTTGGATTTAAAGAATTAGAGCCCGTGAAAATACCAGAAGAGATAAGAGAGAAAGCAAAAAAGAGAGAGGAATTAAGGCAAAAGGGCGAATGGCAGAAAGCAGACAAGGTAAGAAAAGAGGTTGGAAAAAAGGGCTTTGAAATTGAAGATACCAAAGAAGGCCCGAAAATAAGAAAAATGGGCTAATTTGCCAACCACGATGGGATTTGCTATAAAAAAGTATGATGCAATCTCGAGATAGAATACCTCCACAGAATATAGATGCTGAAAAATCAGTACTGGGTTGTTTAATGTTAGACAAAAACGCCATTTCCCGCGTGGCAGATTTTCTGAACGGACAGGATTTTTACTCCAAAAAACACCAGTCAACATATGAAGCGATACTGGGTCTTTTTGAGAAAGGAGAATCCATTGACCTTTTGTCTGTGGCCACCGCCCTCAAAGAAAAAGGCCAGTTAAAAGAGTGCGGAGGGAACAGCTACCTGACAGAGCTAATCAATTTTGTACCTACCGCTTCCCACGTAAGCAGTTATGCTAAAACCGTACAGAAAAACAGAATCTTAAGGGACCTCATCGCTTGCGGCCAAGAAATCAATACCATGGGATACCAAGAGGATAAAGACGTAGAAATGCTTCTTGACCAAGCAGAACAAAAAATATTTGGCATAGCCCAGGGAAGCCTAACCCAAAAGTTTGTCCCCGTAAAAGATACCCTGGAAGAAGCCTTTGAAAGAATAGACAAACTTTCAAAAAACAAAACGGGGATAAGGGGGGTGGCTACAGGTTTTGCGAATTTAGATAATATAGTTTCCGGACTTCAGAAGTCCGATTTCATACTTTTAGCCTCCAGGCCATCTATGGGAAAAACCAGTCTGGCCTTGAACGTTGCTTCGAACGTTGCCACTAAAGAAAAAATTCCCGTAGGTATTTTTAGTCTGGAGATGTCCAAAGACCAGTTAACAGACAGATTGCTGGCTTCAATGTCTAATGTCGACCTTTGGAAATTAAGAACGGGAAGGCTTTCAACAGACAGTGACGACTTTACCAGGATCCAGGATTCTATGGGCCTTCTCTCTGAAGCCCCTATATATGTAGACGACGCCGCAGCCCCAAACATTGTACAAATGAAAGCCATGGCCAGAAGGCTTCAGGCAAGACACGGCCTAGGCCTCATAATCGTTGACTATCTCCAGTTAATGCAACCCAGATCAGACAGCACCAGTATAGTACAGCAAGTCACCGAAATATCTAGATCCCTTAAGGCAATGGCCAGAGAGCTTGATGTGCCTGTCCTGGCCCTCTCGCAGTTATCAAGGGCGGTAGAGCAGAGGATCCCTCAGATCCCAAGGCTGGCAGATCTGAGAGAATCAGGATCTCTAGAGCAGGATGCGGACCTAGTTCTATTTATATACCGAGAGGACAGATACAGAGAAGATACCAGCAGGAAAAACATAGCAGATATTATTGTGGCCAAGCACAGAAACGGACCCGTGGGAAAAGCGGAGTTATACTTTGACGACCAAAGGGCTACTTTCCGCAGTCTAACCAAGGAAGAATACATTACCCAAGAAGAAGAGATATAGATGTATTCCCCCAAAATAAAAAAAGTTATTGATATTTTCACCAGATTTCCCACTGTCGGGCCGCGAACTGCTGCCCGATTTGTTTTTTACCTGATAAACCTTCCCGAAGATGACTTTAAGAAAGTAACAGAATCTCTAAAACAATTGAAAGAAGAGGTAAAGATTTGCAACTTCTGTTTTAATCCCTACGAGGATAAAGAATCCCTCTGTCCCATCTGTCGCAACAAGGCAAGGAACACTTCTCTGCTCTGCATAGTGGAAAAAGAGGCGGATTTAGCCTCTGTTGAAAAGTCAAAGAAATACGGAGGTCTTTATTTCATTCTCGGAGGAACTATCTCCAGTCTTAGGAAAGAGAATTTGAAGAAAATAAGAATCAAAGAACTGAGAGAGAGAATAAATAATCCAGAAAAGTACGGCATAAGAACAGTCTTCAAAGAAATAATTATTGCTACAGATACCACCACAGAAGGAGAAGCAACAGCCCTTTACGTAGAGAGAAATGTTAAAGATCTAAAAGTAAAGACAAGCCGATTAGGCAGGGGCCTGCCCACGGGAGGAGAGTTAGAATATGCAGACGAAGAAACCCTAGAGAGCGCCTTTGAAGGAAGGAAATAAAAAAAGCCCACTTTTAATAAAATGGGCTTTTGAAGAGAATCATCCGTTCAACCAAGCAAATCCGATTTCCAGTCTTTCTCCATAAGGAGGCGGCTGGGACGCCTGGTTATCCAAATCGAAACCCATCGGAATACGAGATTTCCGAGGGGGAACGGGCCGGGGATCTGCCATCTGACGCTCTCTGTCTGACATAACGACCCAGAGCTCTCGCATTCTTTTTCTTACTCGATAAAGAAAGCGAGTGCGCCTGGAGCGAAATCTCTCCTCCCGGAACTGAGGCGGCGGACAGTTTTGGGCCTCCTTAAGTTTCCAGTAGGCCAGGACGTGCTTGGGGATTTCTTGCGTTAATGTCATTTCGTTTCCTTTCTTTTGGAAAACAGGTTTTTAATTATCAAAGCACTATTAATAGTGTAGCATAATCGCTACTCTTTGTCAATGCTGGTGATCTCGATTTCGGTGTAGGGCTGTCTGTGCCCTTTTTTTGATTTCTGGCGTGTTTTGGGTTTGTATTTTAAGATTGTGATCTTCTTCCCCTTCCCCTGAGATAAAATCTTAGCCTCTACTTTGGCTCCTTTGATATAAGGGTTTCCTATCTCCAATTTTTTATTTTTTTCCAATAACAAAACCTTGCTAAAAGCAGCTTTCTCCCCCTCCCCTCCTTTAATCTTTTCTATCTTTATTTTATCGCCGGGTTTGGCAAGATATTGTTTTCCCCCTGTTTCTATTACTGCTAACATATTATTCTTCTGTTGGTTTTTCAATTTCTTTTGGCTCGACCTTAGATTTTTTATCAACAATTTTAGTTATATCCTTGTCAATCCTTCCAAAGGCCTTGTAACTCTTATTGTAAGCGGACACAGTGGAACTAAGAGAAGATCCTGTCTTTCTTAAATATTCTTCATAATTAGAGAGGTGCTTTGCCAGGTCCTCTATTTTCTGGCGGATCTCCTGGGCAGACTTTTCTATTTGAAACGCCCTTAGGCCCTGAAGAATTGTTTGCAAGTAGGCATAAAAAGAAGTTGGGGACACGGGGATAACCTTCTTTTCCTTTACCGCATACTCGATTAGATCTCTGGTGTTGCTCTGGATGGCCCCTATTTTATTAACCAAAAGGTCGTAATAGATAGCCTCTGCCGGAATAAACATAAAGGCAAAATCCAGGGTGCCCTCTCTCGGCCTGATATATTTTGCAGTTTCCTCAATTCTGTTTTTAAGATCTTGATAAAAAAGCTTTTCTAGCTGTTCTCTCCTAACCTTGTCCTTCTCTTGGATAATTTTGTTGTAATTCTCAAGAGAAAACTTAGAGTCAACGGGCAGAATCTTGTCATCTCTCAAAAAGATAACGGCATCCACCGTTTCTCCGTCTTTAAAACTATACTGCAACTTATACTGATTGGGACTGAAAACATTCTTGAGAAGTTCTTCTAGGTAATACTCTCCCAGTATCCCTCGTTGTTTCGGATTTTTCAGGATATCCTCTAAAGACTGCAATTGCTGGGCAAAGTCTGCGATTTCTCTGTTTGTTTGATCGATTCTCCCCAACCTCTCTGTAACTTCTTTTACTATCTTGGCGCTCTGCCCAAACTGGGACTGAATTGCTTTGTTGGATTCTGACAGCTTGCTGTCCAAGGACCGATTAAGCTGGTCCAATTGCTGCTGAATCATTAAAAAAGAACTGTCCTTGCCAGATCTTTTTTTGGCAAGAAAAAATATCACTACAACCAGAACAGCTATTATTGAAGCCAGAAAAATTACAACAAGGTTCATGGACACCATATTATCTTTTTATGTTATAAAAATCAAGTATTATCTTAATAGTATCTCCAGAGCGAGGAAGGCTATATATATAAAGATAAGCGCCAAACCCTCTTTCCTGCTTATCTTATGGTCTGTTTTCACGCTGAACCAAAAGAACAAGGCAGAAACCACCAAGAATATGCGGGCTATGGCAAAAGGAGAGAAATTATCAATAACAACGGGCTGGATCAAAGCCACCACGCCCAAGACAAGAGTGGTGCAAGCTATAACAGAGCCCATAAGGTCTCCCAGTATCATCCAGCCTTGGTTCTTTCTGGCAGAAACTACAGCAAAATATGTTTCAGGAAGAGCGTTCCCCACTCCCACGATCAATATCCCCACTGTAGAAATCCCTATGCCAAAAAACGCAGAAAAGTTTCGGGCGCTGGCTACCATCCCTTCTGAAGCCAGCAAAAGAAGCGCCAAAAAAACTACTACTCCTCCCAAGTCCCTCAAAAAAGTACTGAATCTCTTAACGGAACCCTCTTCTTTTTGGCCGTTATAAAGCTGCTTAAACCTTTCCTCTTTGGAAAAAAGCCAGTAAACATAGAAAGCAAAAGCCAGAAGAAGTACTCCCCCGTCTATTCTTCCTAATCGTCCATCTAAAATAAGGAGAAGAGGAAGAAGGGCTATCCCAACAGTAAAGACTGCGCTCGACTGCACCATGCGGCTACCAGCCGAAAGAGAGCCCTTACCTATAAGGACCGCCAGTCCCACGGCCAGAGATAAATCTAAAACATTACCCCCCATAACCTCTCCGAAAGAAAGCTCTGGAATCTTTTTTAAGGCAGAGTTAATCCCGACAAAAAGATTAGGCACAGCTCCTGCGATTGCCATTATAAAGAAAGCGACCACGAATTCGCGCCAGCCTAAAAACCTTCCTATTCTCATTAAAGCCCCAACCAGCTTTGATCCTGAGAAAAAAAGAA
This sequence comes from uncultured Candidatus Saccharibacteria bacterium, assembly GCA_964479375.1. Taxonomy (GTDB): domain Bacteria; phylum Patescibacteriota; class Minisyncoccia; order Minisyncoccales; family GWA2-38-27; genus CAYXTC01. Next base: position 4,483 of record CAYZKD010000020.1, on the reverse strand, counting down.
GGATTACAGATGATATAAAAATGACAACATTAAACGTTATCATTTTTTCTTTTTCTTCTGACTATAAAAATCCATTTTATTGCCTCAATGAAAACTATGTTTATTGCGCCTAAAGAAATAACTATAATCCAATCCCAAAAACCTAACGGTACGGTCTCCAAAAGCCGTTGGAGGGGAGGCAAATATACCGCACCCACCAAGAAGAGTATTCCTGTCGCCACAGACCCGGCCAAAAGTTTGTTGGAAAAAGGATTAATATGCCACACATTGGCTCTCAAGTTTTTACAAGAGAAGATGTAGCCCAAAGAGTCAATCGCCAAACACGAGAAAATGATTGTTCTAAGGTGCTCCATAGAAAGGTCTTTCTGCCAGAGCCAAAAGAACAGTCCCAACAGAATAAGGTCTGTAACAAAACCTATAATAAAAATTATGGTCTTCATCTCCCCGGTAAGAAGAACCCTTTTCCTTCCTTCCGGTTTTCGGTCCATAACCCCCTTTTCCTTGGGTTCAAAAGCCAAGGTAATACCGGGAAGCCCGTCTTCTACAAGATTAATCCAGAGAATTTGAGCTGCGGAAACAGGTAAAGGAAGACGAAAAATAAGAGCCCCTGCCACCAAAATTGTCTCCGTGAAGGCGCTGCTCAATAAATAGGTAATTACTTTCCTGATATTGTCTAAAATCTTCCTACCCTGCTCTACGGCTACCACTATAACATTAAAGTTATCGTTTAAGAGCACTAGGTCTGCCATCTCTTTGGCTACCTCTGTTCCAGAACCAAGGGCTACTCCGATGTCTGCTTTTTTTAAGGCGGGCGCGTCATTAATGCCATCCCCCGTCATTGCCACTGCCTCTCCTTGATCCTGCCAGGCCCTCACAATCCTCATTTTGTGCTTGGGCTCTGCTCTGGCGTACACCTCAATGCCCACTATCTTCTTCTTAAACTCCTCTTCTGAGAGCTTGTCTAATTCTCCCCCTTTAATAATATTATGGGCCCCTGTTTTTAAACCGATTTCTTCAGCAATGGCCCTGGCTGTAATCTCATAGTCTCCCGTTACCATAATGGGTCTCATGCCCGCCTTTCTTATTGTTTTTATTGCCTTCTTAACCCCCCTTCTCAAGGGATCCTTTAGGCCGATTAATCCTACGAAAACAAGATTTTCACACATTTTGGTTATTCTTTCCGTTTTATTTCTAACTTTTTCTAATTTCTCTGCTTCCCCCTTCGTATCCTTATAAGCGACTCCAACCACCCTAAGCCCCGAGGAGGCCATTCGGTCAAGCTTTCCTTTAATCTCTTCCCTTTTTCTTTTAGTGAGTTTTTGTTTCCTGTTTCCGACTTTAACAAATTTTGAAAATTCCATTATTCTTTCCGGAGCACCAGCCACACTTAAAAGCTCCTCCTTTTCATTAACCCGGTTAAGACTGGCCAAAAACTTATTCTTAGAATTAAAGGGGACATGCCCAATCCTGGGCATTTCTTCTTCTAATCTCTCCTTGTTAACGCCCGTTTCGCTGGCATCTATTAAAATTCCCTTATCTGTTGGACTTCCTCTAACAATCCACTTCTCTACCGGCTCTTCTGGATTTTCAATAAAGGCCTCGTTGGGAAAAGTCGCTATCTTTAGGGCCGATTTTTTTTCTTCCTTTCCATCTTCTCCTTGTTCTGAAAAAAGCCTTTTCCCGCTTATTACTTTGCCGACCTTCATTTTCCCTTCTGTTAGACTAAGGGTTTTATCCGTACATATTATATTTGTGCTTCCCAAGGTTTCTGCAGCCAAGAGCTTTCTCACCAATCCTTTTTCTTTTAAGATGGCTTGCATTCCTACTGCCAGAATAACGGTTACGGCAACAGGAAGCCCTTCCGGTATTGCGGCCACCGCCACGGCTACTGCAATAGTGAAGATTTCGATAAAGTCTTTTCCTATTCTAATTCCATCAGCAAAAATCAGTCCTGCTGAAACAAGGATCACCCCGCCAATAATTTTTGAAAACTTTGAGATTTTCTTCTGAAGCGGAGTTTCTTCCTCTGTGGTTTCCTCTACCATTTTAGCAACTTTTCCTATTTGGGTTTCCTTGCCTGTTGCGGTTATCAAAAACTTACCCTCTCCGTCTTCCACGATCGTCCCCATAAAAACCATATTGTCTCTGTCTGGAACATCAGTGTCTTTAGGAAGAACGCTTTTCTTTTTGGCGGCGGGAAGCCATTCTCCCGTCAGGGCCATCTCGTTTATCTTAAGATTTTCAGATTCTATAATCCTGCCGTCTGCCGGCGCTTTGTCCCCTGCCCCCAAGACAACAAGATCCCCAATTACCAAGTCAGTGTAAGAAACCACCCTTTCGTGCCTCCCTCTTATTACCTTTGCTTTAATTTCAATAACTTCCTTTAGTTTTTTTAGAGCTTCATTCGCTTTGTTTTCCTGGATGTAGCCCACCGACGTATTCAAAAGAACAGCTAAAAAGATAACGATAGCATCGTTGTATTCTTTAAAAAACAAAACAACCACTCCGGCGATGAGAAGAATATAGATCAAGGGACTCTTAATCTGTTCTAAGATCAGCCTTGTCCGGGAAAGCGACTTTTTCTTTGGAAGTTCGTTCTTTCCAAGGCTTTGCAGCCTCTTCTGGGCCTCTTGGGAAGAAAGGCCCTCTTTCAGGTCCGTCTCCAGCCTTGATTCCACTTTCTTGGGAGTAAGATAATGCCAACTTGTGAGAAAGATGTCTTCGAGCATTAGTGTATTATAACATATCAAAAACGAAATTTAGAGGGTCTATTTTGCCTACGCCCCCCTTCTTATGATAAAATACGTTATATGGAAAATATTGCTGACGTCATTCAGAAATTAGGAGAATTTCTCCCTATTTTAAAAACGGCTGCTTTAATAATAGCCATTTTTCTATTCTTTGACCTCCTTATTAACTTTGTTAAAAAAAGGCTTCTCAAAAAAGTTAAAGCAAAGAAACTAAGGTCTAATGTGGAGATATTTTCCAGGGTTTCCAAATACGTAGTGTTTCTGATACTCGTTTTTGTAGGGATATTCTCCTATGCGGGCTCTTGGACAGGGCTGGGACTGGGATTAGGACTGTTTTCTGCCGCCCTGGGCTGGGCTTTGCAAAAACCGATAACAGGCATTGCTGCCTGGATAATGATTGTATTTAAAAGGCCCTTTATACTCGGAGACAGGGTAATTATCGGGAATGTCAGAGGAGACGTAGCAGATATCAGCTTAACTCATATTTATCTAAAAGAAATCGGCGGCATTGTCCCGGGAGAAGAAAGCTCCGGCAGAATTATAATGATACCCAATTCTCTTCTCTTCGAACAAAATATTATTAATTACACTTCCAAAAACGAATTTGTTCTTGACCAAGTTTCGGTGCCCGTCACCTACGAAAGCAACCTAGGGGAAGCTATAAAAATAAGCCTAAAGGCCGCCAAAAAGCACAGCAAAGAGGCAATTGAAAAAACGGAAAAAGAACCCTATATAAGAACCTTTTTCGATCCTAGGGGCATAAAGGTAAATGTCCGCTATTTTGCACCCGCCAAAAACCTTCAGGAAATTTCAAGCAATATTACTCAAGAGATTTACAAACTTATTTCAAAGTCTAAAAGAGTAAGGATAGCCTATCCTCATACTGAGGTAATTCTGAAGAAACAAAAAAGTCCCTTTTAAAAACGAGGCTCCGAATAAAGAGAGTAAAACCTTTCAATAAAAACTTTTTGAATCTCCAAACCGAAAACTTGGAGTCCTGAAAATACTGCATCCGCCTCTTTGTTTGAAGAAACAAAAAGCCGCAAAAAAGGAAAATCTCTGCCCTGATAGTCAAGAATATCTCCAGAACAGACAAACACCCTTATATTCTCTATAAACGAGGATTTCTTAAATCTGTCAAAGATGGCGCGCCTAAGATCTGCCACCTTTTTCCTTTCCATGCCGTGAATCTCTATAGTTGCCATTCCTTCCTCCTAATCTGAAAAAACTAGATATATCTTAAAATAAAAAGGGGTTCTGTCAATTAAAAGTCGGTTAACCACATTTCGGACAGATTAATGTGGGAGGACGGACCTCCCACAAAACCTCTGATGGTATAAAAAAGCGCCACATTTTTCTGTGGCGCATATGAAGCTATCCGACTGGACCTCGCGAGGCGAGCACCTCCATAATCCCGGAGACATCACCTGAGATCCCGGAGACATCGCCTGAGATCCCGGAGACATTGCCTGAGATCCCGGAGACATCGCCTGAGATTAAGGAGACATGGCCTGAGATCCCGGAGACATTGCCTGAGATCCCGGAAACATCGCCTGAGATCAAGGAGGCATCGCCCCAGATCTCGGAGACATCGCCTGAGATCAAGGAGGCATCGCCCCAGATCCCGGAGACATTGCCTGAGATCAAGGAGGCATCGCCCCAGATCTCGGAGACATCACCTGAGATCCTGGAGGCATCGCCCCAGATCCCGGAAATGTCTCCTTTCAACTCCT
>CAYZKD010000019.1:0-10990 GCA_964479375.1 uncultured Candidatus Saccharibacteria bacterium | reverse complement strand
ATTTTACCAGTTTTTGGTAAAACAGGGGTGTTACCTATGTATCTCATCTTCTGCAGATTAGTTAAGGGGCAGATCCACAAAGAAGGTGCTACCCTTGCCTTTGCCCTCAGACTCTGCCCATACTTCTCCGTTGTGTGCTTTAATTATCCTGCTGGAGATAAAGAGGCCGATGCCCTTGCCAGTAGCAAAAACCTTTTTGGCTTTCTTGCCTCTTTCAAATAGTTTACCGAATAACTTAGGAATCTCTTCTTTTGAGATTCCTATGCCGGTATCTTTAACGCTAATCCTTATCTTGCTGTCTGTGGTCTCCAACCCTATGGTCACACCACCCTTTTTAGCGTATTTGGGACCATTGTTTACGATATCGAAAAGAGTTATTTTCAACTTTTCAGGGTTTGCTTTAAGAGAAGGAATATTTTTAGGTTTTCTAAACTTTTGCTAAATTTTTATTTCTAACCCTACACAATGCTTTTTTAACCAAGGCGTTAAATCTTTTTGAATAATTCCCTTCAATTTCTCAAGATTCTCTCCATCAAGGGCACTAATTCCTTCCCATTCTCCAGGTTTTTCTTCAAAGGGCCGAGAGGGGAGATTAACAAATTCTCTAGGAGAAAAAGTAGCATATAGATGGGCATGTCCTGTGGCCTCAATCGCATTTTTCCCTTCCTGCAAGTATTTCCTTTTCTCTTCTTGAAGAAGTTCTTTTCTCCGCGAAAAGGAACTCTTTTGGATTTTCTTTAACTTTTCTATGTCTATTTTTCCCCCTTGTTTTTTCGAAAGCAGATCCTTGTTCCAATTACCGCTAAAATGTATTTCCGGATGATAAAAAGAAATATCTTGAGATTTTGTTAGAATCCGTAGGACTCCGTGGAGAATCGCTAAAATTTCCAGATACCCCCTTACCTGAAGCTGATCTCGATGATTATTTAACCCCCTGGAGAGTTGCCACGGACTTTTAAAACCCCCTACTTTATCCCAATATTTTAAACGGGGAAAAACCTGTATGTGATAGCCGTTAAGATGGGGGTTATTAGGATACACCAGAATGAACCTTTTATTGGCCCATAAAATGTTTTTTCTTTTCTTAGGAGATCTTTCATAGAAGAATATCTTTTCTAGGCTATGATATTCTGGACCCTGAGTAGAGAAATGTTCAATACCGTTAGAAAAAATAGGGAGCGAAGAAAATGATTCTTCCCAGAATTTAATAAACTGGCGAGAAGATTTTTTTATCCCAATAAGGCTTTCTCGAGGAAAATTAGGGGTTGATAAACTTTTTGAAAAAGTTATTGGCCGGCCCCATAAAGGAGACAAAGGATTCCTCCCAAAAATATTTATTCCTTTGTTGAAAAAGGAATGGTCATTAAATTGTATGTTTGGCCAAATATCATTGATACAACCGCTTCTTGTTATCATCCAGGCAACGGCTAAAGCTAAATCCCCACTCTCAAGAATAGAAACAGGTCTCTCTATTTCCCAGAAGGCTTTTTTTATTTTCCGATGAAATACGACAAAATGACTTCCCTCTCTAAAAAAAGTTTTTTCTTTAGAAACTAGTAATACTTCTAGTTCCTTATTCCGCCAAATAACTAAATTTTTATCCATGTTTTTTTACCTTATTTTATAATATAATGCCTTGTAATAAAAAGAGGGGGCTTAGTTCTCCCCTCTTTTGATTGCTCTATAGCTGTTAACGATCACATGAATAGTAATTCCGGCTCCGAATAAAAAAAGAACAAAAAATAATTTATCTAGACTTATAAAAATCGCCAGATAAATCATTCTTTCTCCATATCCGAAACTTAATAAATTCCGGAGCAACAAATTATCGGGAGGGAAAGCGGTACGCTTAAAATTGAAATTCTTTTTTAGAATCTCCAAATTATAATACGCAAAATTAATCAAAAAGATATCATAGAACCCTAACAACCAAATAATATTATTTCCCGTCCTGATATAAAGAAGAAAGGTAATTGAGGTTATAACTAGAGCTTCTTTAAGACGATCAGAAATTTTATCAACCCAATCTCCCAAGATTGATGTTTCATCTTTTAATCTCGCCAGCTGTCCATCTGCGCTATCCAGAACCAAAGAAGAAAATAGAATCAGAGAAGCAACTACCCTACAGAAAAGAGTGTCTTTCAGAAATAGCAAGAAAGAAAAAGGCAGAACTAAAATCAAGGAAAGGGCAGTAAGATGATTCGGTCTAATATCAGTTTTTGCAAGCAAACGGACAAGAGTATTGGCTATTAAACGGTTTGTAAAATTTTGAAGCCACCTTTTGTCTTCCTTGAGTTCTCTGCGCATCAATCCACCTCCTTATGAAGAATTTGTGCAGTCAACGGATTGCTTAAATCTTCGGGTCTATTTACATTAACACAGTACTCCAAGGGAAAAATAAGTGGAGAAAACCGAACGTCTTGGCATAATCTCCTAATTGCTCCCAAGTACCACTCTTTAATTCTTCCCTTCTCAATAATCTTTTCTACGATACCCAAAAGATAGTCCAAGTAAAGATGAGAAACATAAACCAGGCCGCCAGAAAGGTAAAAAGATTCTGTCCCAATATCAACTATCCTCTTTCCGTCCCTGGAAAGAATAATACCATCTCTTGCCATTAAAGAAGAGTGGGCAGGACCCAATGCTACTATACTAGAAGACAAAGGATTCCCTACTGTTCTATAAATCTCGGGATCAAGAGCTCTATCTCCGCTCAATATCACAGTATCATCAAGAGAACTATGACTTTCTTTAAGACCAACCCATAAAGAAACAATACTATCAGAGAAGAAGTAAAAAGGGTTAAATACACACCTTAGAAAGGGGGCAGCCTCCTTATATTTTTTAATCTCGCTGGCGATTTCCTCCCCCTTATACCCTATTACTATTGTTATTTCATCCACCCCAACTCCTAGAAGGCATTTTATTTGATGCCAAAGTAAACATTTTCCCTCTATGGACAAAAGACATTTAGGCCTCTCCCTTAATTTTCCCATCCTTCGAGCCCTACCAGCATTCAAAATTATCGCCTTCATTTTTAATCTATCTCCTTCCACTCGTCATAGACCCGGGCACGCTCTGTTTTTCCATATTTAATTGTCAAGGTCAAATGTTCTAGTTAATAGTTTTATATTAAATCCTTCTTTTGTCAAAACAAAGAATTTGTAATTTATCATTTGCCCTCCCTAATCGGAAAATCCACAAAGAAGGTGCTACCCTTGCCTTTGCCCTCAGACTCTGCCCATACTTCTCCGTTGTGTGCTTTAATTATCCTGCTGGAGATAAAGAGGCCGATGCCCTTGCCAGTAGCAAAAACCTTTTTGGCTTTCTTGCCTCTTTCAAAAAGTTTTCCGAAAAGATTCGGCAATTCTTCTTTTGTTATTCCAATTCCTGTGTCTTTGATGCTGATTCTTAATTTATTGTCCGCTGCCTCCAATTTAATAACCACTCCTCCTTCCGTAGTGTATTTTATGGCATTGTCCACTAAGTTGAAAAGGGCGACTTTGATTTTTTCCTCATCCGCTTTAATTTCGGGCAATTCTTTCTTTGGCTTCTTGAGTTTAAGATAAATCCCTTTAGATTTTGCTTCAAAAGACATTTCTTGCACTATTTCATCAATCATTGCCCCCATGTCCACGCCGGGCTTAAGGTCTACTACTTGTTTGCCCAGCTGAAACTGAGATATATCCAGAATCTCATTGACTATTCTGATAAGCCTCTTGGTGGAGGTTTGAAGTTTAAGCATTGCCTTTTTCATTTTTGGAGAAACCTTTCCATAGGTCCCAGAAAGTATCAGATCTATATATCCCGTCATCGAGGTCAAGGGGGTTCTCAGATGGTGCTGAGTGGCCATAATAAACTGGTTTTTGGCCTCGCTTAAACCCTGGAGATCCTGACGAGCCTTTTTTTCCACTTCGTAGGCTTTTTTAAGTTCTTTGGTTTGCTCTGCTACTTTTTTTTGCAGATTTTGGGAAAGATCCTGCACTTGATCATATAACCTGGCATTTTCCAGAGCAATGGCGGCCTGATTGGAAAGGTTTTCTAACAGTTCTATGTCCTGTTCGGAATAAGGATCCCCTGATATTTTTCGCCCTAAGACTATTGTCCCAATAATTTTATCTTCTCTAAAAAGAGGGAGGCAGAGGCTGGCTTCGATCTTGCCCATGTTGCCTCTAAGCTTTTTTAACTTTTCTTTCTCCGTTTCGTCTTTAGAATCCCTAATGGCCATTTCAATCTCTTCGTGGACCAAGGGCTTTTTTGTTCTGGCCAAATAATGAGTTAAAAAGTTGTCTCTCACCAGAGAAATGCCATTGTCTTCTTGAAACCCTATAACTTTCTGGATTTTGTATTCCCCGGTGTCTGGATCCCTCAAAAGCACTCCTGCTCTCTCTAGTCTCATTGTGTTTATGAGGGTGTCTGCGATCAGAGATGCGAGTCTGTCTAATTCCAAAAACTTAGTAAGCCTTTTCCCTAATTCAGTAATGACTTTCTGATAAGAATAGAAGGTGTAATAGAAATATTTGGAGGCTATCTTCTCGAAAAACTTGAATATGGGCTGGAAGAGAAGGATGCCAATAATTAAGCTCGCGGGAAGAATAATGTTGGTTGGCAAAGAGGTGGGCAACTCTTTATTCAGAAACAACAAAGTCAAAGCGATAAATGTGGTAATCCCAAAAGATAAAAGATAGACTGCCCCTTTTCCTAAAATAATCCTTATGTTCAGCAGTCTATACTTCACAATCGCATAAGCAGAAGACACTACAAAAGCTGCACCCAGCACATTTCCGTAGGGAGGAAAATTTATATCGTACCATAAAAAGTAGTTCGTAGAACCTCCAGCATAAGCAATAATAATGCCGAGCAGTACATATTTAATTTGTTCACGCCTGATGCCCCTGCTTTTAAAATAGTAACGAAACAATAAATAAAAAGAGTAGAAAGCAAATCCAAAAAACATTACTAGATAGAAATGATAAAGAACTCCCGGCTCTGCCCAATAGCGCATCGAAAACTTCGGAACCATGTCTTTAATAAACAAAGGGGAGAAAACAAAGGACAGAAAGAAAAAGGACAGAAAATAACCCAAAAAGAGCATTCCTTTTTTTTGCTGGTATAAATCAAGCCAATGAATTATAAAGTGGAAGTAGGTTATTGAAATAAAGATGGAACCGATATGAAGCATCCGGAACCAAAAAAGGGTTGCTTCTTTGTTTTCAGCCAAGGGCCAGAAAATATAGAAGAGGCCCCATATAAATACACTGAGGCAAAATAAAGCAAAGGTTTGATTCACCTTTGCTCTTTTGTTCTTCAAAAAAATCAAAGTCCCCAAAATGATACTTGTAACCGCGTTGATTAGGCCAGTTAAGGAGAGATATAGTTCCATAAATAAAAAATCCCCAAAATTGCTTTATTTATTTTAGCAAAATTCGGGGATTTAACAAGTTAGGGAACTATGCCAATTCCCATAACATGAAACCTTGTCGGTTCATCAAAAAAACACCCTGCCCATTTGTATCCGGCTTCCTCAAAAATATCTTCTACTTCTTGAGGAGTTTTGTAGACAAGCTTCCACCCGATAATCTCGCGTAAGATCTGAGCGAAGGTGTGGTCTTTTTCCAACATGGATTGCAAAACATTAGAAGCAACCACTATGCCTCCGCTTCTGAAGTACTTCCTCACACTTCTCATTAAAGCAACACAAACTCGATGTTCAAGACCACAAAGGATACCTATCAGCAAACCGAGATCAATTTCATCGCGGTAAGGAAGCTGAGTAAGATTACCATGAGTAAATTTAAAGATACGGTTAATCTCTTTCATCCTCGCAATATTTTCAGCTATCCTTAAGGCTCCTCTATCGCAGTCTACGCAGTCCACAAAAGAAGGCTGGTACTGAACAGGAGATATAGCAACAGCGCCCAAGGTATCCCTGGCCGTTCCAGATCCGAGATTAAGCATCTTCTGGCCTTTTGAAGCACTAAAAAATCTTTTAAGCCAAGTGATCACAGCCGACAACCTGTTCCTCAGAGCTTGAGCAGAAACAGAACTAAGCAAATACTTGTCAACTTCTCCTTCTCCTGACTCTTCCGTGTAAACCGCTTCAAGCATCTCATAAGTTCCAGGGTTGGACATAAGCATTTTAGAGATCTTGCTTGTCTTCCGGAAAAATCCAATCATCTCTTCTCTGTCGGGGAAAGAAAGGTACCTCTTCCCCTGCACGTCCTGCCCGCGCGTCGCTGTACATAGATTAGAATTCATTCTCACTCTCCCTCTCTTTCCCTATTTTTTTGTCAAAGAAAGCTGAGAACTACTCAGCACTATCTTTAGATTACAAAAAATAACCCTGTAGTCAAGTTTAAAAACAAAACAAAAGGGGTTCTTTGTCTTTGTTTAATCTACAAAAGGCCCTTTGTGCTGGGCAGCTCTTTGTCTATTCTTTTGTCTTTGGAGCAGGCAGTTTTCATTGCCTTTCCGAATGCCTTAAATATGGCTTCTGCTTTGTGATGATCATTCTTCCCACAGAGGGCTTTGATATGAAGAGTTGCGCCCAAGTGACGCACAAAACCCCAGAAGAACTCTTCGATCAAATCTGAATCCAGGTCGCCGATCTTGTGTCTCCTGAATTTACAGTCAAAGTTTAAATAAGCGCGGCCTGAAATATCAAGAGAAACCACAGCCACAGATTCGTCAAGAGGAAAAACAAAATATCCTGCCCTGTTAATTCCTTTTTTTTCTCCCAATGCCTTTTTAACGGCTTCTCCTAAGCAAATACCAATGTCTTCTACTGTATGGTGCTGGTCTATTTTTAAATCTCCTTTGGCTTTAATTTTTAAATCAAAAAGGCCGTGGCGGCTGAAGTTGTCTAAAAGATGATCTAAAAAGGGGACAGATGTCTTGACATCGCCCTTTCCTTTGCCGTCTAAATTCAAGTTTACTTTAATATCTGTTTCCTTTGTTTTTCTTTCGATTACAGATTTTCTTTGTTTCATAACTTTATTTTTTGCACAATATTATTATAGTATAGTTTATATTTTATCCAAAGGGGTTGCATTCTCAAATAAAGATTGTATAATAAAGATAAGTAGGCTCGTTAAAAACACTAAAAAAGAAGGAGCGGCACCGCATGGAAGCACTACTGATCGACGTGGACGGCTGCCTAACCCCAGGCCGGGGAAGTATTCCAGAGGGATACTATCAAGGACTGGAAACCATTTCTCAATTTGCAAGGAAGTTCCCTACCGCCTTCTGCACAGGAAGGGATCGCAATTACGTTGAGGCCACTGCCGCATTTTTAGGATGGCCTGATTTCTGGTCTGTGATTGAGAGTGGCATTGCTCTCTTCAACCCCTCCACCAAGAAACTGTTGTTTGACCCCAAACTCACCGAAGCAAAAATAATGGTTTTTGAAACCGAGGTAAAAGAGCCTGTAAAACGAGCTCTTGAAAGACACCCGGATCTCTTTCTTTACCCCGGCAACATGATCTGTGTCGCCATTGAAAGAAAGTGTGAAGCAACAATTAAAATACATGAAGTTTTCGAGGAATTGAGAGAGGAATTAAGGGGCTTAGTCGCAAGAGGATTAATCAAGATAAGCCATTCTGACATAGCAGTGGATATCGCCCCACCCGGCATCAACAAGGCCTCAGGCCTTGATTTCCTGTCAAAAATCTCGGGCATTTCTCCTGAGAACATGCTGGGAATTGGAGACTCCAACGGCGATCTTTCTTTCCTGGAGAAAGTAGGATTTGTAGGCTGCCCCTCAAATGCAAATACAGAATGCAAAAAAGCTGTTCAAAAAAAACAAGGACGCGTTTCGCGTTACCCGTACGCCAGAGGAGTGGCTGACGTGATCTCGCATTTCGCAAACAAGGGGAGTTAACTAACTCCCCCTTTTTTTATAGAATCGGAGAGTTTTAGTATTTTATCTCCCCTTGCTAATACATAGTTTTTAAAATAGCCCTTATCCTCTTCTGAATTAAAGTATTTTACGATTCCCCACCAAAACATTACTAAAATATTGGTCAAAGCCCCGTAAAGAGCTTCCTGGAAACTAAAATCCTGGCCATAAGCAGAAGAAGCCCTATCTAAAATTTCCTTGTAACTTTTTAAACTAATGGGATTGTTTTGAAAAAGGTTCCCTCCGAAGATAATGCCTAGGTCATAAACAAGTCCGTCTCTCAGGTTAAACCCTGCGTACTCAAAATCTAAAAGAAACACTTTTCCTTTATTGCTTAGCCTTAGGTTTTCGAAAATAAGGTCGTTATGAGTGGAAACCCCTCCTTTAATCTTTAGATTATCCCTTGCCTCTTCCTCTGCTTCTTTTATTCTGTTAATCTTTTCTTCTGCCATTAATCCGGAAACAGGATAAGTCAAAGCTTTTTCTCTGTATTTTTCCACTTCGTCTCTAAAGACGTCATAGTCATTAACAAACCTCACTCCGCTTAAATGAAAGTTGTGCAAGGTGCTAACCAAAGCTCTTTGTACATCAGGGCTCTCTAAGTCTTTGCCGTCTATATCTTTCCCTTCAATATAGTCTGCAACCATAGTGCCGTCTGGAAGATCGTATGCTCCAGAAGACTCCCCCAAAACGTCTCTTCCTTCCATAACATAGAGATGGACTTTGGGGATTATGCAAAATGCCTTCTCGTTCTCTATTAAGGCTAGGATGTTCTTGGACTCGACGTTTCTGTCTACGATTTCTGCCATTTGCCAAGGAAGTCGGACAAAAAACTTTTTTCCTTTGTGTTTTACTATCCAGTTTCTGTTTGTCTGACCCCCCGCCTTTTCGATCTTAATGTTGTCTGGCCCCCACTCTTTGTTCAAACTACAGATTGATTGAAGATCTTCGGATTTCATATTATTATTCTACTATCTCTTTCTTAAAAAGAAAAATCTTGACATTTTTTAAGGGTTTGTTAAATTAAATGTATTAACAACTACAAAACCTAGGAGTCGGGTCCCGTTAAAGCAACGGGGTTGGGCCCGAGGAGGTGGCTCCCGCAACAGCGGAAGCCCGGATCCCCCCGTAACCATGGGGTAACCGATGAATCTTTGAGGAGTCGGTAAGCGACCCGCTTTAGGCGGGTAAACAGGGTGGCACCGCGGTGAATAACTTCCCGTCCCTGCTGCGTAATTATATTACGCAATAGAGATGGGAAGTTTTTTGTTGTCTTCCAATAGTACCTTGAAAACCCTAGAGGAGAACTGGGATGAGAATAACTTTGGGTGCTGAACGAGAACGGTTCATCGTTAACAAAAGCACGGGAAAAATCACTCCTGCTATAGGTACTTTATTGCCCAAGGTGCAAAGAATGTGCCGGCAACGAAGGACACCGATCTCTTTATTCGGCCACGAACTTTTTGCGGGGCAAGTTGAAGACAGGACCTTGCCCTGTAGCACTTTACAAGAGCTGCGAGCAGCCTTAATAAAAAATGATGTTTTGCTGGAAGAGACAATCGCCGGCGACAGTCTTTTGTTCGATTTCTCCGAAATAGTCGCAGAGTCAGACGTAGAAAAATTAGAGGTTAATCCCTTTGACGAACGCCATCTTCATATATGGTCCTCTATAAGCAAAGAGAGGCAATCTGCCGCCTCAAGGGTAACTGCCGTACATATTCATCTAAGTGTCGGTAGAGCGCAAGCGGTAGCCCTATTAAACGCCTGCCGCAGAGAACAGGTCGAAAATCTTATCAAACTGGGCGATCATTCTTCTGGCGCAAGAATTCGAACCTATAGAGAGATGGCTCAAACAGATGGATTTCCTCCTTTTTTCTCCAATTTTGCCGAATTGACGGCTTACATCCAAGGCCATGGAGGAGAAAAAAACGTTTGGGACTTAGTCCGATACAAGCCCAGTACCCAAACAGTAGAATTTCGGATGTTCGGCGCCACGCCAGATATAAACGAAATTATCGGATACGCAAGGGCCTGCCTATCACTGTTCTCAACCATAATTTGATTCTCCTGCCACAAAATTAATAGGCTTACCTTGCGAGGTAAGCCTTTTTATTGCCCAAAACAGTTAAATTTATCATAATAATAAAATGAGGGCTAATATCTTAATAATACAATTTAGAAAAGATAAAAGAACTGCCATACACGAAAGCAAGTGTTTTTACAAAACGATGAAAGATGTCTCAAATGTTCATATTGTAAATGCTTTCTCTAAAAAAGACCCGCTAAAAAGGTTAACCCCCTCCAGGTTCAACGGGATAATTCTCGCTGGCTCTGGGAACTTTTCTTTTTCAGAAAAAAACGTAAACTTTCCGCTCAAAAATAAAGTTGTAAAAACAATTCCTTGGGTTAAAAATGCTATTAATAATAATGTCCCGGTGCTAGGGGTTTGTCTGGGCCATCAATATATAGCCAAAATGTTGGGCTCAGAAATTATCAAAGACGCCAAACAAAAGGAGGTCGGTACGTTTCAAATCACCCTCTCAGACGCCGGAAAAACTGATCCTTTGTTTTTTGATCTGCCCGAAACTTTTTTAGTCCAACAAGGACACCAAGACAGTGTCAAGCCTCTGCCCAAAAGATGTGTTCTTTTAGCCTATGGCGAAAAATGTAAAATACAAAGCTTTAAGGTTAAGAAGCAAAATGTCTACGGAGTACAATTTCATCCTGAGCTGAACAAAGAAGACTCAGAAAAACGGCTAAAACTAAGCAGTAGAGGATATGCTCTCAACAGCAAAAGCAACGGATTTGCCCCCTCCCCTTTAGCCAAAAAAGTATTGGCTAACTTCGTAAGAATTAATAAATCAAAAGAAAAATAAAAGCCCATCTTTAAAAGATGAGCTTGGGGCTGGACCGGAGAAAACTTTCCTAAGCGATTAAAAAAAGTTTAATTTCTTCTATCTTGATGAAAGGTGCGAAGGCATGTTTTCGCCCTTCATTCTTAAAAAACCACATATGTGGTTTTTTATTATCCCTAGATTGTGGTGTCTGCTGGACAAGGTTAGAACTCACTTTGAGCAAAATCCAGAGGGTTTT
>CAYZKD010000018.1:0-11172 GCA_964479375.1 uncultured Candidatus Saccharibacteria bacterium | reverse complement strand
TATTTTACGCAAAAAGAGAAAACTAAAAACGTTTCACTTTGGAATAGAATTCATGACAATAATTTTAGGAAATTCGGGTAAAAATGATAAAAAATTCTCAGCGAGCGGGCAAAAAACGGAGGGGTTTTAGGGGAGGAAATTTTTTGCCCGCAAGCCATTCGTTTTGTTCGTTCCGTTCTGCCCGCCCCCCGCATTGTCCCTTCTGCCCGAAGGGCAGAAACCCGCTTGCTTTTGGCAGACCTTCGAATCCCGTCTCCCGCTCAAGTATCAAACTTTCGTCTTTCTTGCCTGCCGCTTCGGCGGCGTTTTGCGCTGTTGAGCGGGCAGCGGATTATTGCGGCAGTAAGGGGCCGGGATACCACTCCAGTCGCTTTGGCTGGGCCGGCAAAATTACTATACTGAAATATGGTATAGGCTATCTTTTTCTCCTCTTGTAATAATGGTAAAATAGAGTCGTAAACTCAATACTGTGGAAAAACAAATGGTCGATTCCACAAATAAGAAAATAAGTAAGATTAAGCAAAATTTTTATGAACAGAACAATAATCAGTATCCTTGTTGGATTATTGCTCTTTAGCGGAGTTGCTTTGGCTCAGACCGCCGAACTTCCTTCCGCGGGCATAACCCCAGGGAGCCCTTTCTTCTTTATTGAGCGTCTCTTCGAAGATATGGGAACATTTTTTACCTTTGGGGATGCCAATAAAGCACGCCGCGCTATTGCGCTCGCAGAAAAACGTTTAGCAGAAGCCAAAGCGTTGACCGAGCGCGGAGACAGCGACAATGTCGAGTGGGCCACGAAGCTTTACGAGGAGAAATTCTCGGAAGGAAAAGAAAGAGCGGAGCGTTCAAGAGACGCAGATGTGCTTGCCACAGTGACCGAAGCAACGAGCAGGCATTTTGCGGTGCTTGAAGAAGTTATTGAGCGGGTGCCGGAACAGGCAAAAGATTCTGTGCGCCACGCCCTTGAAAATTCCAAACAGGGACAGATTGCCGCGCTTCAAGCGTTATCGGGGGTAAGTCCTGACCGCGCAGTTGAGGCCGGAGCAAATGTTATGAAGGAACTTGCCCAACAGGCAAGAGTGGAAGCGAAGGCCCGGAGATCTGAAACGCTTGGCCAGAAACTCCAACATTTTGAAGGAGTATTGGGCTCTTTCGCAAGTACGCCGCAAGGCCGTGTTGATGTCGCTGCAAAATTCAGCGAGCGGATGACCGAGGTTGTGAACGAGGTAGATGAGGTGAGAAAAGAAGCGGATGAAGCCGGAATTGGCCGCGATGAGGTTGAGCGAGCCAAGAACGTAAAGAACAGAGCAATTGACAGCCAGTTGGCGTCTCTTGAGGGGGTTGCAGCGGTTGATCCGGCCAAAGCCGTTGAGATATACGCGCAAGCCGCCGAAAGCCGCTTGAGCGTTGCAAGGCAAGAAGCCGAGAAGCAAGATGAAACGGCCACCGAGGAGATTTTGGAAGATTATAACAAGTACGCAGAATTCGGTCAGCGAATTTCTACGATGGCCGAAGGGATCCGCGTCGGAGAAACCACGGTTGAGGACTTGGTCAAAGAAGCCACCTCGCATCATCGCCAAGTGCTTGAAGATGTGCGCGAGAAGTTGCCGCTTCAAGCCCAAGAGGAGTTTCAGCGCGCCCTAGACAACTCAAGGCGAGTGCAGGAACAACGTCCGGCAATTCCAACGCCGGGTCAACCGGAAATTCCGTTACAACGCGAAACTCCGCAACAGTCGCCGGAAACCGAACGGGAGGACGAGGACGAATTGCCGGAACGCGAGGAAGGCGTACCGCAACAAACTCCAGGCGGGGCGCCAGAGCAGATGCCCGGTGGCAGGCCGTAAAAGGATTTAAAATGGATTTATCAAAATACCGCTTCTTCCAAGCGGTATTTTGGTTCCAATGACTTCGCTTCGGTTCAAGATTGCCTCCGCCTTTGCAATAGTGCAGAAGCCGCTTTGCAGCGGCGCGCCTGCATAATGCCAGATAGATATTAGTTCCCTGAGGTCGTTTACCCCCACACCAAAAATTTGAAAAATTTATGGTGTGGGGGTAAAATAAGTTCGAGGTTAGTTGCACAGATCCCTTGCCAAGGTAGCTCAGGGGAAGAGCAACTCTTTCGTAAAGAGTAGGTCGTGAGTTCAAATCTCACCCTTGGCTCCAAAAACCCTTGATAATCTTTTCTTCCTTGAGAATATTTTAGTCTTTTTTTATTCCCTAAAATATGCTAAATTAAAACCATTATGACAGAAGTAACAGAAAGAATAAAAAGATTGGAAATTAAACTCCAGCATCTGCTGGACTGTCTTTGATATAGAGAAAAAGAAAGAAAGGCTAAGAGAACTTTCTAAACAATCGCAAAGACCTGATTTTTGGGAAGACCCAAAAAAGGCAACCGAAACCAGCCAAGAAGCCTCAGATCTTAAAAAAGAGACAGACAAACTGGAAGAAATTTTCAGGGAGCTAAAGGAACTGAAAGAACTAGCTCAGTTGGGAGAAGAAGATCTGCTTCAGGAATTAGGAGAAAAGTGTTCTCGTCTGGAAAAAGAAATTACAGAAGAAGAAACCAGAACTTTTTTTGCCGGTAAATACGACAAGAGCAATGCTATATTGCAAATCTTTTCGGGAGCAGGAGGAGTAGACGCTGAAGACTGGGCCACCATGATGCAGAGAATGTATGAGAGATACTGCCAGAACAAGGGCTTCTCCTTTTCTGTTATCTCTCAGTCTTTTGGCGAAGGAGGAGGCCCTGAGGGAAGAGTGGGCACTAAGTCAGTTACTCTGGAGGTTAAGGGGGCGTATGCTTACGGCTTTTTAAAAAAAGAGAGCGGGATACACAGGCTGGTAAGACAGTCGCCTTTTTCTTCCAGCAGCCTGCGCCATACCTCTTTTGCTTCAGTGGAGGTTTTTCCTGAAATAGGCAAGGATGTTCAGAAGGATATTGAAATTAATCCCGATGATCTTAAAATAGAAACATTTAGGGCTTCGGGGCCGGGCGGTCAATATGTTAACCGCAGAGAATCTGCCGTTAGGATTACCCATGTGCCCACGAAGATTACAGTGAGTTCTCAGGCAGAAAGGCTTCAGGGGCAGAACAGACAAAAGGCGATGCAGGTTCTTTGTTCTAAACTTTATCGATTGAAAGAAGAGGAAAGAAAAAAAGAGATCAAAAAGGTGAAGGGAAAAGAAAAATCTGTAAGTTGGGGCAATCAGATAAGGTCTTATGTGCTTCATCCCTATAGAATGGTTAAGGATTTGAGAACCGGAGTGGAGACCTCTGACGTGGAAAGCGTTCTCAACGGAGAATTAGATCGGTTTATAACAGCGGAAATTAAAAGTATAAAATAGATGATATCCCTTAGAAGCATTACCAAAATCTATCCCTCAAGGGAAAACAGAGAGCCTTCGACTGCTTTGGATAATATTTCTTTTGAGGTAGGGGAGAAGGAGTTCGTTTCTTTGGTGGGGAAGTCCGGGGCCGGCAAGAGCACTCTTTTTAAATTAATTTTGGGAGAGGAGAGGCCTACTTTCGGGGAGGTGATTTTTGACGGTTTTAATCTAACAAAGACAAAAAGGAAAGATTTGCCTAAATTAAGAAGGAAAATAGGAACAGTCTTTCAGGATTATAGGCTTTTTCATGACAAGACGGCATGTGAGAACGTAGCCTATGTTATGGAAGTAATGGGCGCCAAAAAAAGTGAGATTGAAAGAGATGTCCCCCAGGTGTTAGATATTGTGGGGCTTTCCGGCAAAGCAGACAATTTCCCAAGGCAACTTTCCGGAGGAGAAAAACAGAGAACAGCCATAGCCCGGGCTTTAATAACAAGACCCGATGTTATTTTGGCAGACGAACCAACGGGAAATCTTGACCCCTACCACACCAATGATATTATTAGGCTTTTGGGTAAGATTTATGAGTCTGGCACCACTGTTATTTTGGCCACCCACGACAAGGAAATTATTAACGGGCTTGGCAAAAGAGTTATTACCTTGGATAATGGAAGAATAAAGAGAGACGAAGAAAGAGGAAGATTCATACTATAATTATGTTCACTTCCCTAAAGAGAATTATTAAATTCGGTTTTTTCTCCTTTTATAGGAATACAGCGGTTACTACGGCCACTGTGTTTGTGATGATAATGGTTATCTTTCTGATCAGCCTGCTTTTTCTCTTTAATGAAACAACAGATGCCTTGATAACTTCTATTCAGAAAAAAGTAGATATTTCTGTATACTTCAATAAAACGGCAGAGAATAAAGACGTTTTAGCGATAAAAGACAGATTAGAGAACATGGAGGAGGTGGCTGAAGTCCAGCATGTTTCAGAAGAAAAAGCCCTTGAAAATTTTATACAAAGACATTCAGAAGACAAGGTTTTGATGCAGTCTTTGGAAGAAGTAGGGAAGAATCCTTTTTTGGCCTCTCTGGATATAAAGGCGAAGGAGGTCTCCCAGTATGCTCCCATTGCTCAGTTTTTAGAATCAGGGGAGCATTCCGAGATAGTAGAAAGAGTGGATTACCACCAAAGAAAGCCTGTTATTGAGAAACTGTTTGCTATAACCGCAGAAGCCAATAAAATAGGCTTTGTTCTGGGGGCAGTACTGGCAATACTGGCAGTGCTGGTTGCTTTCAACGCTATAAGGATAGCCATTTACAATTCCAGCGAGGAGATTTCCGTGATGAGACTGGTTGGAGCCTCCAACTGGTTTGTCAGGGGCCCCTTTCTTGTTCAGGGGTTTTTAGCGGGGGTTGTTGCTGCTGTAATCTCTTTTATACTAATGTTCGGAGTGCTATACAGCCTTAATCCCAAAATTGAACTGGTGGCTGAGATAAATATGTATTCTCTGTTTATCAATAATCTTGGAATGATTTTCCTGATTCAGCTTGCCACCGGAGTAGGGTTGAGCGTTGTTTCTGGGGCCATTGCGGTGAGGAAGTACTTAAAAGTGTAACAGTGCCGGGTCGTCTAACGGTAGGACGAATGTTTCTGGAACATTTAATCCTGGTTCGAATCCAGGCCCGGCAGCCAATGTTTCTGGGATTAATTTCTCAGATTTTTTTATTTATCAAAGTTTATTTAATAATAATGAATTGGAAAAAGGAGTTAAAAAAGGTAAAATGCAGGCATAAAACTCATTGATGTTTTTTAATGGATTTGCAAGAGTTTAAAAGAGAATATGTTAATCAGGAGCTAGGGATTAGTGATGATCTAGAGCCTATTTATTCTTTTATCGATTTTGGTAATGTCAATAAATGGTTTGAAAAGGATCGTCAAGGTCCGGATAAAAAAGCTCTCGGTGAGAATGAGGAATTGGTGATTGACCTAGAAAAACTTAAGGAGTTTGCGTATGTTTTTTCCAAAGAAGTAAGATTTTATTACGGTCATTACAGAAGCAATTATAGGTCTTTGGGTTTTATAAGGATTGCCCGCAGTATATTTACCAGGAATAAGGTTCTTACTAAGCCTATTCAAAAAGTTAGACATTATTTATCTGAAGAGGAGTTAAATTCAAATACTAGGAATACATACAACGATAAAAAGGGAAAATTTATTTATATACCCAAATGTAATTTTGATGTAGAGATAGCTACTGACTCAATGCGACTTATGGATAATTATAAGACTTTTTCTTTATTTTCTGGAGATGCTGACTTTGTTTATTTAGCGCGATTTTTAAAAAATAAAGGAAAGAAAATTATTTTATTCAAAGGAGGATATATAATACACGAATTAAAAGAAATAGCAGATGTGATAATAAATGCTCAGGATATAAAAAGAAGCTTGGTTATGGTAAAGCAAAAACCTGGCGATAAAGCCAGGTTTTGCGGATAGTAAACTCGAATCCACGAGCAGGTAGGATTTCTCCTACAGTTATACTTTAGCAAATCCATAATTAGTGTCAAGGAAAAAGACTATACTCGTTGTTGTTCTTTTAGCCCTAGTCGCAAAACTGGCGGACAAAACCTCAAAATAACTATGGATAAGATTGCCAAACAAATTATTAAATTCACCCAGGATTTGGTAGCGACACCTTCGCAGAATTTTATTGATTCCGAAAGCGGCGTCGCCAATTTAGTTTTTGAAAAATTAAAAAATTTTGGTTTTAAGCCGGAAATTATCGGCCCAGAAGAACGCCCTTCTGTTATTTGCCACATTAAAAAAGAGAATTCCTCTAAAACAATTTGGCTTGAAAGTTGTTTAGACACTGTTCCGGCGGGCGACGTTGCAAAATGGGAATACGCTCCTTTTGAGGCAAAAATTGTCGGAAATAAAATGTATGGCCGAGGTGCGGCGGATTCAAAAGTCGCGATTGCTTTGTTTTGTTATCTTGCGAAAGAACTTTCCGAAGATAAAAATTTTAATACTTCAATTTTTCTTGGTTTTGACGCTGACGAACAAACGGGAAATTTCACAGGGATAAGAGAAGTTGTCGAACATGCACCAAAAGCTGATGTCTGTATCCTTGGCTATCAAGGAATAAATGAAATTTCAATTGGAGCTCGCGGCTGGTTGCGATTAAGAATTGTCGTGTTTGGAAAATCTGCTCACACTGGAAGTAGGACGAACAAGGGAATAAACGCCATTCATTCAATGGGTAAAATTATCAATGCGATAACTTCACTAAATTTTGGACAAAAAACCGAGCCATCTTTTGTAAAAAAATGGAGTCAGGCACCTTTTCTTGAGTCAGGCACCTTTTCTTCTATTTTGTAATACCATGAAGAAGTCAAAAACAATATGTGTTCCAGCTGGTTATACTACAGTTTGGAAGGAAGGTAAGAAAGGGAAATTAAGGCCAATAATCGTAAAACGAAAAGCTTATTGTAGAAAAACCAAAAGTCGTTAATTAATTTTTATTGAAGAAGAGATAAAAAAGGAGTAAGGTGGAGTATATGGGGAAATTAAAAGATTTACCAATTTTTGAGAGCCCACGAGAGAAACCAATTTCTAAGAAAAAAATTTCAATAAAGGGACGCTGCAAGCGCTAGAATATAATAATTATGGCGAGAAATTTTACAATTCATGATCTACCAAAAGAGGAACGCCCAAGAGAACGTTTAGTTAAGTTCGGTGAGCAGGCACTTTCGGCGCAAGAACTTCTTCAGCTTATTTTAGGACGAGGTGTTGCCGGCGAGTCGGTGGCAGTTACAGCCCAAAAACTACTAAGTCGCTTTGGGAGTTTGCAAAAATTATCAGAAGCAAGTATCGAGGAATTATCTTCAATTAAAGGTATTGGCTTGGCAAAAGTCGCTCAAGTAAAAGCTGCTTTTGAAATTAGCCGACGGGTTTCTACTCAGACCCCACCGTATAAAAGCAGAGAACTCAGAAACCCTGAAAAGGTTTTTAAGTTTATGCGGGGGAAAATAAAAGATTATAAGAGGGAACATCTCTATGCAATCATCCTAAATGTTAAGAGCTGGACAGTCGCTGAGGTTTCTGTGGGGACCCTCGATACAATGTTTGGACATCCCAGGGAAGCATTTGCTGAGGCAATTAAAAATAGGGCTTCTTCTGTAATTTTTGTACACAATCACCCGTCAGGGAATACCGAACCTTCTCAAGAAGATATCAAACTTACTCAACAACTCGTAAAAGCAGGAGATCTGCTTGGAATTGAAGTTCTAGATCATCTTATAATTACTAAAAAACACTTTCGTAGCATAATTGAGGAATTAAAATGAAGAAAAATATAAAGAAGCCAATTGAAGATTATTTAAAGAAAGCGCCTAAAAAGGTGGTGGATTTGGCAGGCAAAGAGGGAAAGATAGAGTATGATAAGAGCATAAAAAGCTCTAGAGAAATTAAAAAAGTTTCTGGAGATGAGGAGCCGATAAGGGGGTATCTTATATCAAAGCTAGTGAATGAAATGGGGTATAAGCCTGAAAACATTGAACTCGAAAAAGAGTATGATATCGGAAGGCCCAAGACAAATAAACCAAGAATAGATGTAATAGTAAGAGATAACAAGGGTAATGCGTTCCTATATATAGAGACCAAAAGCCCGCAAGATTACGAAAAAGACAAGGATGAGGTAATTGAGAAGCAACTTTTTAATCTTGCCTCACAAGAGCAAGGGCAAGGGAAACAAGTAAAATATTTGGTGCTTTACACCGTTGAAATTGCCGAAGATAAGATCAAGGACAAATGTGTTCTGATTGATTATGAAAAATTTAATTCTTTTGACACATGGAAAGAAATCAGAGATTTTAAAGATGAATTACCGGCGAGATACGGGAAAGCTCAGAAGGAACCCTATGTTAAAGGAAAAGAAAAAGATCTGGATACAACTTTTACGCCTGATGAATTGAACGGCCTTCGGAGAGGACTTCACAATGTACTTTGGGGCGGAGGAAGCACAGACGATAATGATATTTTTTACTATTTGGTGAATTTAATTTTGGCAAAAATACAGGATGAAGATGAGAAAGAAGAGGGAGAAAAGTATGATTTTCAAATTTTCTCATATAAAGATGGTAAAAACCTAGAATCAAATGAAGAACTTTTTGAAAGAATTAACGAACTTTATAGGCGAGCGCTAAAACATAAATTAAATATTGTTGATGAAACAAAACTTAAAAAATCTTATGTTATAGACGAGAATAAACTTGCACTTTCGAAATTGAAGTATGCAGTGTCACAATTAGAGAGATATTCATTAATAGACGGGAAAAATAGTTTTGACGGGAAAGATATTCTTGGAGATTTTTTCGAAGGAATTGTCAGAGAAGGATTTAAGCAGTCGAAAGGACAACTTTTTACACCCATTAACGTTGTAAAATTTCTTCTTTGGGGTTTACAGCTCGACAAACTAGCTATTGAAAGAGTAAATCAGGACCAGGAAATTCCATACTTAATTGATCCTGCTGCTGGTAGTGGCACTTTTCTAATTGAGTATATGAAGTTTATTACTAAGAATCTGAAATACAGGGTTAGAAATAAATTAGCAACAAAAAGGGCTGTCGAAGAAAAGTTCTATGAATGGTTTATGCCCGATCATAGAGAAAACAGATGGGCAAGAGAATATATTTATGGTATAGAAACTAATTTTAATTTAGGGACGGCTACGAAAGTAAACATGATTTTACATGGGGATGGCTCAACCAACATCTTTGTTAAAGACGGGCTTTTGCCTTTTAGCTTTTATGACAAAGAGACTGCACCGAACTTTCTGAAACAATACGAAGAGGACAACCTATACTTTGGTAAAGATGTAAATGCACAATTTGATGTTATTGTTACCAATCCGCCCTTTAGTGTTGAGTTAGATAACGAAACCAAAAAACATCTCTCTGACGAGTTTATTTTTGGAGATAAAAAGAATTCGGAAAATCTTTTTATAGAAAGATGGTATCAGCTACTCAAACCAAACGGTCGAATCGGGGCCGTTTTACCTGAAAGCGTTTTTGACACCACGGAAAACAAATGCATCCGCTTGTTTATTTATAAGTATTTTAAAGTAAAAGCAGTAGTGAGTTTGCCCCAACTTACTTTTGAACCATTTACTTCTACAAAAACCAGCTTGCTTTTTGCGCAAAAGAAAACAAGACCGGAAATCCAAGAATGGAATAAGCTTTGGAGTAAATATTCAAACGAATGGAGCACGCTCAGAACTCGATGCAAAAATTTACTTGCGGTACATATTGACTGTAAAGACCGAAGTAAATTGCCGTCAATTAAAAACTTGGAAGAGCCGGGGGAAAGAAAAATTTTAGCAAGAATGCTTAAAGATTATATCGAAGAAGACGACAAAAAACTTTCCGCCAAAGAACTTATAGAAAAATATCAAGATGAGTTGAAAGAGCTTTGCAAATACGACAACGAGACCAAAGATATTTTTAGGTTTGTAAATACTTGGTGGGTGTTTGGAGAGGTAGCAAAAGAACTCAATTACAAAATTTTTATGGGAGAAGTGGAAAATGTGGGCTACAAGCGTACTAGGCGCGGCGAAAAACCAAGGCCTAACGAACTTTTCCGAACAAACGACAAAGGAGAGGTTTTAATTGATGACGGAATCATGAAAACAGCGTTGGACTATATGCGAAAAATTGAGTGGGACTAATAATATGTTTAAACTTTGGAGTGAAATTAAAAAAGAAGCAAAAGGTGAATTATCGCCTGATTTTGGTTTTCGTGATTGGAGGGACTTGTCTAGTGATGATAAATATTTAATGTGGAAATATCTTGAATGGCACTTTTTTGAGAAAGATAGATTGCATCAAGATTTTTCATACAGTAACAAAAGATGTAATTATAAGTTTTTTGGTGATTATGACGAAAAAGATAATAAACTAACAAGAGTCGTAAAATCAATTCAAATAATAAACTTAAAATATAAGGCTAAGTCATACGCTCGTAATTTTTTGGAAGATGGTAAGCTTAATTCAGCATGCTATGATTTTTATGAAATTTTTTCTACGCAAAGCGTAAATGTAGTTTTAGAACTTCTCTCGTTATACGCAAGGTTAATTGTTTTAGAAAGGAATGATAGGGAGCCAAGGCGTAATGAACATGAGAATAATAACGAATTTAAAAAAAGAACACTTGAATGGAGGTGGGAAGTATTTGACAAATTTTCAGAAGATCTAAATGAAGTCTTTATACAATTTGGCGTTAAATATTATTTAACAAGAGGTAGCTTTGTGCCACGTCAAGATTCCAAAATAATGGAAGAAATTTATAAACCAGTTTTAGATTATTTATCAGACAATAAATGGAAAGAAGTAAATAACCTTTTGGAAGATAGTTTTTCCGAATATAGAAAAAATACGCCGCAGGGGTACAGTAATAGTGTTACAAATACAACTTCAGCAATCCAAGCATTTTTGCAGATTTTAAATAATGGGAAAACGGGGAAAGGAAACATTTCTCAACTAATCATAGGGGCACAAAAGAAAGGGTTAATAGGTAATGACTCATTTACTAGACAGATTTTTGATAATATGGAATCCATTTTTGCTAAAGAAAGACAAGAAACCAGTACAGCTCATCCAAAAAAAGAATATGCAACAGAAAAAAATGCTCGGACAATGCTAAATTTGGCAATGATATTTTTTCAACATTGTATTCAAAAATAACTATGTCACTAAAACAATTTACAACTGATTTTCAGGAACTGGGAAAAGAAAAATCATTGAGATACGATGTTGATTTTGTGGATTTTCAAAATGAGT
>CAYZKD010000017.1:0-12179 GCA_964479375.1 uncultured Candidatus Saccharibacteria bacterium | reverse complement strand
GGGTAATTGCCATAATTTAAGAAATTATGAAAAAGGCAATTACCCTGACACCCGGTTTAAGAAACCTCTCGGTTTCTTACGTCTTTTTTCCGACACAGAGTAATCGCCATAATTAAGAAATAATTATGAAAAAGAAAAAGCAAGGATACAGGAAATCATTTAGAACGAAGAAAAGAAAATCCATATTCAAATCCCGCCTTTTCTGGATTATTTTATTAATCCTTGCGTTGTCTGCCGGCCTTTGTTACCTTTTTGTCTTTTCTCCTATTTTTCAAATAAAAGAAATTAAGACAGCCGGGAATTTTAAGACCTCCCCAGAAGAAATAATAGAGATTACGGAAAAACACATAAAAACTAAAATATTATTTCTTTCTTCTGAAAGTATTTTCTTTGACGGGTTCTACCAGATGAGAGAAGAGATAAAAAAATCCTTTCCTATAATTTCTAAAATAACCGTTAAAAGGAATCTTCCTTCTACTCTCGAGGTCAGGGTCGAAGAAAGAATTCCTGCAGCTACCTGGGTTTTCCAAGAAGATAATTTTTTTATAGACAAGGAAGGTATTGTTTTTGAAGAAACCGAAGAAAGCAAAAAACCTGTTGTTAAAGGAAGCAGAGAAGTCTCTCTTGGAGAAGAGGCTGTGGGGAAAAAGCTTCTTAAAGATATTTTGGAGATAAGCTCTGAATTATCAGATGAGGGGATTGAGATTAGGGAGTTTTCGATTTCTTATCCTAAGGTAATCATAAAGACAGAAGAAGGATGGGAGGCCTATTTTGATTCAGAGGGCAATATTTCTGTCCAGGCTTCCAATCTTGTTTTAGTCCTTAAGGAAGAGATTTCCAGACCCGAAAGAAAGGACCTTGAATACATTGATCTTAGGTTCCCAGAGAAAATTTTCTACAAGGCCCTGAGAAACTAGTCAATGCGGTAAACAAAGATGGAATATCCAATTTTTTCTACTGGCTGGTATCTGTTGAGCCAGTTGTAATATCCAGCGGGATCTTCTAGGAATCCAGGCCCTGGCTTCCCCCTTCCTCCTTGGAGAAGGGTGGCGGAAACCGCAAGATAGCTGTTCTCCGGAAGTTCTGAGGGGTCGTTCTGCCCCGACCACGGGGCATACTTTTTTCCAAGATAATATTTGGGATCGGCACCGCCAAAATAGTCTAGATGTATTTTGTCTATTCTGGCGCCCTCCACCCAGGAACTTAATCTTCTCAGATCTTGGCCCCAGTCAAGATTAGAATCTACAACATAATGGTGCCCCTTATCGGGTCCTCCTGCTATTTCGTTGAAATAAGCAAGAAAGTGGGGAAAAACAGAGGTAACAGAATAGGCCTGCCATATTAAAAGCCAGGCAAGGCCAAGTAATTTAATCTTTCTGTGACGAAGAGACAGTCCTTTGGCTATCATGCCGGCTGTCAAAAGCATAGTCGGGGGAAAAATGGGCAGGAGATGCCTTACCCCAATATTAAGGTTGCTTATTAGGCTTGTAGTCCAGTAAATAGCAATAAATAAAAGAAGGCTGAATTCTGCAAAATGGTTTTTTAGCCAGAACACAACTCTTTTCTGGGGATTAACCCACAAAGGTTTTTTAATCAGGTAGATGGCGTAAAGAAAGGCTATTATGCCCAGAACATGGAAAGCCACTGTTTCTTTAATCAGATAGACCGCAGGGAAATAGGATTTCCATCCTATCCTGTCCACTTCGCCGAGGAAATAACCTGTATTTCCTCCGGAAGCCCTTTGGAGCACCATAAATAGTCCGAGAAAATAATGACCTATCCCCTTTAATGCTGGTTTATCTGCCATCCAGACAATTGTATCAGCAGCGATTCTGCTTCCAAAAGAGGAAAGGATAGCCTCGCTATCTGCTACTTGTTTCTCAGAAGGAAGGTTATAGGTATGGAAGATATAAACAATCCAAATGACAACGAAAGCCAGGGCCACGATTAGGACAAAGCGCAGTAGGTATTTCCCAAATATTGCAAGGAATTCTCTAAAACGGGCAGAGTTTATTGCGCTCCAGACAAGCAATAAGACTCCGAAGAAAGGAAACAAAAGAATTAAAGAGTATTTTAAGAGTTGGGCAATTCCCAAAGCAATACCCGCGAAAACTAGATTTTTTTTGGTGCTTTCTTTTAAATATTTAACAAAATAAAAGGTGGCCACAAATGCTCCGGCCGCAGCCCCTATGTCTGTGGTAACCAGGGGGCCGTGAGCCAAAAAGGTGGGGGAGAAAGAAAACAGGAAGAGAGCCAAAAGAGAGGCCTTGTTGCCGAAAAGTTTTCTAGTCCAGAGAAAGAGATAGAGCCCTAAAACAATTAAAACCAAAAGCATGGGAATTCTGCCCCAAAAAACCATTTTTTCTGCGGGATTCCCTCTTTTATACAGAAACTCGTTTCCGAAATCCCACTGGCCGTTGACTTTTTCCTGCCAAGCATAAGAGTCCTCGGGAAAGTTTATCCCTTCCATAAACAAAAGAGGAACGGCTGAAAAATCCTTAAGAAGGGGCGGGTGCTCGGGATTTAATCTCATGTCCTGCTGGCTTAAGTAGGAATAGCCGGAAGGGAGATGAGCCAGTTCATCCATAGTTAAGGAATCATTCTTGATTCCTAAGAGTGAAATTGTAAAAGCGAATGCTAATAAAAGAAAAGCGATTATAAAAGTAAGGCGATTAGACATAATGCTTTAATTATTTATTATTAAAGCCCAAATTTCCTGTTTTTTAATTTGTTCTGCGTGAGGAAATTGGGAAACAAGTTTGTTAAAAAGTTTTTCCTCGGGCTTCATTAAGGTTATAACAAGGGACCTTTGTGATATTTTAATTTTTTCTGTTTCTTTTGGCAATATATATTCACTTCTTTTTTGAACATACTTTGATCTTTCTATAAATATCGGAGTTTGGGCTGGCATGGGAATGCCGTTGGGGTAGGGAACGGGTACGCCAGCAGCATTTACTACAACCACCTTCTCGCAATCTTCAGGGAGAGAGTTAAGGTATTTTCCCAAAGAGACATAGTTTTTGGAGAAAGCGTGTTCTGCTTCTTCTCTTTTGCCCCAGTCAAAGAAGTATTTGTTAAACTGAGCAAAAGTCAAAACTATTAGGAAAATTGCAACAGGCAGATAGAAAGCAACTGATCTAAAATTAAGTTTAAACTCCCCCAGTTTTTTCGATAGCCAGGCAAACCCCATTCCTGCCATAATATATACAGGAGGAATAGCGCCGATTACTCTTAGGGAGTGAGGGATGCCCTCGGCGCTTAAAAAACCGGGAACAAGCATTATTAAGAACCAAGATATTAAAAAACAATAAGGGAGGAGAGAGCGGCGTTGTTTTTGTTTAACAGACAGAACTGTGTTTTTAACAGAAAAGAAAACTCCCAGCAAAAAGATTAGGCCTACGGGCCACAGCAAAAGAGGCTCTTCCGCGTAGTTGTGGCGCCAGTTTCCGTCTCCCCGTATGTTAAACATTCCCAAATGGGAAAATAAAGATTCTCCTAATTTTAAAAGCGGGGTTTCGTGAGATAATACTGAAACTCCGGTGGCTCTTCCGAAAAAATCTCCTGGGTTTTTTAAAAAATAAACGCCCAGAGGCAAGGCAGTTAAGAATATGAAAATAACGAGAAGAAGCGATAATTTAAAGAAGCTCTTTTTTTTAGTAATCAGCCCAAAAAGGAATAGGGTTAAGGGGCCTAAAAGAACTATGAATCTATAGGAGATATATGTGTAAAAACCTAATCCGAAAAGAATACCGGAGGCAGCTAGAGTGGCAATGTTCTTTGGACTTAAGGCTTCTTTGTCGAAGGCGCGGAATAAAAGATAAAATCCAAAGGTTAGAATGAGGGGGATAAGAATAGCCCTAAAATTTATTCTAGAAAAGTTAACATGCCAAAAAGAGATTGCTGTTAAGAAAGAGGCGGAAAGGGCGATCTTTGTTATCTGTTCTTTGCTCTTTTCGGTAAGTTTAAAAATTTCTTTAGTAAGAAGAAAGGTTCCCAGCACAGTCATGGTGCCGGCAAGAGCTGAAACTGCCTTTATGCTCCACAAAGAGGGTCCGAATATCCAAAAAGAAAGAGCCAAAAGCCACACAAAAAGGCCTTCTCTTCCGTTGTTTTCTGGGTAGAAAATACGGAAGTCTCCCTTGTAAAGTAGGTCCAGGCCGTTGTTTCCGTTCATGGCTTCGTCAGGATAAAGACCGGGGGGTATTTTATCCAGTTGCCAGAACCTGAAAAAAGAGGCTATAACCAGAATGGCTAGAAGTATTATTAATGTCTTTTTGCTCATTTCTATATTTTACCAGAAAAAAAAGAATATAAAAACTCTTTTGTGTGGAAAATATCACTCTTGACATCTGAGTGCTAATTTTTTAAAATACTAATATGAGTCCCACCAAAAGACAAGAGAGACTATTGAATACTCTAATTAAAGAATATATTAGCACCGCCAAGCCGGTAGGATCTAAACATCTTCAAAAAAGCTATGATCTTGATGTATGTCCCGCGACCGTAAGGGGGGAAATGCAGAAGCTTACCAAAGAGGGTTATTTAAAACAGCCCCATACTTCCTCAGGAAGAGTTCCTACGAACAAGGGATACAGGTTCTTTGTAGACAGTTTCTCGGATAGTAATTTTCAGGATGATGCGCCTTGTCTCCAATTTAAACAGCCGAAAGGGGCAGAGCAGGATGTTTTCAGGTTTGCAGAACTAACCACCAGGTTTTTGGCTTCTAGTTCCTGCGGTTTGGTGATGTCTTGCCTTTTGAAGCGGGGGCTTGTTTGGGAAGACGGTTGGGAGGAAATATTCCACATTCCAGAGTTTGAGGAAAAATCATTTAGAAACATTTTTGTGAGAGAGGCCAAGTCCCTTACGGAGAAATTTGAAGATATTTCCTTGTCTGGCAAGGTTGATGTCTTTATAGGAAGAGAAAAATCGGTGCTTGGCTCAAAAGACGTCAGTTTAATAATAACAAAGAGCTGGTTTCCAGATAAAGAAGAAGGAGTAATTGCGGTTTTGGGTCCCAATAGAATGGCTTATGACAAAAATATTAATATAATGAATTATTTGATAAGTTTATTCGAAGATTTCTAATAATGGAAAAGAAAAAAGCAAATATTGAAAAATATAAAAAAGAGAGAGACGAATATTTAAAAGGATGGAAAAGGGCTAGGGCCGATTTCTTAAACTATAAAAAGGAAGAGGATCGGAGAATGGCGGATATTGCCAGATATGAGAGAAAAAAGATAATAAAGGAGCTGATAGGAGTTTTAGATGACATCTATTTGGCCGAGAAGGCAATCCCGAAAAAAGAAAGGGAAAACGGCTGGGTAAAGGGGATTTTGGGAGTCGGAAAGCAGATTGAGGCCTTCTTTAACAGGATGAACGTCGAAGAGATAGAGTCTTTGGGAAAAGAGTTTGACCCCGCCCTTCACGAAGCAGTAGAAATGACAGAAGGAAAAGAATCCGGTATTGTTGCAGAGGAGATCAGAAAAGGATATAAAATAGGGGATAGGGTTTTAAGGCCCGCTCAGGTAAAAGTTACAAAATAAAAAGGTCAATGCAAGTCAGTTTAACTTTTAGCAGTCGATTTGATTGCTAAACAAATTAATATGCCTCTTGTGCCATGGAGACCGTTCAGAGACCTCGAAAACTTTTTTGAGGCTCTAGAACCAGCAGAAAAAGAAAGCGGAGTAATCTCTCCGAAATTAAACGTTTACGAAACCAAGGATGATGTAGTGGCCGAAGCAGAACTGCCAGGCATTAAGCCCGAAGACGTTGAAATTGAAATCAAAGACAATGTCTTAAAGATAGAAGCCAAGACAGAGAAGGAAGAGAAAAAGGAAGAAAAAGGCTATTACAGAAGAGAATTCAGCAGGGGCTTCTACAGGAGGGTTACCCCTTTGCCCGTAGAAGTAAAAGACGACAAATCTGAAGCCAGCTATGACAAGGGCGTTCTTACTATAAAGATGCCCAAAGCCAAGCCCGTTGAGAAAGAAAAAAGGGGAAGAAAGATAAAAATAAAAAATAAAAAGTAGTTTTTTAGCCCGCAGATAGTGCTTTTCTGCATTAAATCTGCGGGCTTGTCCGATAAAATGGGAAAAATATTAGGTATTGATTTGGGTACCACATTTTCAGCAATGGCTGTTATGGAAAGTGGGGAACCTAAGGTTATTGAAAACGAAGAGGGAAATAGAACCACCCCCTCTGTTGTTGCTGTAAATAAAAATGGAGAAAGAGTGGTTGGAGTGCTGGCCAGAAGGCAGCAGATAACAAACCCCGAGAACACTATTTTCGCAATTAAAAGATTAATAGGAAGAAGATTTTCCGATTCTCAGGCGAAAGAAGACAAAAAGGTTCTTCCTTATAATATGAGAGAGGCAAAAGACGGGGGTGTCGAGGTAAAAATGGAAGATAAATGGTATAAGCCCCCTGAGATTTCTGCAATGGTATTGCAGAAGATGAAAACGGATGCTGAAAAGCGCTTAAATGAAAAGATTGAGGGCGTAATCATCACTTGTCCTGCCTATTTTGACGATTCCCAAAGAAAAGCCACTCGCGTGGCAGGAGAGATTGCGGGATTAAATGTAAAAATGGTTCTTAACGAACCCACAGCTGCAGCTTTGGCTTACGGACTGACTAAGAAAGATAATCAGCAGATTCTGGTTTACGACTTTGGAGGGGGCACTTTTGACATTTCCATTCTTGATGTCCAGAAAGATCCAGACACTGTTCAAGTAGTGGGCGTTGGAGGAGACAGCCACTTGGGAGGTGAGGACTTTGACAGAAAGATAATGGATTGGCTGGTGGATAAGTTCAAGAAAGATCAAGGTATTGATTTATCCCAAGATCAATTGGCCCTTCAGAGAATCAAAGAGGCTTCAGAAAAGGCCAAAATAGAGTTATCCACTGCCCAAGAGACAACCATAAATCTTCCTTTTATAACCTCAGACGCATCGGGACCCAAACACCTAGAGCACAAACTAACCAGACCCGAGTTTGAAAATCTGGTCTCAGATTACATAGAAAAGGCCAGCAATCTTGTGAAGCAAACCCTAAAGGAGGCGAACCTTGAAGCCAAAGACATTGAAGAGATTGTTCTGGTGGGGGGGCAGACAAGGATGCCTGCTATTCAGGAGTCAGTAAAAAAGATAGTCGGAGGCAAAGAGCCCAACACCTCCATTAATCCTGATGAGGTGGTGGCAGTAGGGGCTGCCATTCAGGGTGCAATTCTTAAAGGAGATGCCAAGGAAGTGCTCTTGTTGGACGCTACGCCTCTTTCTTTGGGGATTGAAACCCTTGGAGGAGTAAATACCATTCTTATTCCCAAGAATACAACTTATCCTACAGAGAAAAAGCAGGTTTTTTCTACAGCAGCAGACAGCCAGACTTCAGTAGAGGTTCATGTTCTGCAGGGCGAAAGACCTATGGCCAAAGACAATAAGAGCTTGGGCAAGTTCATTCTAGACGGCATTCCTCCCGCGCCAAGGGGAGCTCCCCAGATCGAGGTGACTTTTGATATCGATGAAAATGGTATTTTGAATGTTTCGGCCAAAGATAAGGCTTCGGGCAAAAGCCAGTCAATTAAGATAGAGGGATCTATTGGCATGTCAGAGGAGGAGATAGAAAAAGTTAAAAAGGAGGCAGAAGTTCATGCAGAAGAGGACAAAAATAAAAAAGAGGTTATTGAGGTCAGGAACGCAGCAGACACCATGATTTATACTACAGAAAAAACTCTTAGGGACGTAGGAGGCAAAATAGAGGAGAGTAAAAAGAAAGAGATAGAAGATAAAATAGAGGAATTGAAAAAAGTGAAAGATGGTGATAATATAGAGGAGATTAAAAACAAAACCTCTGAGTTGTCTGCAGTAATTCAGAAAGCGGGAGCAGATCTCTATAAAGCCAATCAGGAAGGACAGGACCAGCAGGAAAAAGATCAAGACAAGAAGAATGATGACGGAAAGCCCGAAGAGGGGGACTATCAGGAAAAGTAAAGATTTATGGCCAAAGACTACTACAAGATTTTAGGCGTTGCACAAGGCGCCTCTAAGGAAGAAATCAAGAAAGCATTTCACCGGTTAGCCCATAAGCATCACCCTCACAAAGGAGGGGATGCTAAGACCTTTAAGGAGATAAATGAGGCCTATCGGGTACTTTCTGACGACCAGAAAAGAGCCCAGTATGACCGATTCGGCCAAACCTTTGAAGGCGCTTCTAATCAGGGAGGAGATGCTAACTGGTTTTGGTCCAATTTCAACCAAGGAGAGCCCGATATTAACTTTGATTTTGGGGATGAAGGATTGGGGGATATTTTTGGAGAGATCTTTGGATTTGGAAAAGGGAAAAGGCAGGATCCAAATAAGGGGGAAGACATTAGAGTGGATGTCTGGATTTCCTTGAAAGATGTATTGACAGGGGTTAATAAAGAGATTAATTTAAAGAAGTTTACTCAATGCAAAAGATGCCGAGGCGCGGGGGCCGAGCCCGGGAGCAAGGTTAACGAGTGCTACGCCTGCAGGGGAACGGGTCAGGTTCAGAGAATCAGAAGAAGCTTTCTGGGATCTTTTACCCAATGGTCTATTTGTCCTGAATGCCATGGAGAAGGTAAGATCCCGGAAAAGCCCTGTAATGTCTGCAAAGGAGAGGGGAGAATAAAAGAAGAAGAAAAGATTAGTTTCTTTATTCCTTCTGGAGTAGATAACAACCAGTTGATAAAAATAGAAGGAAAGGGAGGGGCGGGTAAAAGAGGAGGAAAGCCAGGAGATCTCTATATTAGAATCTTGGTTAAGAGTCATCCTGAATTTGACAGGAGGGGAGATGATTTCTATGCTGTTTGTAGCATTCCCTTTTCCAAAGCCACATTGGGCGGGAAAATAGAAATTACCACTCTGGATGGGAAAAATATTGATTTAAAAATTCCTAAAGGGACTTCTTCCGGAAGAGTGTTCAGATTATCAGGAAAGGGAATTCCTCATTTTTCAGGTTATGGAAGGGGAGATCTTTATGTAAAGATGAAGATAGAAACGCCTAAGAAAATCAATAAAAAACAAAAGGACCTTTTAGAAGAACTTAAGAAACAAGGACTATAATTCGCCCCCATAACTCAATGGCAGAGTAGTAGCCTTTTAAGCTATTAGTCTAGGTTCGAGTCCTAGTGGGGGCACATTTTCATAAGTTCAAACACATTCTGGATTTTACGGGAGTTTAGAGTGTTGTAATGAAAATCATACGAATTAGATTTAGAATAAAGGGATTTGCCGTTGCTTGCAATGATTTCTTAAAATAGAGTTATGTGTAACGGGCACTAAATTTTCAAAAGTCCAGAATGATGTAGATATATATAACATATTGACAGACTTAACAAAGAAAGGCATAATAGAACAACACAAGAACCTTAAAAATCGTCAGAAGAAAGGAGACAAGATGAAATGTTGCGCTCCTAAATTGGCAAGTGGCATGTTTCCTTCCGGAAAATTTACTGTCTGGAAGAAAGATCTAACTCCGGCTGAGATGAAGGAATTTGTTGAGGGGGGAGACAAGACTATTTTTTCTTTCGGGCATCATTACCATTCCGTATTAAAAGTACTTGAGACGCTTTTTGGAATCGTTATACCGACCCAAGACGATCCTCCCAAGTTCACGCTTAAAGCAGGGGACTCACTTGTTGTTTTCCAGGTAGGAAATCTGCCGGCTCTGCCAGATGGTGACAGGTCATATACCAGGGCACAGGCCCTTCAGGCCAACTTCCGGTTTACTATGCTGGATCTCGTAAATGTAGAAGAAGCGCAATATTAACAAAAAACAGGGCTAGATAATGAATATCTAGCCTTTTTTCTTGAAATTATCCGAAAAATGAAGTATATTTAAGAAAAGTTCTTTTAAAAGGAGAAAGACATGACAAAAAAAGAGAAGATTGTGTTTGTCTTGTTTACTTATCCCGCAGGAGTTTTTATGGGAATTTTGTTTCTGATTGCTCGCATTCTTGGAATCATAAAGGTGTGGGGCGAAGAAAGAATTCCCAGGCCCAATAGCGGTTTGCTGGTGGTTTCTAACCATCCGGCTATTTTTGAGACCTTTTTAATCCCCATCCTTTTTTTTAAGTACTATCTCTTCCATCCTTTCAGGCACATACCTTTTAGTGTGCCCGACAAGAGGAATTTTTACGAGCCTTGGTACTTTTTCTGGATGAGACCTGTTCTCATTTCAATTGACAGAGAAACTGGCTTTTCTGTAAGTTCTTCGAATAAAATTAAGGGGGTGTTTAACTCTCATAAGATAATAATCTATTATCCAGAGGGCGGAAGAACCTTTAAGGGTAATGATTTTACTTACAGCAAGACAGGTAAAAGAGTAAGAAATCTGCGAAGAGGGGCCACTTGGCTTCTGAAAAAGTATAATCCTGATGTTCTTCCCATCTGGGTGGAGGGGACAGACAGGTTTATGCCAGGAACCCGGGAAAAGCTGTTCAGCTGGCCCGATTTCAGAGAGCGGATAAAAGTAAATATTGGCGAGGTTGTCCGGCTAGACATTTCAGAAAATGAAGAAGTTCTGACGAATAAACTGACAGATCTTCTCCTTAAAACAGCAGATCAGGAGGAGTGGTGTTGGTAAAAAAATCAACACTACTCCTTCATTTTTTCTTCCTTGAACAGTAAGTAGTTCTCGGGTACAATAATTTATGAAGGGAAATTTGAGAGAAAAAGTACAAAACCTTAGAAAACAAGGGAAAACATATTCTGAGATTCAGAAGGCGCTAAAAATCCCTATTCCCAAAAGCACTCTCTCGTTTTGGTGTCGGCACGTCAATCTACCGAAGGGTTACTATGAGAAAATACGGAAACTAACGGTAGATAATACTGGGAAGGAAGAGAAGCCGCGAGGATTGTTAACCAAATCAGAAGAAGAGAACATCTCCAGACAATTTGGGGGAAAAACAAACATCTTTCTAAAATATTAAAAAATAGAGATGTTGCAAAAACTGTGTTGGCAGCGCTTTACTTAAGGGAGGGAGCAAAGACACAAAATGGTTCTCTTCGTTTCGGTAATCCTGATCCCTTTATAATATCTTTATTCCTCAACCTACTCCGATATTGTTATAAGATTGATGAGAGTAAATTTCGTTGCACCCTTCAGTTCCGTGCAGATCAAGATATTAAAAATTTAGAACGTTTTTGGTCAAAAGTTACGGGAATTTCCTTAACGCAGTTTCATAAAAGCAGGGTTGATCCTAGGACCAAGGGCAAAATTTCAAGAAAAAAAGACTACAAGGAAGTATGTTGTATTATTTATTTCTCGGCTGACACTTTTATAGAACTAATTCAAATTCCCAAAATAATTTATAGGGGCCCATAGCTCAGCTGGCAGAGCGCCTCGCTGGCAGCGAGGAGGTCGGGAGTTCAAATCTCCCTGGGTCCACCATTATCTTCGCAACACTAAATTGTGGGAGGTCCGTCCTCCGCAATTATTTTATAATTTTTTGGAATTTTTGTTTTTTTGTGTTAACTCTGTCCAGGTTCAGATAGATAGTATCCACCCTAGGCCTGTAAAACGATAACATTTTTAGTTGGTAAAATCTCGACTTTGTATTTGTTTGAATATTCGTTCGGCGTAAGGTATCCTAACGCTTCATGCGGCCGAATGTAATTCCAAATGTATTCCCATTCATCCAGCCTCTTCTGCATAACCTCCAGGGTGCATCCAATTTTTCCTTGCCGGTAAAATTCATTTTCATCAGACCCGTGCGAATTTTCAACATAGGTGTCTTGTTTTGGATGTCTTGGCTCAATGAAGTAGTGGGGCAGGTCCAAGTCTTTGCACGATTTTTCAAAATCTTTAAGAAATTCAGGCCCGTTATCTGTCTGGATGTCCCTGATCACAAACGGGAATCTGGCTATGCAATGCTGCAGAAACGCAGCGCCATTTGCCGATGCAAGCGAAGAATAATATTTCAAAACTCTTCGTTTAGTTAAAACATCTATGGCTGTAAATTGATATATCTTTCTGCCACCAATTAAAGTAATGTGCTTTGTATCCATTTGAACCATATCACCCTCTGAATGTATCTTAAATCCTCTCGGAAACCTCTTTCTGGGACGTTTGGCAGCATGACTTCTTTTCTTTGATTTTTTCTTGTCGATCAGACCTTTCTTTTTTAAAACTCTACCTGCTGTACTTGCTGAAACTACAAT
>CAYZKD010000016.1:0-13422 GCA_964479375.1 uncultured Candidatus Saccharibacteria bacterium | reverse complement strand
ATTTTACCAGTTTTTGGTAAAACAGGGGTGTTACCTATGTATCTCATCTTCTGCACAGAATGCACTGGTTCATATGATAGTATCCAAAAAAATGTGGGAGGACGGGCCTCCCACAAACCTCCCACAAAACCTCTCACAAAAATCGCAGAGGCCCGTCCTCCGCGGACCTCCGCGGAAAACATTTTACAAGTTTAGAGACGTATTATGTTTTTCTGAACCTGGACACAAAAGCCCGGGGAGAGCCCCGGGCTTTTCTAGGTTCTTTCCTTAAAACCTATTCTTCCTTATCCGTCGTTCCTTCTCCCTCACCCTTATCGCCTCCTCTCTTTTTCAGAACAACCACCACTACTATGATTATCACAATCAGAAAGACTATGCCGCCTGCGATCGGTAAGACAATATAGTAGATCAGTCCCCTGATTCCCTCCTTTAGGGCTTCGCTGGCTTTTTCCCCGCTCTCTTGCATCTGCCGAGTCATTTCCCCTATATCTTCTGGCACAGAAGGCATTCCCCCTTCTGAGGGAGGTATTTCTTCTTTAAGCGCTTCTGAAATCCCTTCCTTTTCCTCAATGGACAGACTATACTCTGTTACGCCGGCACATTCAGGATATTCCCTACAGGAAACAGAGACGTAGTAATCACCACCCGCATAAATTGGGGCATTATTCTCAACTACGGCTCCTTTGTTGGCTGACCTCTCTTTTCTGATCTCCTTCCTATCCGAGTTTAAGACAGCCACTTCTAGGATTTCATCAGTCGGAGGGACAAGCCTGACAGATAGAGTTTTATCTGATCCGACTGGAACCCTATAAACGTCTTTTTTGTCAGAACCTAACTCCCCAGAAAGCGCTCCTTCGTATTCTCCAAACTCTACACCCGTGGCGCCAGTAATAGAATCTCCAGCATCGGTCTGGGATTGGGCGTCATAATAATCAGTGGCAGAAATGCTTAACCCTTTTATGGTCACGCCCACTCCCGGCTTTTCACATCCAATTTTCAAATAATACTCGTATTCTGATTGATCAGAATTGGGCATCCATGCAATTTCGCTTGAATTAAACTCGCTGCTGTTGCAATCTACCAGAAAACTATCCGTTGCCACTGCGGCTCTATCTGAATTGTACAAACCCCAAACCATGTCGTAATAATGATATCTGGACGCGTCGGGATGGCATTTATACTGAAAACCAGCCCTTGCCTCTTGGCCCGCCTTTACGTTCAGTTTATAGTAGAGTTCTTCATCTCCTTCAATATTAAAGTCCTCGTATTCTCCGGGTTCAATAGATGCGGCTTCTTCGAAGCCGCTCCCTCCTTCCGGAATCGAAGCAGCATTAGCGGAGTTTCCTGCTAAAAACAAAAGTCCCAGTAAAAACAGCCCTAAAGTTTTTACGTAAGTTTCTTTCATAAATAAAGATCTCTTTTTATTTTTACGACCTTTAGCTCTTAAAAAGACTCTTGGCTAAACCACCGATAACAGGAAGCGGTTTCTTCTTTTTATTGACTACGTTCGTTATCCCTATAATGGAAAGGATAACCCATAATATCCAGGCTACAAATCCTACCAACCAGCCGATAAGAGGAATCCAGCCAACAAGCATAGTAGCAATCTCTGCTATAAAAAGAGTCAGGCCTTGCTTTGCGTGATATTGAACAAAATCATTATCTTTCACAGCGATCAAGGGAACCAAACAGAGAACGCCAAGATAACTTAAGATCGCCACCATGTTGTTATTTGTCCCCCCCGAGGAGGACTCTTGAGATGTTTTGCTTTCTTCTTCTGGCATAAAAATAGTTTTTATTAACTTTTTATTCCCGACCTTGAATCATATTATCTCTTTATACAATATCATATTCTCAGAATAAAAAAACCGGCTGTGCGGCCGGTTTTAGAAGATTAAAGAGGATAAGTGTCAGAGCGATTTTTATCAAAATAATTAGCGCGGTATTCCAATACAATTGTATCCTCCAAAAATGTAAAAGAGTGGCGGATAAAAGGATATATGTCTATGCTATCCCCCTGCTTCAAAACAATGCGCGTTGTTTTCTCCTCCCGAGAGAGGACAATCTCCATCTTTCCTTCGGCTACAAAAATCCTTTCCGGATCCTTAGAGGGATCCTCTCCTTTGTGAAAATGGCCCCCCTTGGTCCCTTTTTTCCTTACACACACCGTAATCTGCCTGCCGTCAGGAATTTTCCATTCAAAAATAGGACCCCGAAGATCGCTTGGATTGACCGGCCTTTGGCGCCTTTTTCTAAACCCTTTCTTCATCTCTCATCCTTTCTTTTTTTAAAGAACAATGGGCTTTCTGCCTACGAGTTTATCTCTTTTTTATTCATAACGCAAAGCATCCACCGGATTTAGTTTAGCCGCAGATCTAGCCGGCAAATAACCGGAGAGGCATCCTATGGCAAAAGAGAAAAATAGTCCGAACAAGATAAGCCAGGGGCTGGCAGAGGCTTTAATCAAAAATACGGGGTTTAGTACAAAATAAAGTTCTATTCCTTTCGCTAATCCAATGCCCAAAGCAACGCCCCCTATTCCTCCTATTAAACCAACTATCCCCGCTTCAAAAAGGAAGATAAGGCGAATGGTTCTATTTTGGGCTCCGACAGCCTTCATCACTCCTATTTCTCTTATTCTCTCCCTGACTGAAGTATACATAGTATTCATGATGCCTATGCCCCCTACTAAAATAGCAATGGAGGCCAGCCCGAAAACTGCAGCCTGAATCATCCCTATAATATTACCCACAATATCAACAACTTTTTCTGAAGTTAAGACGGTAAAAGAGGGGAGGTCTTCTCCTCTTTTTCTTTTTCTAGTTTCTTCTAAACTATCTTCTATATTCTCCACTACCTTCTCTGTCGCATATCCGGCTTGAATTTTGGCTAAAGCCTGTTTGGCACCCTTCCTTTCTCCGGTAATATCTTGGAACACAGAAAGATCTACGGTAATAGAGGTGTCGTCTTGTTTATTGCCTAAAGAACGAAGAACCCCTTTCACTTTAAAATCTTTGCCGTCTATGATCACACGGTCTCCCACTTTCAGCCCTGGAAAAATATCTCGAGAAACATAATTCCCCAAAACTATTTCCCTTTTCCCTGCGTTGGGCCATTCCCCGTCTGTAAGGGTCCAACCCATATCAGAAACCAGCACATCCAATCCTTTTTCGTCAAGAGGAATGCCGTTGAGAAAAACTGTTTTCTTTTCCCCTTCGTATCTGACTGATTTCCCCTTATAATTCAAAGGCAAAACGCTTTTTACTCCCTCCGCGTTCCTAATGGCCCCCAGATCCTCGTCTGAAAGCTCTAGGCCCCCCGCAAAGGTAGTGGCAAAATTTGTCATCTCCCCGGGCATTACAATCACAAGGTCTTTTCCTATCATTTGAAGTTCCTTCATAATCGCATTTTTCAGCCCCTCTGTAAGAGAGAGCAAAGAGACTACTAAAAAGACCCCTATAACCACCCCTATTATAGTCAGCCAGCTTCTTAGAGGTCTGGTCCTTAGGTTCTTGGCTGCTATTTTTAGGTATTGGATCGTTTTTTCCATAGATATTTTTCTGCTGTATGGTGATTAGAGAGTATCTCTCCGTCTTTAATGTTGACTATGTTCTTGCTGTAGTTTGCAATCTTTGGATCATGAGTAACAACAACTATGGTTTTGCCCTCCCTCTGATGAAGGTCTGTTAAAATTTCCATAACTTTTTTACCGGTGACAGAATCCAAATTGCCCGTAGGCTCGTCTGCCACGATAATTTCAGGATCATTGGCCAAAGAGCGAGCAATGGCTATTCTCTGCTGCTCTCCTCCGGAAAGTTCCGGGGGCCTGTGGCCTGATCTCTCTTTTAAACCAACCATATCTAATAGTTCTTTTCCCCTTCTGTTTCTTTCTGGCTCCCTTTTCCCCTGAAAAAACATAGGGAGGGCAACGTTCTCCAAGGCAGTTAGATTAGAAAGGAGATTAAACTGCTGAAAGACAAAGCCAATTTTTCTTCCTCGCACTGCAGCCAATTGATCCTCTGAAAAATTAGAGATATCCTTGCCGTCTAAAAAAACCCTTCCTTTGGTCGGAGCATCCAAAGAGCCGACAATATACATCAAGGTTGATTTGCCAGAACCCGAAGGTCCCATTATACTCATAAAATCACCTGCATTAATCTGCAGGTCTATCCCCTTAAGGACTGTAAGTTCTACTTTGCCAAGTTGATACTTCTTCCAAACGTTCTCCAGTTTGATAACAGGACTGTCCATAAATATTATTCGACAATCACCCTATCCCCCTCCTTCAAGCCGGAGACCACCTCTATTAACTCTTCCCCTTCCATGCCGATTTTTATCTCTTTATTCTTAATCTTTCCGTCCGAGAAGACTCTAACTGTATTATTCTCTACAGCATCTTCTGGAACAGCCAAGACATTTTCCCTTCTAGCAGTGGTTATAACGATATCTGCTGTCATGCCAGACTTGATTCCTTCTCTCGTTTCTTTAAAGCCAATTGTCGTTTCGTAATAAACTACGCCATCTATCATTTTTTCTCCAGGATCTACAGCAGAAACCTCTCCTTCCAAGGACTCCCCGGGAAAGGCCACTAAATTGATTTCAACAGGGTCTCCAACTTTTACCTCAACAATGTCTTCCTCATAAATGTCTACCTTTGTCTGAAAAGGAGAGGAGGGCAGTACTGTAACCAGCACATCCTGGGGCTGGGCCAGTTCTCCCTCTTCTTTTTCTACCCTACTAACTTGCCCCGAATAAGGACTTTTTAAAATAGCGTCT
The DNA here is from genome assembly GCA_964479375.1 of uncultured Candidatus Saccharibacteria bacterium. Taxonomy (GTDB): domain Bacteria; phylum Patescibacteriota; class Minisyncoccia; order Minisyncoccales; family GWA2-38-27; genus CAYXTC01. The sequence goes on along the minus strand of CAYZKD010000016.1, from coordinate 8,646 downwards.
TTTAATTTCGTTCTCAGTTGGGAAACTTTTGACTCTGCCTGAATCATCTTGGAGCGATATAATTCGACGTCTTCGGAACGAGCATCTGCCGTCAGCAGAGAAAGTTCTTCTTCTGCTTTTTGAAGAGAATCTTCGGCAGAATAAACTTCGTATTGAGCAGTGTTAATGTTGGCCCTATTCGTAATTTTAGTAGTGGAAATGGTCTGGGTGGCGCCTGAAGCATCGGAATAACTAGAATTCAGAGAAGATTTTTGGGTGATAATAGAATTCTTATCTGAAGTACTGACCCTGTCCACATAGGCTGAAGAATCGCTTAAATCCCTTATTGTCTGCATATGATCGGAAACGTTTTTAAGCATAGTTTTTGCCTCAGAGAGGGCTAAATCAATATCTTCTTCGGAAACAGTCTCTTCCGCCTCATCAATAAGATCCTCCAAATTCTTGTAATACCCCTTGATCTCATATTTTATCTCAACCGTAGTGTGATTAGGGTTTGAAGAAAAATAAGTTCTCCGAAGGTAGCTTGTCAGGTTGTAACTGTCGTATATCTCAAGATAGGCATCGTCTAAAACGTTTAGGGCGTCTTGAAGAGCATTTCCCAAATCTTCTTGGGCGTCATCTTTTACGTCCTGAAGGCTTTGTTTTGCATTCTCTAGAGCGGTTTCTGCCGCAGTTACGTCAGCGCCTGCCACTCTAATTTTTTCCTGAGTCGGGCCTTCTATTAGTTTATTGTAATCCGCTCTGGCACCGGCCAAAGCGGCTTCTGCTTCTCTTAGTTGAAATTCAAGCTCTTCTGTGTCTAATCTAGCCAGCTCCTGGCCTGCCTCAATCTCTTCTCCAGTATTGACAGAGATCTTCTCTATCCTGCCTGGATTCTTAAAACTAAGGTCTATTTTCTCTGTTCCTTTTCTAACTACTCCTGTCTCGGACACTTCTTGGACAACTTCTGCTCTTTTCACTTCGAACAAATCCAAATCTCCCCTGTTCTCTTTAAAGAAAATCTGGTGTGCGGCGACTCCTAAAATTAAAGCCGCAATAATCAAAACAATAATAAGTTTTCTGCTCATATCTTAGTTAATGATAACACTGGGCTGACAAAAATCAATTTTTGTTTTTCTTTTCTATCTTAATAGCCTCTCCTCTCACAAGGGCCGAGGCCACCTTTGCCCTGGCAGATCCAAGAATCCTCTGAAGAGTGCTCTGGGAAACCCCCATTCTCTTAGCCGCCACGATCTGTCCTGTCTTCTTGTGGTCGCAAAGCCTTAGTGCCTCAAGTTCCGATCTCTCCAAATTAATTTCTTTCAATTCAGTAAGAGGAATGGCCCTGGGTTTAAAATATACTGCCTTGGGATCAACATAAACTTTTCTTTTTTTAATAGGCCTAACCATATTAAATTTTTTTTACAAAATTATTAAATATTTTCTCTATTTCCTTTTTGGCTTTTAGGTTTGTTTTTACTATGGGGGTTAACCGGGAAACAGATTTGAAAATTTCTTTGTCGTAAGAAATTTTGCCAAGCAATCTCTTCCCCATCCAGGCCTCAATCTCTTCGCTCAGTTCTTTGTTAATATCCCATTTATTAATAACGCCATACCAAGGAATATTAAAATGATCCACCGCCCTCAATGCCCTCTTCAAATCAGAAAAAGATGAGGAGGTGGGCTCTGTCACCAGCAAAACAGAGTCTGCGTCCCGCAGAGAGGCTATAACGGGACACCCTGTGCCGGGAGCAGAATCGATCAGCATAACCCCGCCTTTTGCTATTCCCGAAGATCTGCCTTTGATCTCAGAAACTATTTTACCAGAACCTGTCTCTCCGGGATAAAGGTGTCCTGAGATCAGAGGAAATCCGTGTTTACTCTCTTTAAATCTTATCTCGCCATTCTCCACCGATTTCATTTTAACTGTGCCCCTGGGACAAAAAACCTCGCAGGCCCCGCATCCCTCGCAAAGAAAAGGATTGAGCTTAAGCGTTCCTTTTTTAACTTCTAAAGCGTTGAATCTGCACTTGCCAGCACACTCTTTTGCCTTTTTTTCTGTTAAATTGTTGCTGTCAATTACCGGCTTTTCGGAAACACTTATTTTTTCTACTTTTTTCCAGTTCTCAGGCTCTCCCAGCCATATTGCTAGGTTGGGAGCGTCAACATCGCAGTCTGCTGCTATAATGTTTTCTTCGGCCATAAGAATAGCCAAAGAAGAAGTCAACATTGATTTCCCTGCTCCGCCCTTCCCGCTGCAAATTGCTACCTTTTTATCAATCATGAAACAGTATTTTAATTAAAATCATCACGCCTATGCCCGCCAGAAAAACAAAAAAATGTATTAAAGATTTTTTTATGTTTTCTTTATGTTTAATTTCAGGAATCAGATCAGAGGCTGAGATATAGATAAAGTTGCCTGCGGCAAAGGGTAAGAGAAAAATAATAGAATCCCCTATTTTCTCAGACAAAAAGAATCCAATAATTCCTCCCAAAACTACAGTAATGGCCGATAAAAAGTTCAGCACAAGGGCTCTTGTTTTTTTAAAACCGCCGTAAACCAAAACCCCGAAGTCTCCGACCTCCTGTGGTATTTCATGCAGAGCGACCGCTAAAGCAGCAACCATCCCTATCGGAGCAGAAACAGCAAAAGAGCCCGCAATCACTAAGCCGTCTATTAAATTGTGAACAGCGTCTGAAACAAGTATAAGAAAAGAGAAGGGAGCCGGCTTTTCCACGCATTTTCCTTGGGGACAATGATGCCACCTTATAAACTGCTCTAAAACGAAAAACAAGCAGAACCCCGCAATCAGCCATAAAAAGAGACTCATAAGAGGAACGCCTCCTTCAACCGCTTCTGGAATTAGATGTAAAAAGGCCCCTCCCAAAAGAGACCCGGCCGAGAAGGCAACTAGAATCAGCAGTATTTTGTCCAATATTTTCTCTTTTAAAAACAAAGTCAGGGCTCCGACAAAAGCCAGTAAACTGATAATAAAAGTGCTGGCTAAGATATAAAAAAGCATATTAATTCAATTTTGTTAGAACTTTAAAATCTTCTTTTAATACCTGCTTCATACCGGCGTTATAAACCGCTACTGCCGGATGATAAAGCGGTATAAACTTAAAATCATCTGTCTCAAAGGTCCTGCCATGAAACTGGCTGATAGTTCCCTCTTTCAAATTAAATCTTTTAATAAACACTTCCATGGCATATCTCCCCAAGGTACAAACCACTGAAGGATTGATCAGGGAAATCTGTCTTTCAAGATACGGGAGACAGGCCTTGATCTCATTTAGCTCGGGATCTCTGTTTTTGGGCGGCCGACATTTAAGCAAATTAGCAATATAGACGTCTTCCCTTTTGATATTAACTGACTCCAAAAGTTCATCGAGAATCTTCCCCGCAGCTCCAACAAAAGGCTCTCCTTTTTGGTCTTCCCGATAACCCGGTCCCTCGCCTACAAATATTATCTTTGCTTGGTGGCTCCCTTTTCCAATCACAGGATAAGTCCTTGTTTTATACAAGGAACACTTTCTGCAGCTCACCACTTCCTCTTTAATTTTTTTAAGATCTTTATCAATGTTCATTTTTCATTTTTACAGCAAATCTTTTCGCTTTTTCCATATCTTCTTTGTTGGGCCTTCCCTTGCTTACCCCTCCTATGACTTTGAAAGGGCCTGCCGTATCAAATCCTGGACAATTAAATTCCCCCACAACATCAAACCCCTTTTCTTGTAACTTCTTTTTCAAAGGATTATGAAAATGGGAGGCAAAGATATTCATCCTATCGCTCAATCCGCTTGTTGAAAAAACGAAGGCCTTCTTTCTTCCAGAGGCAGAAAGGTTCTCTGCCAGTTTCAGTAATCTTTTGTCGTGTTTTCCGAAATAAATCCCGGAACCAAATCCAATTAAATCATATTCTTGTATATCTGCGTCTTCAGGATCGGTCAAATCCGCATCTAAAACTCCTGCCATAGCCCTTGCTATTTTTTCTGTATTATTGTGATGGAAAGAGGTGTAAACTATTAAAGTTTTCATTTTTTTAGTTCCTCAAACGCCAAAAAGATAATAAAAGCCAAGACCAAAAAGAATCATTGCTTCCAATAGGGTAATCCAGGTGACAAATTTGGGCGAAGCCATCTTCACGGTCATAGTAAAAAAGGCTATAAAGAAAACAACGATCTCATCCAGCATGTAGAACAGAACAAAGATTGCGATATAGAGGAGATACAGAGCAACAGGCAACTGGGCTTCTGCCAAAATACCCGCAAAAAATACAGGAATAACAGCAGAGCATGGGAACTCCACTATGGTTATTACAGCAGCGAAAATCAAAAGGCTTCCCAAGATCACAGTTATATTGTCTGACTCTTGAAGGGTTTTCTTTATTTTAAGAGTTATTTTAGAAACTACTCCCTGACCCTGCGTCTGGCAAGTAGGCCCGTATTTTCTGAATCTGATAAACTCTTTCAGGAAATAAAAGCCCCCGCAAATACCTAAAACCCCTATTATTATCTCCATACTTCTTAAATAAGAAGCAAGGACAGTAAAAATCTGATGCCAGAGAACTATTAAAAGCCCGTAAACCAGGGCCGTAGTCCCGATAAATATCCCTCCATACAAAAGTATCTTTCTCTTTTCTCTTAAAGCCAAAACCAATCCCAGAATAAGCACAAGGGCCCCCAGAGAACAGACATTAAACCCGTCAAAGAATCCTAAAGCAACAGAGAGAACGGGCAGGGAATACTTGGCAGCATCGACTTTCCCCAGAAAAGGGAGGGAGGGCCTGCTATCTTTTTCTTCAGGGGCATAATGCTCTTCCCCCTTAATTTTACTCTCAATATATTCCTTTATATCCTCTCCTATTTCTTCGCTAAAACCCAAAAAGTATTCTCCTTCAATAAATAAAATGGGAACCATTCCCTGTTCTGTTTTCGGAACTTCGTATTCTTGGTAAAAAGATTTGAGAAGATTTATGTTTTCTGAAACCAACAACTTTTCTATTTCTATCTGGGGGTATTCGTCTGCTATCTCGTTTTCCAAAAAGGCTCTTTCTTGGGCGCAATGAGGACAGGTTTTGCTGTAAAAAAACTTTATACCAATATCTCTCTGGTTTGCTGAAACAAAACTGAAACTAGTAAAAATCAATCCTAAAAGAAATAGGGAAAATACTATTTTTTTCATAATTTTTTAATTATGGCGATTACCCTGTGTTGGAAAATACGTAAGAAACCGAGAGGTTTCTTAAACCGGGCGTCAGGGTAATTGCCTTTTTCATATTACTCGGGCAGAATGCAGAAGGTGTTATTAAATCTGTTTATATAATTAAATAACCCTATAATAGAAACTATTTCCACAAGTTCTGCCTCTGAAAACTTCTCTTTCAATTTCTTGAAAAGATTTATATCGCACTGGGCAGTCTCTGTTACTTTTTCCACTAGTTCCAGCGCCTCTTTTTCTCCTTCTTCAAGCCCCTCTTTCTTTTTCAATTTTTCTATCACGTTATCGCCCGCTCCCAAACTTTTTAACATCTTCTCTGTAACATCCACGCAAAAAGGACACTTTAGGGCTTGAGAAACCGTATGCGCTATTTTCCACCTTAAGAGAGGGGCGATATATCCTTCTCTCATTATCACATTAAAAAGTTCTGTGAATTCTTTTACTACTTTTGGGTTGTGAGCCATTACCTTAACCCATTCCGGGGTTTTGCCTGCATCTCTCTCAAATTTATCGTAAACCCCTCTTGCTTCTTCTTCGGCATCATTTTTTTCTAATAGAGAAATTATAGCCATATTACTATATCAAAGAATTAAGTTTTTCTTCTATGACCTCTTTGGGGCGCGGCCCGGTTGCTCTTTGGGCCACCTTGCCATTTTTAAAAATAATTATAGTGGGCACTCCTCTAATCTCATATTTGCTCGGGATCTCTTTATTTTCTGTTACGTTTAGTTTGCCGACCCTTGCCCTCCCTTTAAATTGTTCGGCAAGTTCTTCAACAACAGGAGCCAGCGCCTCGCAAGGAGGGCAACCAGGCGCCCAGAAATCAACTAATACAGGCTTTTCGCCCCGGAGCACTTCTTGCTCAAAGTTTTGATCATTAAAATATTCACCCATAATAATTAAGCAATTCTCCTTTTGAATAGGCCCTGACCAGTTCTTTAGAATAAAGGATCTCCTGTTCAATGTTTGTGTTGAACTTTTTAACTACATCAACAATATCCTTTTTCTCCCCGAGATCTGACTGATTTAATATTACCTTAACCGGGACTTCAAGCTTGCCGCAAAGATCAAGGATTAGGCTTAGATCGTATCTGCCCATAGGAGTAGGCTCTGTAACAGCATATGCCTGATCCACTCCTATCAGAGCATTGATTACCGGACAATGAGTTCCTGCCGCCGTGTCAAAGAGAACAATATCTGCCTCTTCTTCTTCTGCTAGATTCTGAGCAAACTCTTTGGTCTTTTCCGCTACCGGACCCGTTTCTTCTAATCCTGCCCTTGCCTCACCCGTAACTAAAAAAAGGTTGTCAATCTTGTTTAAATATATCTTGCCTATCTCTTCTTTTTTAGGTTTAGTGGCCCCAAAAGGACAAACAGTCCAGCAGGCACCGCATCCAGAACACAAATCTCTCAAAAAAACAGGGTGTCCTGGGCTTCCGTCCTTATCACGCGGCTGGAAGATAGCGCTTTCCCTGCAGGTTTTTACGCAAAGTCCACACTTTGTGCATTTTTCTTCTATTAACTCCGGGAATTCTCCATAAACCTTGCTTTTCTCTTCTATTTTTTGCCCCAGTAGCAGATAGTCATTGGGGCATTCCACGTCGCAATCTGCAAGGACAACCTTCTTGCCTTGTCTTAGAAACTCATTTGTTTTTAAGATTGCCACCGTTGACTTGCCCGTTCCTCCTTTTCCTCCTGTTATGGCTATTTTCTTAAAATCTTTCATCTTAAACCTTTTCCCTAGTGGGCTCTTTTAATAAGGTTGTCTTGCCCTTAGAAAAGTTATTGATTGCCTCTTCTGCAGTTTTTTCTTTAGCGTCATAAACATCAACTATGTTGTCTCTTATTGTGTGAAAAGAAATAGGTCCCATCTCTTTTGTAATTATAGAGTCTATCTTCTCTTTTATTACAGAAAGAGCTGCATTCAGCCCTGCTCTTTTCTCCTTCTCTTTATAGATGTTTTTTCTCACATAATGGTTCTTTACCTCCCCCTTGTCTAAATCTACAAGTATAAAGTTTTTGGCTCTCCCAAAATGGTTTGAAATCTCAGAACTCATTCCTTTGTTCTCTTTAATAGGAATGCACACCCTTTGCTTTTGTATCTCGTAAGGCTGGATCCTTATGTTGAAAGAATCGACTAGGGAAACTTTCTTTTTAATCTCCTTTTCTATGTTTCTTGAAATCTCAGAACCCTTATTAATATTTACATCCTTCCTGATTTTAGCATCTACTTCTCCGAAAACAAAGGGGCCGGATTTTCTTAATTTAAGATTATCAAAGCCCCGCAGCCCTGAAATGTTATTTAAAATATTTTTAATTTTCTCCTCTACCTCTTTGCTGGGGGAAACGTCGAGCAAAGAAAAGACAGAGTTTCTTGCTGCCTCAAGGCCTGCATGGAAAATAAACAAAGAGATTACAATACCCGCTATCCCTTCCAAATAAGGAATACCGACCCAAGCAGAAATCAACCCTATTAATACCACAGAAGAAGAAAGCAAATGTATTTTTGATTCCTTGCCGTCTGCCACCAAACTTTGGGAGTTGATTTTCTTGCCCACCCTCACTTCGTATGTCCCCACCATCATCATAAAAATACCGTCTAAAACAGCCACTGTCACGGCGAGAAGAGGAAGAGTCAGTTGATAGTCTGTAAAGATTTTATCAATACTTTCTCTGATTATGCTGTAGCCTGCAAACAAAATCAGCCCTGAAATCACAAGGGCGGTCAGGTTTTCCGCTTTATAAAAGCCGTAAGGGAACTTTTCTGTTGGCTTTTTTCTGGCAACAGTTAATCCGAAAAAGGCAGCAAATGTAGAAAAAGAGTCAGCCGCGCTGTGGACAGCGTCGGCCATCAGGACAATGCTTCCAGAAAGCGCCCCCACTATCGCTTTGGCTCCAGCAAAAAACACCGTTACTACCCCTGCTATAACGGTTGTTTTTTGTCCTTGTTTGAATATATTAATACCCATTTTATCTTCCTCTCCTCCCAAAACCCTTGCTACGGCCAAACCTGCCCATAGGACGGCTAACCTCCTGAAGACCGCCTTTCTCCATTTCTTCTACGGCTTCTTTTACTGCTATGCCCGGTCTGGCCTGGAATATTTTAATCCCGGAGGAAGACAGCACAGCAAAAGAATTCGGTCCGATGTTACCCGTGATAACGGCTTCTGCTCCCTGGTCTGATACTGTTTGGGAGGCCTGTACTCCTGCTCCCCTCATAGCGTTAATCCCCTCATTCGGAATTGCCCTAAAGTCATCTTTTTTTTCTGTATCAAGAAAAATAAAATAGGCGCATCTCCCAAACCGCGGGTCAACAGAGGAATTCAAGTCAGTCCCGGAGCTTGTAATACAAATTTTCATAATTTTTTAATTATGGCGATTACCCTGTGTCGGAAAATAGGAGCGAGCGAAGCGAGAGACGTAAGAAACCGAGAGGTTTCTTAAAC
>CAYZKD010000015.1:0-13542 GCA_964479375.1 uncultured Candidatus Saccharibacteria bacterium | reverse complement strand
AAAACACATGCTCTTTTAATTTATCTTGATGTTTCACTTCGGAGTAGAATGTACCATACAAGAGTTGACAACAATATTTAAAAATGTTTAAATAGAATAACTATAAAAAATTATGAAGTACAACTATTCCAAAATCTGTTCCGACTTGTTAAAAGGCTTGCCTCAGAGAACCGTTACGGTGATTGAGAGGCGTTTTGGTTTAAAAAACGGGAAAGAAACCTTGGAAGGGATTGGTCGGGATATAGGGATTACCAGAGAAAGGGTGAGGCAGATTGAAAACGGAGGCCTTTTTAAAATAAAAGAAAAATCCCAGAACTACGGAGACTTATTTGAATATTTCAAAGATAGTTTGGAAAAGTTCGGGGGCCTTAAGAGAGAAGACGCCTTTCTTGATTATCTTGGGGGAGACAAAGACAAGGGCAGGGTTTCTCTGCTTTTGACCTTATCTGAAGATATTGAAAGAATTCCGGGAAGGGATGATTTCTACGCCTGTTGGTTCAATAGAGGCAATGCTTTCAATAAGGCAAAAAAGGCAGTGAATTTGGTTTCCAAGCAATTGAGTAAAGAGAAGAGGACGCTTTCTTTAGATGAGATTTATGATTATAATAAAGACAGCGAGATCTTTGCCTCAAAACAGGCTTTGGAATCCTACCTTGAGGCCTGCAAGAGAATTGAAAAGAGTTACGAGAACAGATTCGGGTTTAGCAACTGGCTTGAGGTTAATCCTAAGGGCATAAAAGACAGGGCCTATCTGGTATTGAAAAAACAGAAAGAACCTTTGCATTTTAAAAAAGTAGCAGAATATATTGAAAAATTACCCCTTGTCTCCAACACTCGCCCTGTTCATACGGCGACCGTGCACAACGAGTTGATTAAAGACCCCAGGTTCGTTTTGGTGGGAAGAGGGTTGTATGCTTTAAAAGAATGGGGCTATGAGTCCGGCGTCATTAAAGATGTTATCCGCCGGGTTTTAGAGAACGCTGATAAACCCCTTTTGAAGGAAGAGATTATGGAAAAAGTTTCTCAACAGAGAATTGTTAAAGAAAACACTGTCTTTTTAAATCTTCAGGACAAAAACTATTTTGCCAAGGACTCTGAGGGAAGATATTTAATTCGGGAGTCTTAAAGTTCTAATAAAACTCTTTAAAAACTTTTGATGTCAGAATTCTTTAGATTTCCACCCGAAATCATAAGCTTGCTTAATTACTTAAAACCATTTTTGGTTCCTGTTTGGGGAATGCTAAAATCTTGGTGGTGGCTGCCCTTACCTTTTATTTTATGGCGGCCTTTTTTATTTGCTTGGAGGTGGTGGAGAGTCAGCGTTTGGCTTTCCCATCAGAACTTTATAGTTTTGGAGGTCAAGCTTCCAGAGGAGGTCTTAAAGCCGATAAGAGCCATGGAGACAGTTCTGGACGGACTCAGGCAAATCCTTTATCGGCCTCCTGACTGGTGGGAAAAATGGATTGAAGGGCAGGCAGATTTATCATACGGTTTTGAAATAGCCTCTATTGGAGGAGAACCCCACTTTTTTATAAGGATTCCTTCAGAGTTAAGGGATTCTGTAGAATCTACCGTGTATTCCCAGTATCCTGAGGTTGAGATTACAGAAGCAGAAGACTATACCAAAAACGTTCCTCCTGATATTCCTAACAAAGAGTGGGATCTTTGGGGGGCGGATTACAGACTTTTAAAACCCGATCCCTATCCCATTAAGACCTACCCTGAGTTTGAAACAGAAAGAGAGCCCTTGGAGGAGAAAAGAATAGATCCGGTAGCGGTCCTGCTTGAGGCCATGGGCAAGATTAGACCCGGAGAGCAGTTGTGGATACAGTTCTTGGCAGCTCCGCGAACCAACATAGAGATTCCTTTGATAAAAGAAGGAGAGAAAATAAGGGATAAGTTGGCTAAAAGGGAAAATGGAGAACAGAAGAAGAGACCTATTTTACTGGAAGCCATCGACATTCTGCTTACGGGGAAGGCGGAAGAGGAAAAGGAAGAAGCTCCTAGCGCTATTCCCCCGGAAATGCACATGACTCCAGGAGAGAAGGAAATTGTTCAGGCTATTGAAAAAAAGATTGCTAAACCCTTTTTTGAGGTGGCAATCAGGTTTATCTATTTAGGAAGAAGAGACGTGTTTTTCAAAGCAAATCTTCGGTTGCCTTTTGCTTTTTTTGCCTCTTATTTTACAGAGAACAGAAATGCTCTGGTCCCCTGGGGGAAGACTCTAACCAAGATCCACAAAAGTTGGTTTCTGCCCCTGAACCTTATAAGAAACAGAAGAGTTTATTTGAGAAAAAGAAGATTATTCCGGAATTATGTAGAAAGAGTGAACGCTCTTTTCCCCCGCGAAGGAGGCACCCACGCTTTAAGCACAGAAGAGCTGGCAAGCCTCTTTCACTTTCCGGGCAGGGGAGTTGCTCCCGCGCCGTTTGTTTCTCGTGTCGAATCTAAGAAAGGAGAGGCCCCTCCGGGCCTTCCCTTTGAATAGTAATTATGCCAAAAGAAGTTAATCTCTTTGCTGAAACAACATACAGGAATGTCCACAAGACATTTGGTATTAAAACCGATGACAGGCGCCGGCATGTTTATGTTATAGGAAAGACCGGGATGGGCAAGACAAGCATGATTCAAAACATGGCTGTTCAGGATATTTTAGAAGGGAGGGGAGTGGGTTTTGTAGATCCCCACGGGGAAGCAGCAGAGGATTTGTTAAATTTTGTCCCCTCAAGCAGAATTAATGACGTAATCTATTTTAATCCCGCAGATCTTCAATACCCCCTTGCCTTTAATGTAATGGAGAAAGTTGGAGTGGAACACCGGCACTTGGTGGCAGGCGGCCTAATGGGCGTGTTTAAGAAGATCTGGCCTGATGTCTGGTCTGCCAGGATGGAGTACATACTCAATAATACTATTTTAGCCCTTCTTGAATATCCCGGCGCCACTCTTCTGGCAGTGAACAGGATGCTATCAGATTCAGACTTTAGACAGAAGGTGGTGGACGAAATTACAGATCCCGTTGTCAAATCTTTCTGGGTCAATGAATTTGCTAGGTATGCTCAGAGATACGAAGTGGAAGCAACGGCTGCCATTCAGAACAAAGTGGGCCAGTTTATCTCAGCCCCCCTGATAAGAAATATTATCGGGCAGTCCGATTCCGCAATTAACATGAGAGAGATTATGGATGAAAAGAAGATCCTGATCATGAATCTCTCTAAAGGGAGAATTGGAGAAGATAATTCTACTCTTTTGGGAGCTCTCTTGATTACTAAGTTGCAACTTGGCGCTATGTCCCGGGTTGATATACCAGAAGAACAGAGAAATGACTTCTATCTGTATGTTGATGAGTTTCAAAACTTTGCTACGGAATCTTTTGCTAATATATTGTCTGAAGCCAGGAAATACAGATTGGCCCTGACTCTTTCTCACCAATACATAGCCCAGATGGATGAAATGGTCAGAGATGCGGTTTTTGGCAATATGGGTACCTTAGTTTCTTTTAGAGTTGGGGCAGAAGACGCAGAGTTTATAGAAAAAGAAATGCTCCCTTATTTCGGGGCACAAGACCTTGTCAATCTTGCCAAGTATCATATTTATTTAAAATTAATGATTAACGGAATTGCAGGCAAGGCCTTTTCTGCCAGAACCCTGTTTCCTTTCCCAAGGCCCGAAGTTTCTAACAGGGATAAGATAATAAAGGTTTCAAGGGAGAGATACGGGACTCCCAGAGAGGAGGTAGAAGAGAAGATAAGCAAATGGGCAGGATTTGTGGCCCGGGCTGCCCCCAAAGAGAACAAAGAAGAAGCCGTGCTTTATGATGCCAAGTGCTCTTTTTGCGGCAAAGACACCAAAGTTCCCTTTCCTCCTGACGGGAAAAGGCCTGTTTACTGCAAGAACTGTCTTAAGAAAGTAAAGACCGGCTCCTCGGAAGAGGGGGAAAAAATAGGCTCTTTGGAGCAGGCCATCGAGAAAGGGACGGTCTCTTTCAGCTCCAAGAAAAAAGAGGGGGAAGAATCCAAGGAGAAAAGGAGAAAAAGGGTCGACGAGAAGAGTTTAAAAGAGATGATTAAGAGGACTGTCTTTGAGAATAAAGATGAAGAGTCTTAAGGATCTTGAAATAAAAGGGAAGAGGGTTTTGGTAAGATGCGACTTTAATGTTCCCCTGGGAGAGAACAGAGAAATTAAAGATGATTTTAGAATCAGCCAGACTCTTCCTACTATTGAATACTTAGCGAGGCGGGGCGCCAAAGTTGTTTTGATGAGCCATTTGGGAAACCCCGGGGGAGAATTTAGGGAGTCCCTAAGCCTTTCTCCTGTGGCTCAAAGGATAGAGCGGGATCTTGGACAGCCCGTAAGGATGATAGATATTAAAAAAGACACTCATTCTCTTGGACGGGGGGAGGTGGTGATGCTTGAAAATTTAAGATTTTACAAGGGAGAAGAAGAGAATGATTCGGGCTTTGCTCGGCAACTTTCCGAATTGGCGGATATCTATGTCAACGATGCCTTCGGTGTTAGTCACAGAAAACACGCCTCGGTTTCTGCGATTGCTTTCTGCCTGCCCGGTGTGGCCGGTCCTCTTCTGGAAAAAGAGATCAGGATGCTTTCCCGGGTTATAAAGAAGCCGGATCGTCCCCTGGTGGCTGTTGTCGGTGGGGCTAAGATTTCCAGCAAGAGCAAGGTGCTTAAGAAGTTTTTGTCAGAGTCGGACCATCTTTTGCTGGGAGGCAAGGTAGCTAATACTCTTTTGGCAGCCAGGGGGCTTTTGGAAGGAATCGAGATAGAACAAGAGGTTCGGAGTTTCATTGAAAGACTTGATTTGACTTCTCGAAAGGTTCACTATCCAGTTGACGCCATTGTGGCTAAAGATAATAAGGGAAAAGATTCCAGGATTTCCTCTTTGGCTTCAATAAATCAGGGAGAAGCGGTTTATGATATGGGACCTGATACTATAAATCTATTTTCCGATATTATTAAAGAGGGAAAGACCATTGTTTGGGCAGGACCCGTGGGCATGATGGAAAATCCTCTTTTTGAAAAGGGGACTGAAGAAATAGGAGCAGCTATTGTCAATAATCAGAATGCTCTAAAGGTTGCAGGGGGGGGAGATACCAATTTTGCCTTGCTGAAATTCGGCATAAGGGATAAATTTGATCATGTTTCTACCGGAGGAGGGGCTATGCTCTCTTTCCTGGCAGGCGAAGAACTTCCCGGCCTTGAAGCAATAGGATATGAAAGGAATTAAGAACCTGAAGAAAGCAGCAAACAGGATATTAAGAGCAGTAGATTCCGAAGAAAGGATTATTCTTTACGGAGATGCAGATATGGACGGAGTTACTTCGGTGATTATCCTCAAAGAAACCCTAATGAGTTTGGGTAAAGAAGTGGCCGCGGTCTATTTTCCTAACCGGGAAAAAGAGGGCTATGGCTTTAACAGAAAAGCCTTAGCCTGCCTAAAAAAATACGCTCCTGCCTTAATTGTTATTTTAGATTGTGGCATCAGCAACTTTGAAGAGATCAAAAAAGCAAAAGAATCGGGCTTTGAGATTATCGTCATAGATCATCACGAGCCTTTGGATGAGTTGCCCGACGCTTCTATAATAGTAGATCCCAAACAAGAGGAAGACGAGCATCCTTTTAAATATTATGCAAACGTAGGCTTAGCCCTGGAATTAGCCCGAGTTATAATCGGAAAAAAATTGACCAGCAATTTGGAAAGAAGTTTTTTAGAACTGGCGGCTATGGCCACTATAGCAGACATGGTTCCTAGAACGGGCAAGAATGAAGAGATAATAAATCAGGGGGTGAAAACCGTAGAGTCGAGCTGGAGGCCGGGACTTCAAGCGCTTTTTGGCTTAGAGCCTTTTCAGGACCTGTCTTTGTCTATGAAGATTGACAAGATAAACTCTATAATGAATGTCAGGCAGGGAAGCGACGGCCTGCCCTATTCTTACAAGATTTTGGTATGCCCTGATAAAAAGAAAGCAGACAGAATGGCCAAGAGGTTGCATAAAAAGAGCTTGGAAAGAAAAGAACAGATTGCTAATATAGCAGAAGAGGTCAAAGAGAAGATATTTGGCAAGGGCGCAGATCCCGTTGTTTTCGAGGGATCTTCTGACTGGGAACTAATTTTAATGGGCGTGGTGGCCGGACGCTTGGTCAAGGAGGTGGAAAAACCGGTTTTTTTGTATCAGGAAAAGAACAACCAGATCCAGGGAAGCATAAGGGCGCCTTCGGGCTTTAATGTCGTTGAGGCTATGAAAAACTGCTCTTCTTGTTTGTTAACTTATGGTGGCCATCCGCAGGCAGCAGGGTTTAGGGCTGAAAAGGAGAATGCCGGAAAATTTAAAAAGTGTTTATTCGACTATTTTGGTTAATCTATGAAAAAGGCAATTACCCTGACACCCGGTTTAAGAAACCTCTCGGTTTCTTACGTCGCTCCCGCTCCTTAGAACACAGGATTTGAACTATCATCTTCTGAGCATTAAGATTTTGCTTCAGATGTGCGAGTTCTTTTGAGGAGGCGATGCCTTGGTGCATCGTTGACGGAAAAAACTCGCGCAGATGAGGTAAAATATTAATGCCCTTGGGGAAGCCAGAGAATGAATGATTTCTTCGTTACGCCTCCTCGCCGTAGCGCACAGACTATGCCTCGTCGGCAAGCCTTGAAATCACCCATTCTCTGGCTTCTCAGAGAGATGAGTAGTTCGAACCCTGCGCTCTTTTTTCCAACACAGGGTAATCGCCATAATTAAGAAATTATGAAAAAGGCAATTACCCTGACACCCTTGGCTTTGAGAAACCTCTCGGTTTCTTACGTCGATTTTCCAACACAGGGTAATCGCCATAATTAAAAAATTATGAAAAAGATAATTATTTATACAGACGGTGCCTCTCGGGGGAATCCCGGAAAAGCATCCATGGGTGTTGTTTTTTGCAATGAGAAAGGAGAGGTAATTAAAAAATATGCCGAGTATTTGTCTGATAAAGCAACCAACAATGAAGCAGAATACAACGCTGTTATTTTTGCCTTGAAGAAGTTTAAGCTGCTTTTCGGTAAGCAATTAGCCAAGAATACGGGGGTTGAGATAAGGTCTGACTCAGAGTTGCTTGTTAGGCAGCTTAATGGAAAATACAAGATATTAGATGAGAAAATTCAACCTCTTTTTCTGCAAATTTGGAACTTGAAGTTTGATTTCAAAAGTGTTAAGTTTAAGTTATTGGGCAGAGAAAAGAACAAAGAAGCAGACCGCCTGGCCAATCAAGCGCTAGATCAAGAGTCGAGAAAGCAAAAACTGGTTTAATCAATGGGGCATGGTTAAAATAAAAGAAGAAAATAGCCTAAATTATATGAAATCCCAAAAAGGAATCTCAACTTTCTTTGCTATATTAACAGTAGGCATTGTGGCTATAATAGGATTTACTATACTTTATTCTTATCAGAATATATGGACATCTGAAGAGGGGTCAGGTGTGCCGAAAAAAATATTTAAAATTTTATCCAAAGACGATTCTGCAGATATCAAAGATGGTGAAATCAAAACCTCTTTTATTTTTATTGATGGAGAGAGGCAAAATATAGAAGAATTAAATATTTCATTGCCCCTAGACAAAGAAGAGGCGCTTTTCATAGCCGAAAATTTATGTAATCAAGAAATGATAGCGGATGAAAGATTTGAGGAAGAAGAGTTTTATGGGCGAATTGGAGAATTAAGTGAAAACTGGCTTATTGGCATTACGGCCGTTGATTGTGTATGCGGAGTATTGGTTAATAAAAACACAGGAGAAACGAACTGTTTTTATAATGTCTCCTCTGAGGAATTAGACCAAATTATCTATTAAATTTTTCTTTACTATTCTGTATTTGACAAAATAAAAGGCAGGAAAGGCGTCCTCTTAGGGAGGGCAGATTGGATGATGTCGGCATGGTCAGGGTTTGTGTCGATAATTTAATAAAAGCAGGTTTTTTTTGAATAAAGAATCAGAAGATCGAAAAGAAGATTGCAAAAGGAGCCGAATTACATTTTCATCCTTTTAATTATCTTTACTGTGATTTTGGCGGACACGGTAACCGAGAAGAGAATGTTGAAAAACCTTTGATGCAAGACGGGCATAATTGCCACCATTTTTTCTTATCTTTTCTCAAAGAAAATTGAAAACTAGAAAGGAGAAGATATGATAGAGATTATGCTGATATCGGCTTTCTCTTCCGCTGTTCTTTTTGTCACTGCTTTAGTCTGGTCCATATCCCCAAAAGAAGCGGCTCAAAGCCCCGGCGCAATCGTTGAAACAATCATTTCCGATCCCGTCAGTACAGCCGCTATGGGTTTTGAGTGGACTGAATTATTGTAATTTAGGCCCTCTTAATCTAAAAGATTAGAGGGCTTTTTTATGCCAAACAGGTTCTAGTGTCGCCTGCTCGCAGATCCCTCTCAAAATCCTTTTAATCTTGTGGGAGGCCCGTCCTCTGCTATTTTTGTGGGAGGCCCGTCCTCCCACAATCTGGCTAGGGTCGTCGCAATCTATTGACAAAAGGGAATAAAATGTTAAAATGAGATTGTTCCAACAGGGTGAGCGACTGCTCCTTTTATGGAGAGGAAAGTCCGAACACCCTCCGCATTAGCGGAAAAAAGCAGCGGCTGTTAAGGCCGTCGTCCCTTTTAGGGATAGAGGTGCGAACAGAGACGCTGGGATCTGAAAAGATTTCAGTACCCCACGGGGTAAGCCCGGCAGCAATGCCGGGAGTGAAACGGCCAAATCCTTGTCGGGTGCAAGAACAAACGCTTTAACAGATTGCAGACAAGATGCGTAACCCATTAGGGGTGCTTGGATGGATCTGTTAGAACGAACAAGTGGTTCGCAAAGATAGATGGTCGCAATCCGTCTTTGACGGAAAACAGAATTCGGCTTACCCCTGTTGGGACACTAAAGACCCCCAGATTTTGCTGGGGTTTTTAGTTTGACAGAAATATTTTTATGTAATATAATAAGAGAAACAAGAAATAGTTTCTGATTCCAGGACCTTAAAAAAAGAAAGGAAAAAAATGAACGGGCTGGAGATTTTGGGACTTATAATGCTGATGCTTTCGGGGATGTCTGCTTTGCCCCGGACGGTCGGATCTATTGTAATCGGTGTTTTGATCGGAGGTTCATGGTGGTGGCTTTTCGGCCCCTTGGCCGTAATCGGCTTCTGCCTGGATTGCTATTTCGCTCATTTTTTAGATTCATAAACAATAAACCCGCTCTCTTTTAGAGCGGGTTTTTAGTTGAAATGAAGCGTTAAAAGTATTAAAATTAGAAAACAAATGATTCAGAGAATTCTTAACTCCAAAACCAGGACCTTTACCTTCGCCGCCTTCTTGCTGGCAGTTTCCACTTTTATAAGCAGGCTTTTGGGCTTGTTGAGAGACCGCCTTCTGGCAGGGAAATTCGGAGCGGGGGAGGAGCTTGATATTTATTTTGCAGCCTTTAGAATTCCAGATTTTGTGTACGGGATATTGGTAATGGGCGGGATAACAGCCGCTTTCCTGCCTGTTTTTTCTAGGTATATGAGAAAAGAGAAAGAGGGAGAGTGGTCAGAAGACGCTTTGAAGTTTGCTAATAACGTTTTAAACTGCTTTTTGCTTCTCTTGGTAATAATTTGTGCTGTTTTGGCTATTTTTGCTCCTTGGCTGATAAGATTCATCATACCCGGCTTTTCAGAAGAAAGCCGGCAGTTAACAGTGGCCCTGACAAGGATAATGTTTTTAAGCCCCATTTTATTCGGCCTATCCAATATCTTTTCCGGCATTCTTCATTATTTTAACAAGTTTCTTGTTTATTCTTTGGCTCCTATTCTTTACAATCTGGGGATAATAATAGGTATTTTATTCTTTTTTCCTCTGTTTGGGATATTTGGTTTGGCCTACGGTGTTATTTTGGGCGCCGTGCTTCATTTGTTTGTTCAGATTCCGGCTGCTGTAAGCTCTGGTTATAAGTACAAAAAATTGTTTAATTTTAATTTTCCGGGGCTAAAAAGAGTTTTTAAGTTAATGATTCCTCGTTCCATAGGCGCTGCTGCCTATCACATCAACCTCATTGTAATAACAGCCATTGCCTCTACTTTGGCTGCAGGAAGCATTGCCATATTTAACCTTTCCAATAATCTTCATTATTTCCCCATAGGAATAATAGGAATATCCTTTGCTCTTTCTGTTTTTCCTTCTTTGTCTCGGGCCTGGGCCGAAGAAAGAAAAGAAGACTTTTTGAGGGGATTTTCCTCTTCTTTGAGACAGATCCTCTTTTTTATAATCCCCATTACTGTTTTAATATTTATCCTCAGAGCCCAGTTAGTAAGGATGGTTCTGGGGACAGGGGAGTTCGGGTGGCTGGAAACAAGACTGACAGCAGCCAGTTTGGGGGTGTTTTGTCTGGGCATTCTGGGGAACAGTTTGATTCCCCTTTTTTCCCGTTCCTTTTTTGCTTTGCACGACACTAAAACACCTGTGGTCATAGGGCTTTTGGCCATGGGCCTGAATGTTATATTCTCTTTTAGCTTTGTCTATTTACTGGGCTCTTGGGAGGCAATTAGAAATGCAGCAAGTTCTTTGTTAAGATTGGGAGGAATAGAAGACATTTCCATAATCGCTTTGCCTCTGGCGCTTTCTCTGGCGGTGTTAATCCAGGCCCTGTTATTGCTGTTATTTCTTTACCGGAAGATAGGCGAGATAAGGGGAGGGGAGATATGGCTTTCTTTGAGAAAGGTTTTAATTTCCAGCATTGCCTTGGCAGCCATTGTCTATTTAGTAAGGCAGGCCGTTTCGTTTTTTGTAGACATGAACACCTTTTGGGGGGTGTTCCTACAGGTTGTTTTGGCGGGGACTGCCGGGGTTGCCGTTTTCTTAATGATTTCTTTTCTTTTGAAATCTTCTGAAATATCAATAATTAAAGATGCTTTGATAAAACAATTTAGGAAATGAATTACAGAAACTTCGTTATTATAAGCCATATAGACCACGGCAAGTCCACTCTGGCTGACCGTTTTTTGGAGATAACCAAATCTGTGGACTCGAAGAAAATGAAGCCTCAATATTTGGATATGATGGACCTGGAGAGAGAAAGAGGAATTACTATTAAACTTCAGCCGGTGAGAATGAAGTTTAACTACAAGGGCGAAGAGTATACGCTGAATCTGGTTGACACTCCTGGCCACGTGGACTTTTCTTACGAGGTTTCCCGTTCTTTGGCTGCAGCAGAGGGAGCCGTCCTTTTAGTGGATGCCAGCAAGGGGATACAGGCTCAGACCTTAGCTAATCTGGAACTGGCAAAGGATCAGCAGTTAGAAATAATACCCGTGGTTAACAAGATTGATCTTCCTCAGGCGAAAACAGAAGAAACAATTTTGGAATTGGCGAATCTTTTAAAGGTTGATCCGGATGAGGTTTTGCAGATTTCAGCTAAAGAGGGCGTTAATATAGAGGAAGTATTAAAAAAAGTTATTGAGAAAATTCCTCCTCCGGAGACTGGAAGGGAGGAGAAAGATTTTAGAGCCCTGGTTTTTGACTCAGATTACAATTCTTTTCAGGGAGTGGTCGCTTACGTCAGAGTTAAAGACGGTAAAGTTTCAAAAGGAGAAAAGATAAAACTTTTGGCCTCAGATATCGTGCTAGAAGCCAAGGACGTGGGCTGCTTCAGCCCGGCCCTTCTCTCGCAGGACAGTTTGGCCGCAGGAGAAGTAGGATATATCGCCACTGGCATAAAAGAACCGGGTTTGGTCAGGGTGGGGGACACTATTTCTAAAAAAGAAGTCAAACCTCTGCTTGGCTATAAAGAGCCCAAGTCCATGGTTTTTGCCAGCCTTTATCCCGAAGACCCTGATAAATTCGAGATTCTCAAAGAGGGTCTTTCTAAATTAAAGTTAAGCGATCCTTCTTTGTTTTTCGAACTAGAGACCAGAGAAGTTTTGGGCAGGGGCTTTAGATGTGGCTTTTTAGGCAACCTTCATGCTGAAATTGTCTCAGAAAGACTTTTCCGGGAGTTTGATTTAAGTTTGGTCATATCTTCCCCCTCTGTTGTTTACAAAGTTTTGAAAGAAAGCGGGGGAGAGGATGAAATATATTCTGCCCTCGCTTGGCCGGATCCCGCCCAGATTAAGGAGGTTAAAGAGCCCTGGGTTTTAATGGAAGTTATAACTCCTTTTGAATATATGAGCCAGATATCAGATCTTTTGAAAAACAGCGAAGGAGAGTATGTAGAAACCAAGGACTTGGGAGAGGGAAGGATCATCTTGGTTTACAACGTTCCTCTGCGGGCCATAATCACCAATTTTTACAACGACCTTAAAAATGTAAGCAAGGGGTTTGCCTCCTTGAATTACAAGGTCGCAGGCTACAGAAAATCAGATTTGGTAAAAATGGACATTTTAATTGCAGGAGAAAAAGAAGAGGCTTTATCCCGAGTGGTTCTCAAAGAAAATGCCTTTAAGAAAGGCAGGGCTTTGGTGGAGAAGTTAAAAGAAAAACTTCCTCCTCAGCAATTTTCTGTTCCTTTGCAGGCCTCGATTGGAGGAAAAATTATTGCCAGAGAAACAGTAAGGGCCAAAAGAAAAGACGTAACAGCCTCTCTTTACGGTGGCGACTTTTCAAGAAAACGGAAACTTTTAGAAAAGCAGAAGAAGGGCAAAAAGAAATTAAAAGAAAAAGGAGGAGCTAATATTCCCTCCAAGGTTTTTCTGGAGATGTTCCGAGAGTGAGTTGAAAAAGGCCCACTGGCTTGTTAGAATAAGGGAGCCAGGCTAAAGGCAACCATGCCCAAAACAATCAGAGAGGCCAGGAAAATCCAGATTATTTTTATTGCTTTCTTACTCATGCTTTTATTATGGTAGCAAAAAACAAAGAAAACAGAAAGGGAAGAAGCATATTCTTTCTTCTTTTAGCAGTTTTTCTTGTTTTCGTTGCCTCTTTTCTTCTGATTTCCAATCTTAGAATAAGCAAAGAAAAAGAAAAGCTTGGCAGTAATTTAGAGTATTTGGAAGAGCAAGTAGATCTTCTCAGAGAACAGAATAAGGAGATGGAAAGGGGGTTGTCTCAGGCAGAAAGCCGGGAGGTTTTAGAAAGGGTGGCAAGAGAAAGGCTTAATCTGAAAGCGCCTGGAGAGGAGGTGGTAGCCATTAAAAGGCCCGAGTCTTCGGAAGATGAAAGCGAAGAGGAGAAAGAGGGGAGCGCATGGAACCCTAAAACATGGTGGGAGTGGATCAAAGAAAAGTCAAATTAATTTATTATGCGGGAGTAGTTCAGTGGTAGAATGTCTCCTTCCCAAGGAGAAGATCGCGGGTTCGAATCCCGTCTCCCGCTCATAAAAAATTAATGCGCCCGCTAAGGCGCATTAATTTTTCATAAGTATATTTACGACTCCGCTCGAACTTATTTTATCAAAAATTTGTGATAAAAACCAGAGCCCGCCGCCCTTCTGGGCGGCGGGCAGAACGGAACGAACAAAACGAATGGCTTGCCGGCAAAAAATTTCCTCCCCTAAAACCCCTCCGTTTTTTGCCCGCTCGCTGAGAAT
>CAYZKD010000014.1:0-17874 GCA_964479375.1 uncultured Candidatus Saccharibacteria bacterium | reverse complement strand
TTTTACCAGTTTTTGGTAAAACAGGGGTGTTACCTATGTATCTCATCTTCTGCAAATACTGGGGGCAATACTCTTGCCTTTGCTTCCCAAATTATTTTTGTCTGTTATAATTAATCTAATGAAAAGATCCTATACATCTCAGTCAGTTGAGAGCCAAGGGAAAAAGATAAAAGTGTGTGGCTGGGTAGAAACTATCAGATTTCACGGGAAACTGATTTTTATTGATCTCAGAGATAAAGAGGGGGTTTTGCAGTTGGTTTGTTCTCCTGATAAAAAAGAGGCCCATCAGACAGCCAAAAAGATAAGGCCCGAATGGGTAATAGAAGTTGCAGGGAGTATCTCCAAAAGGCCATCCAGAATGGCAAATTCTAATTTAAAAACGGGGTCAGTAGAGATGGAAGTTAGAGACATAAGAGTTCTTTCTGAAGCTAAGACGCTTCCTTTTTCTGTTTCCGGGGATGGATATGAGATTTCAGAAGAAAAGCGCCTAAAATATCGCTATCTTGATTTAAGAAGGAATCGGCTCAAGATAAACATGGAAACAAGGGCCCGGGTTATTCGTTTTATGAGAGAATTTATGACTGAAGAGGGGTTTGTGGAGATATCTACCCCGGTTCTTACCAAGTCAACTCCAGAGGGGGCAAGAGATTTTGTGGTTCCTTCCCGATTGCAGCCGGGCAGGTTTTACGCTCTTCCCCAGTCGCCTCAGCAATACAAGCAGCTTCTGCAGGTGGCGGGCTTTGAAAAGTATTTTCAGATTGCAAGATGTTTTAGGGACGAAGATCCCAGGGCTGATCGCCAGGCAGAATTTACCCAGCTAGACTTCGAGATGTCTTTCGTCGACACAGAAGAGATTCTTGATCTAACCGAGAGATTATTTACTCGGCTGATAAAAGAACTTTTCCCCGAGAAAAGAATTCAAAAAACTCCATTTCCTCGGCTTACTTATTCTGAAGCGATGGAAAAGTATAATTCAGACAAACCAGACATAAGGAAGAACAAGGAGGATTCTGAAGAACTGGCCTTTTGTTTTGTGCAGGACTTTCCCATGTTTGAATGGAACGAAAAGGAAAAGAAGTGGGAAACGCCCCATCATCCTTTTACCAGGCCCCAGACAGAGGACATAGAGAAGATGAAAGAAGATCCTTCTAAGATATTAGCCCACCAATATGATTTTGTCTTAAACGGCGTAGAAATAGGAGGAGGAAGTTTGAGATCTTATAAACCAGAAATGCTGGAGGCTGTTTTTGAGATTTTGGGACACAAAAAGGAAGATATAAGGGATAAGTTCGGCCACCTTTTAGATGCTTTTGAATACGGAGTTCCTCCCCATGGAGGCAATGCTCCGGGGATTGACAGATTCTTATCCATTGTTTTAAACGAAGGAAGCGTAAGAGAGGTAATGGCTTTCCCTAAAACAGGGGATAACAGAGATCTTATGATGGGAGCTCCTGCTGAGATTTCCAAGGAGCAATTAGAGGAATTAAAGTTGAAGATAAATAAAAAGAAAAAATTATGAGTCAAGAAAGTTTCCTTTTTATGGAAACAGAGTCCTGCATAATGCTCATGGGGATATTTCTCGTGAACGTTATGGGCATCTATTTCCTTTTTTAATAAAAAATGAAATCAAAGGTTCTTTTGGCTGCCTTTATTTTAAGTTTGCCTTTTTGGTGGGTAATGAATACTTTGGCCGGGGAAACCGAGAACTTTTTGTTTTGGTATCATATCTCCAGGGATCCCTATGTTCTTTCTGCTGATTTAAAACAGGCAGCTTTTGAAAAAGAGGTGAAAAGGGCGATAAGACAGAGCAGGCCTGATATAAAAAAGATTAACATCGACGCTAGGGCAGCAATTTCTATAGTTGTGGAGGGAAACAGGGAGAGGGTTTTATTTGAGAAGGACTCTCAAACAATATATCCCATTGCCTCTTTAACCAAATTGGTGATTCCCTTGGTTATATTCGAATCAGAAGAAAAATATAATCTTAGAGATAAAATTAAGATTTCCCAGAAAGCAGTTGACCAGATTGGGGAGTCTAAATTCAAACCGCTTAGGCGGGGCGAGGAGTTTTCTGTTGAAAATCTGCTTTACATTGCGCTTCTAGAATCGAGCAATGATGCGTCATACGCTTTGGCCGAGGCAACGGGAGCGGAAAAATTTGTTGCATTAATGAATCAGAAAGTAAAGGAAATTGGCTTAAAAAATACTTTTTTTGCCAACCCCACAGGACTTGATCCGGACGATCCGCGAGCGCCCATAAACTATTCTACGGCCCGGGATATGGCAGGATTGGCAAAGCATATCTTAAGAGAACGTCCCGGAATTTTCGAGATAACCTCCTTAGGGTCTTGGGAGGTTGTTGATGATAAAGGAAGGGTGCGCTATTTTATCCCAGAGAATACTAATAAATTAATAGATGAATTTCCTCAGATAGCAGGAGGGAAAACCGGCTGGACGCCCTCTGCTAGGGGGTGCCTGATGGTTGTCTTGAGGGGCTCTGACAAAAAGCACTACATTAATGTAGTTTTGGGATCTGAGAGAAGATTTGAAGAAATGAAAGAAATTATTCAAGCAATTAATGGCATTTGACATTGAACAAGTGGCAATAAGCGCTATTAAGGTTTTTGCATTAGGAGCCGCTGGCTTCCTTTTGGCTTTTTGGCTGACACCGGCCCTAACCCGCTTCTTGTATAAACACGGTCTTTGGAGAAAGGAGGTCAGGGAGAAATCAATAGACGGCAGAGCCCTTCCTGTTTTTCAAAAGTTTCACGGAGACGGCGAGAAAAAAATCCCCAGAATGGGAGGCCTTCTGGTCTGGATTACGGTCTTGTTTCTGGCCCTTTTTATTTCTTTTATAGCAAGAATTACCAATATTTGGTGGTTGGGCAAGTTGAACTTTTTAAGCAGGTCTCAGACCTGGCTGCCTCTTTTCGCTTTAGTTTCCGCCTCCTTGGTCGGTCTGGTGGACGATCTTTTCCAGGTAAAGGGGAGGGGGAAGTACATTGCAGGGGGGCTTAGATTGAGATACCGTCTTCTTTTGGTGGCTACGATCGGGACAATAGGGGGCTGGTGGTTTTATTACAAATTAGGATATAGCGCTATCCATATTCCAGGAAACGGAGATATTTTTTTGGGATTATGGTATTTGCCCCTGTTTATTTTGGTAACCATGGCTACTTACAGCAGCGGGGTTATAGACGGGCTGGACGGATTGGCCGGAGGAGTTTTTGCTATTATCTTTGCTGCTTTCGGGGGGATAGCTTTTTTCCAAGGGCAGATAGACCTTGCTGCTTTTTGTGTTGCTATTACCGGGGCCATTCTCGCTTTTTTGTGGTTTAACATTCCTCCCGCAAGATTCTATATGGGAGAGACCGGCATTCTGGGGCTGTGTTGCGCTTTGACCGTAGTTGCCTTTTTAACAGATTCCGTATTGGTTCTTCCGATAATAGGTTTTCTTTTGGTCATAGAGTCGGGTTCTGTGATACTTCAACTTCTTTCCCGGAAAATAAGGAAGAAGAAGTTGTTTTTGGCAGCTCCGCTTCATCATCATTTTGAAGGCAAGGGCTGGCCGCACTATAAGATAACAATGAGATTTTGGGTGATTGGCGTTGTCGCGGCAATAATCGGTATAGCCATAAGGATGCTGGGATAAAAAAAACCCCTTAAAGGGGTTTTTATTTAAACCAAGGAACATTGGCACTTTGCCTTCTTGCAGACGTCACATCTGTAGGGGTAGGTCGCAAAGATAAGGACATCCAGGTCAATTCTGGAGAGATTACAAAAAGCCACCAGCCAGGCAAAAATGTCAGCCAGCTCCTCTTTGAGGGGCTGTTCTTTTTTTAAACGGAAGGCTTTGCTGACTTCTCCTAGTTCTTCGTGAACGTGGAGCCAGACCTTCTGTTTTCCGGCAACCTGGTTGATTTTCCCGTAAATTTTCCTGAACATTGACTGCCATTCTGGCAGAGTTTCGGGGAGGCTGCCGTCTGGATTTTTAAACCATTCATCCGGCTTCTTTTCTGAACTGATGCAGACGCAGTTTTCCTCTCTGCCGCAATAAGGGCAGATTCCAGCATATTTGGAAAAAATAGCCTTGCCCAGATCGATTTCCAGCCTGTCGCAAAAAGCAAGCAGCCAGCCGAAGAAGTGGGCAACGGCGAACCCGATCTCCGTAGAGTCCTCTTTTCTCTGGCTTTCTGCTATAATGGCTGTTTCTTCGAAAACGTGAAGAAGAAGATCGGCCGGAGAGTACAATTCTGTATTCCTCTCCCCATAAATATCGTTAAGTATTTTCTGCCAGTCACGAAGGGACCTCATTCTCTCTTTCACATAGGACTCCTTTATTTTTAAGGTTCTGTGAGTTTAAGATTAACACAACAAAAGAGAGAGTCAACTTTTAATTATTCAGATTTTTTGCTATATTCTAACTATGATAGGCGTTTTTGATTCTGGCGTAGGAGGGTTAACCGTGGTTCGTGAGATTATTAACCTGATGCCGGAAGAGAAGGTAATCTATTTCGGTGATACTGCTCATCTCCCCTACGGAACAAAGGGAGAGATTTTTATAAAAAAGTCTTCAGAAAAGATAACAGAATGGCTTTTGGAAAAAGGGGCTGACATAATTGTGGTAGCCTGCAACACCTCCTCGGCTTGGGCTTCAGACTACCTCAAAGAGAGATTCAAAAATGTTCCCATTTTCGAAATGGTTGATCCTGCGGTAAAAGAAATTGATTCTCTCGGCAGAAAAAAAATAGGCATAATCGGAACCCCGGGCACAATAAAAAGCCAAGCTTATAACCAAAAATTATTAAAGGAAAATCCCGACCTTGAGATTTATTCCGTTCCCTGTCCCTTGTTGGTTCCTTTAGTGGAAGAGGGCTGGACAAGAGAAAAGATAACCAAGGAGATATTGGAAAAATATCTCGCTCCATTAGAAGAGAGGAGCATTGAGGCCCTAGTTTTGGCTTGCACCCATTACCCTCTTTTGGAAGAAACCATCCGCAAAGTTTTGGCTGACGATGTTAAAATTGTAAATCCTGCCAAAAGTTTAGCCTCTTGCTTGAAGACCTTTTTGGAGAAGAACCTCCAACTTAAAGGAGGCAAGGGAAATTCCCAGTTTTATTTTAGCGATAAACCCTATAATCTAGAAAAAGTAAGCAGGATGTGTTTTCCGGAGGAGATAAAACCAATAATAATAAAGCATTTGCTATGAAATATTTTAAAGGCAAAAAGGTCGTGATAATGGGACTTGGGCTTCACGGAGGAGGCGCGAGCGCTGCCAGGTTTTTTTGCAAACAGGATGCGAAGGTTCTGGTTACAGACCTTAAAACCAAAGATCAACTTAAAGATTCTATTAAAAAACTAAAAGATCTTTCTTTGAAGTATGTATTAGGAGAGCACAGAGAAGAAGATTTTAAAGAAGCGGATTTGATTGTTAAGAATCCCGGAGTGCCAGAAGAGTCCTCTTTTTTAAAGATTGCCAGAGAAAACAATGTTCCCGTTGAAACCGATGTTAATGTTTTTTTGGAACTGACGCAGGCTTTGATAATCGGAGTTACGGGTACTAAGGGCAAATCCACTATTTCCAGCCTGATCTACGAGATTTTAAAAGGAGAAAAAGAAGACGTTTTTCTGGCAGGAAACATCGGGATTTCTCCCTTAGAGATTCTGTCCGAAACGAGTAAGGATAGCTGGGTTATTCTGGAACTTTCCAGTTTTGAATTGGAGTATTTAAAAAAGTCTCCCCATATAGCAGTAGTTTGCTCTATTCACCCTGATCATTTGAATAGGTACAAAGACATTGAAGAATACATTGAAGCCAAAAAAAAGATATACCAATTTCAGGATTCAGAAGATTTCTTAATTCTTAATTATGACGATTCCCTTGTGAGGCAAATGCGGGGGAAGGGGCAAACTTTCTTTTATTCCAAAAAGAGTGTGCCCGAAGAAAACGCAGGATGTTTTCTAAGGGGCGACGGCATCTTTTTTGATAAGGAAGGCAGGCCTTTGGCTGAAGTCGGAGATCTTCAGATCAAAGGCGAACACAACATTTCCAACGCTTTAGCAGCTATTAGCGTGGCCAAGATTATGGAAATTCCAGAAGAAAAGATCAGAAGGGGACTTTCTAATTTTTCGGGGGTTAGAGACAGAGAGCAGGTGGTGCTGGAAAAAAAAGGAGTGCAGTATGTCAATGACACTACGGCCACCATTCCCGAGGCTGCGATTTATGCTCTTAAGAGATATGCGGGGCGCGGGATAATTTTAATAGCAGGAGGGGAGAACAAGGGGCTGGGTTATGAAAAAATGGCAGAGGAGATAAACAAGAAAGCAAAATGCCTTATTCTGCTGCCGGGCTCTGCTTCAGAGGAAATTAAAAAAGAAATCGGCATAGAATTAATTCTGGTTGAGTCTATGGAAGAAGCAGTAGCAAAGGCCTCCGAGAAAGCAGTTGAAGGAGATGTTGTTTTGATGTCTCCCGGGGCCGCCAGTTTTAATTTGTTTGACAATGAGTTTGACAGGGGAAGGCATTTCATTAAAAGCATTAACAAAATGGTTAATGGCTAGGACAAGACACATTGATTACTTTCTTTTGGTCATTGTTTCCACTTTTTTGTTGCTAGGATTAATGATGTTGGCTGGTGTTTCTGCGGTCAGGTCCCAGGAATTAGCGGGGAATAGCACTCATTATCTTTTCCATCAGATTTTTTACGGTATCCTGCCCGGACTTATATTGGGACTGGTTGTTTTTAAGATAGGCCTGGAGAGGATAAGAAAAGTCTCTTTGTTTTTGATATTGGGGAATTTATTATTGATGTTTCTGGTCTTTGTTCCCGGAGTGGGATTTAGCGCCGGAGGGGCTGCCAGATGGCTTAACCTTTACTTTTTTATCCTTCAGCCTGCAGAATTTTTGAAACTGACTACTATAATCTATCTTGCTGCTTGGCTGGCCAGCAGAACGCGGCCCAAGCAAAGAAAACCCATCCTGCTTCCTTTTGTAGTAATAATGGGCCTGATAACCCTTGCCCTGGGTTTTCAGTCAGATCTTAGTACTTGGGGCGTTATCTTTGTAAGTTCTCTGGTTGTTTACTTTCTTTCTGAAACTCCCCTCTGGCATTCTGCCATTTTTTTCTCTTCAGGGATTGCGGCTACAGCTATTCTTGTAAAGTATGCAGGTTATCGGATAACTCGTTTGGCTGTATTTTTAAATGCCAAAGAAGATCCCATGGGGTTTGGTTATCATATCAAACAGGCTCTTATCGCGGTGGGCTCCGGGGGGGTTTTCGGACTGGGACTTGGCGCCTCGCAACAGAAATACGGATTTTTGCCTCGAGCTATGTCTGACTCAATATTCGCAATTTTTGCAGAAGAAACGGGATTTATCGGCTCAGTTTTAATGGTCGCAGGTTTTGTTCTGCTCTTTTGGCGCATTCTCGTAATTGCCAGAAAAAGGAAGGATAGTTTTAGTAAATTGTTCGTGATGGGGGTGGGAGCTTGGATCTGCATTCAGGCCTTCATTAATATCGGAGCCATGGTTCGTCTTCTTCCTTTGACCGGGATTCCTCTTCCTTTTATCACCCTAGGAGGATCGCACATGCTTGTGGAAATGGTGGCCGTGGCCTTGGTTCTGGAGGTTTCCAAAAGATAGAGGTGTGATATAATGTAAGAGTACAGGATTTGAACTATCATCCTCTGAGCGTTAACTTTTAGATTTCGCTTCAGATGTGCGAGTTCTTTTGAGGAGGCGATGCCTTGATGCCTTGCCCCGAGGAAAACGCGCGCAGATGAGGTAAAATGTTAACGCCTTTGGGCAAGCCAAAGAGATAAGCAGTCAGAACCCTGCGCTCTATTTGAAAATTTATGAAGATTCTTTTTACTGGGGGAGGGACTGCCGGACATGTTTTTCCAATTATTGCTATCGTCCGCAAGATTAAAGAAAACCCCAAAGCAAAATCCATAGAGTTTTTATATATAGGACCCAAAGACGAATTTTCATCTTCCTTACTCGCCCAAGAGGGCATAGAAGTGAAGCAGATTTTTGCAGGCAAGATTAGGAGGTATTTTTCGCTTAAAAATATCATAGACTTTGTTTTCAAGGTCCCGGTTGGTTTTTTTCAGGCCTTTTACCATATTTTTGTCTCTTCGCCTGATCTTATTTTCAGCAAGGGAGGGTATGGATCTGTTCCCAGCGTCTTAGCCGGTTGGATTTTGCTTACTCCCATAATCCTGCACGAATCAGATGTTGTTCCTGGCTTGTCCAATAAAATCGTAAGCAAAGCGGCTATAGAAGTTTTTACTGCCTTTCCGGTGGAAAAAACCGCTTATTTCCCGGCAGAAAAAATACTCTCTGTGGGAAATCCCATTAGAGAAGAAGTATATCGGGGGGATAGAAAAAAAGCCTATCAGATATTTGCTCTTACGGGAGAAAAGCCCGTAATCCTTATTATGGGAGGGTCTCAGGGCGCTCAGAGAGTCAATAATGTCATCTTGGCAGTGCTTCCTCAATTACTGGAAGAGTTTGAAATAATCCATCAGACAGGAAGGGCGAACTTTACCCAAGTTTCAGCAGAATCTAGAGTAATAATAAAAGAAGGGCAGGAAAAATACTATCACCCGGTTGAGTTTCTTAACGAGAAGGAATTGCCTCATGCTTATCAGGCTTCAGACATTATAGTGAGCAGAAGCGGAGCAGGAAGCCTTTTTGAAATCGCCTCAGTGGCAAAGCCGAGCATTCTGGTTCCCTTGGCCGACTCTGCCCAGGACCACCAGGTGAAGAACGCTTATGCTTATTCTGCCAATGGAGCAGCTATTGTTATGGAAGAACTTAATTTTACGCCTCACTTTCTTATGGAAAGGCTGGAATATTTATTCTCAAAACCCGAGAAACTTAAACAAATGGGGCAAAAGGCAGAAAGTTTAGCTAGGCCGGACGCCGCTAAGGTGGTGGCAGAGTACTTGGTTGAATATTTAACCCAATGAAGCAAAATAAGAAATTTATTATATTATTATTGGTCGGGCTTCACAGCGCGGCTTTTTTAGCGCTTTCCCCTTACTATTTTTTCCAAGAAAAGGAGATCGTTTCTTTTAGCAAAAGGGACGGGGATATTGTTTTAATGGCAGTAGGGGATATTATGCTGGACAGGGGGGTGGAGTATAAAGCAAAGCATGATTTCAAATTTCCCTTTTTAAGGATTTCCTCTTATCTGAAAAGAGCAGATATTTTGTTTGGCAATTTAGAAAGCGTTATTTCAGATAAAGGGAAAAAGGTGGGCAGCATCTATTCTTTTAGAGCAGACCCTAAAGCGATAGAAGGGCTTTCTTATGCCGGATTTGACGTGATTTCTGTTGCCAACAACCACGTATTTGACTATGGAAGAGAGGCCATGGAGGACAGTTTTAAAAGGATTAGAGAAGCAGGAATTTTATATGTCGGAGGCGGCTTTACAGAACAGGAGTCAAGGCAGGGGGTTGTAAAAAGAGTAGGGGATACTGAAATCTGCTTTCTGGCATATAATAACCAGGGATCTCCCTACTGGGCGTCTAGGGAAGGAATTTCCGGGATTAACTGGATGGATAAGTCATTAAAAGAGGATATAGAAAGAGCAGAAGAAAGAAGCGATCTGGTGGTGGTTTCTTTCCATTTCGGAAATGAATATGAGAGACTTCCCAATAAAACCCAGGAAGAGTTTTCTCGGTTGGCCATTGATTCTGGGGCTGATTTGGTTTTGGGCCACCATCCTCATGTGGCCCAGCCGGTGGAGAGGTATAAGGAGGGGTGGATTGCTTACAGCCTTGGGAATTTTGTGTTTGACCAATATTTTTCAGAAGAGACAATGGAGGGGCTCTTGCTCGAGGTGATAATAAAAGATAAAAAAATTAAGGAGGTCAGCCCCGTTGTCTTTAAGATATCCGAAGACTACCAACCCTATTTTTAATTTTGACCTTGCCATGAAAAGAGTGTAAAATAATCTAATATATGGGAACCGTTGAAGAAATAAAAAAGAGAAGATTAAGAAAGAAAAAGGCCCTTGAGTCAGCCGGGCATTTGGTTTATCCCCTAAAGAACGGGAGAACTCATGCCTGCCAGGAGGCACTTGATGGTTTTTCCAATCTTTCAAGGACGAAGAAGGAGGTTATTTTGTCAGGCAGGATTGTTTCCTTGAGGCAGCACGGCGCTCTTACTTTTTCTCACATTAAAGACGGAACGGGCAGGATTCAGATAATGATCAGGAAAGACAATTTGGGAGAGAAGGGTTATAATTTCTTTCTGGAAAATTTTGACATAGGAGATTTTGCAGAGTTTAGGGGTGTTTTAATTAAAACCAAAAGAGGAGAAAAGAGTCTGGAATGCCAAGACTACAAGATTTTAGCCAAATCCCTAAGACCTCTTCCTGAAAAATGGCACGGCTTGAAAGACATTGAGGAGAGATACAGGAAGCGCTACCTGGATTTAATATTTAACGAAGAAGTAAGAAAAAGGTTTGAATCGAGGGCTGAAATAATAAAAGAGATAAGAAAGTTTTTGGAAAAGAAGGGTTTTCTGGAGGTGGAAACCCCTATACTCCAGCCTGTTTACGGAGGTGCTTCTGCCAAGCCATTTAAGACCCATCTTAACGCTTTAGATCTTGACCTTTATTTAAGGATATCGCCCGAACTTTATTTAAAAAGATTATTGGTAGGCGGGCTTGAAAAGGTTTACGAGATAGGGAAGTGCTTTAGAAACGAGGGCATAGACAGATTTCACAACCCAGACTTTACTATGCTTGAGTTTTACTGGGCTTATGCTGACTATAAGGATTTGATGAAGCTAACAGAGGAAATGCTCTCTTCTCTGCTGAAAGGTTTGTTTGGAAAAACCAAGGTTATATATGATAAAAAGACCATTGATTTCAAAAAACCCTGGCCTAGGATTGAGTTTTCAGAATTATTCAAAAAATACACAGGCATTAATTTGGAAGACGTCCATTTAAGCGCTCTTAAAAAAGAGGCAAGGAAGATGGGGCTTAAGCCAGAAGGCAGCAAATTTGAGGTGGCAGATGAGATGTACAAAAAGAAGTGTCTGCCCAGAGTGGTTCAGCCTACTTTTGTGATCCATTATCCTGTTTCTGCTTTTCCTTTAGCCAAGCCTTTAGACAAAAATTCCAAGAAGTCAGGAAGCTTTCAGTTGATTGTAGCCGGGATAGAAACAGTGAAGGCTTTTTCAGAACTTAATGATCCGGTTCTGCAGAAAGAAAGATTTGAAGAGCAGGAAAAGATATTTAAACAGGGATTTGAGGAGGCCCAGAGAATGGACAAGTGTTTTGTTGAAGCCTTGGAGCACGGTATGCCGCCGGCTGCCGGGTTTGGTCTGGGCATAGACCGGCTTGTAGCACTTCTTACTGATTCTTATTCCTTGAGAGAAGCCATATTATTTCCAACAATGAAACCTAAATCTTAAAATGCTTGATATTAATTTTATAAGGAAGAATAAGGAGAAGATAAAGGAAAATTGCCGAAAAAGGGGAGTGGATCTTGATATTAACAGAATGTTGAAAATTGACGAAGACAAGAGAAGTCTCTTGCAAGGGGTAGAGGAGCTAAGGGCTGAAAAAAATAAGGCGACTAAAAGGATCCCCAAGATTAAAGAAGAGAATAAAAAGAAGAAACTTATTAAAGAGATGCAGAAAATTGATAGAGAAGAAGAGTCCCTCGAAGAAAAACTAAAAGAAAAAGAAAAAGAATACAATAAACTCGCTTTTAAGATTCCCAACCTTTGCCAAGCAGGAGTGCCCGTTGGCGAAGCAGAATGCGATAATGTTGTGTTGAGAGAAGAGGGCAAGAAGCCTGACTTTAAATTTAAGGCCAAAGACCATCTTGAATTAACAAAAAGCAGAAACTTGATTGATGTTAAGAGGGCGGCCAAGGTTTCGGGAAGCAGGTTCGGCTACTTAAAAGGGGAGCTGGCCGAAATGGAGTTCGCCTTGGTCAGGCTTGCTTTTGATAGGATTTGCAAAAAAGGATTTCAGCCTGTTATTCCTCCGGTCTTGATAAGACCTGAGATGATGTGGGGTATGGGTTATATAGACACAGAAGAGGATCTAGCAGAAAGATATTATTTAAATAAAGACAATCTTTTTCTGGTGGGCACCGCAGAGCAGTCTATTGGCCCTATGCACAAAGACGAAATTTTTAAAGAAAAGGATCTTCCCAAGAGGTATGTGGGGTTTTCTACTTGTTTTCGAGAAGAAGCGGGGTCTTATGGCAAAGACACCAAAGGAATTTTAAGGGTTCACCAGTTCGACAAAGTTGAAATGTTCAGTTTCTGCCGTCCTGACAATTCTCAAAAAGAGCACGAGACGATACTTGCCTTAGGAGAGAGTCTGATGAAAGAATTAAAAATTCCCTATAGAGTGGTTCAATTGTGTACGGGCGATCTGGCTCGGCCCTCTTCTGTTACTTATGACATTGAATCCTGGATGCCCGGTCAGAATAAATATCGAGAGACGCACTCCTGTTCTCTGTGCACTGACTTTCAGTCCAGAAGGCTGAATATAAGGTACAAGGGAAGTGACAATAAGACAAAGTTTGTCCATACTCTGAATGGAACCGCTTTTGCCATAGGCAGGACCTTGATCGCTATTGTCGAGAACTATCAGCAAAAGGATCGAAGCATTAAAGTCCCCGCGGCCTTGCAGAAATATTTGAACTTTAAGATTATAAAATGACAGAGAAAATAGGCAATCTCCGGATTAATTACAAAATTAGGGGGGAGGGGAGGGCTCTTTTAATTTTACATGGATGGGGAGGGTCCTCTGAATCATGGGCTCAAGTTCAGAAAGCGCTTTCCTTGAAATACAAAGTAATCTGCCCGGATCTTCCGGGGTTTGGGAAGAGCGATTCTCCTCATGAGCCCTGGGACGTCTCAGATTATACAGAGTGGACAATGAATTTTCTGGATTATTTGAAAATTAATAAATTTTTTCTTGTAGGCCACTCTTTCGGGGGAAGAATAGCCATAAAGGTGTCTGCCGAGAATGCTGAAATGATTCCTAAAATGGTTTTGTGCTCCCCGGCCGGAGTTTTAGGAAAGCCCAACGCCAAAAATAGAATTATTAAGTTTTTAGTAAAGACGGGGAAAAAACTTTTCTTTTTAAATATTTTAAAAAAGTTGGCAAGAAAGATTGTTTATCTTTTACTGAGAAAAAGAGATTATGTAAGGTCAAAAGGTGTTATGAAAGAAACCTTTAAAAAAGTAATCAAAGAAGATCTTTCTTTCTATTTACCAAAAATTAAAGCGAAAACTTTAATTATCTGGGGCAAAAGAGATAGAATGATTTCCGTAAACCAATCTCATTTCTTTAAGGAAAAAATCAGGGATGCTAAACTAAGAATTCTTCCCAAAAGAGGCCACAGCCCTCATTTGGAAGAGCCCGAGGAACTTGCCGGGTTAATAGTTAACTTCCTTTAATATGAGAATTCTATTAATTGTTTTCTGGTTTATTGTCTCTTCCAAAATTCTTCTGTTCTACTTTTACTTGTGGCAGCTGAAGGAATACCAGATTAAGAGATTTATAGATCATTTCCGTACCGAAAAGGGCAAGGTCCTTTTTATTAACCCGGCTTTCTTCTTAAAGATCCTATTTTTGGCGGGTATATTATTCTTTTCTGGGAACCAGAGCATTCCCAGCCAGAAATTCTTTGCCCCCCTTGTTTTATGGGCAACATTTGCTTTTTTATTCTTTCTTACTCTGCACACTCTCCTAAGGATCGGGCAGAAAGAAGTGAAATACCCCGTTTTTACCAAGAAGATTATTGTTTTGACATCCGTGGGCGCTTTGGCAGAGATAGTAATTCTTGTTTTGGGAAGCAATTTTGACAACATTTATGATTTTGTCTTTTACTTGCTTTTAACCAACGCCTTAATGCCCCTTATTACCAGTTTGATTGTTCTTCTTTTCCAGCCCCTTGCTGTCCTATTCAGGAGAAGCGTTATAAAAAAGGCAGCCTCTAAAAGAAAAAGTTTTTCCGGCCTCAGATCAATAGGGATTACCGGAAGCTACGGGAAAACTTCAACCAAAGAGATTTTGGCCACTGTTCTGTCTAACAAATTTGAGGTTTTAAAAACAGAGAAGCATCAAAACAGCGAGGTTGGCATATCCCAATGTATTTTAGGGGACCTCAATAAAGAGCATGAGGTCTTTGTGGCAGAAATGGGAACTTACGGAGTAGGTGGCATAAAACTGCTATCTAACATTGTCCAGCCTCAGACCGGAGTTTTAACAGGGATAAACGAGCAGCACCTCTCGCTTTTTGGTTCTATTGGCAAAACCGTTAAAGCAAAATATGAATTAATAGAATCTCTTCCGCAGGACGGATTTGCCGTATTTAACGGAGATAACGAGCACTGCATCAAGCTTTACGAGACGACAGGTATTCCAAAAAAAATATATTTTTCAGAGGACCCGGGGCCAGAGAACAAGATAAGGCCTGATATTTGGGCAAAGGATGTAACGGTGGAAAAAAAGTTTCTTTATTTCACAGTTTTTACTAAAGAAGGAGAATCCCAGGACTTCAGAGTAAACCTTTTAGGTAAACACAATATTCCTAATATCTTAGCCTCTGTATTAGTAGCTCGCCACATGGGAATGAGTTTGGAGGAGATATCTTCAGCCTGCAAAAAGATAGATGAAAGCCAGGGACCTATGCAATTGTTAACGGGGATTAGAGGGTTAAATATTCTGAATGCTTCTTATTCTGCCAATTTTCACGGAGTGATTGGGGACTTGGATTATTTGAAAACCCGTCCTTCCAAAAGGATGATTATTATGCCCTGTCTTATCGAACTGGGCAAGAAGTCAAACGAGATCCATAGGGCAATAGGCAAGAAGATAGGAGAAGTCTGCGACTTTGCCATTATCACAACTAAAGAGAAGTTCTCCTGTATTCAAGAAGGGGCTCAGGAGACCGGCATGAAAAAAGGAAATATGATTTTTATTGACAATGCGGAAGAGATTATGAGGAGACTGGAGATTATTGTCGTGCCGGGGGATACTATCTTGCTGGAAGGAAGGGTTTCTGCGGGACTAAAAGAAAGATTAATCAAAGAAAAGGACTGATGCTCAAGACTCTATCCATCTCACTTTCCCCCAATACAGAAAAGGATGATATTGCTTTGGCTCTGAAACTTTTTTTCTTACCCAATAAATGGAAAAAAGGGGAAAGTATTTCTCGGCTGGAAGAAAAGATTTCTCGGCACCTAGGAAGAAGGCAGGTAATTTCTTTTAACAGCGGAAGAAGTTCTTTTTTGGCCATCTTAAAGTCTTTAGGCTTAAAAGAAGGAGAAGAGGTATTGCTTCAGTTGCCCACTTGCAATGCTGCGATTAACCCCGTTTTATGGTCAGGACTGAAGCCTGTTTTTGTAGAAAGCAGAGAAGATACTTTTAATATTGATCCTAGGGACATAGAGAGAAAAATTACTGACAAGAGTGCGGTATTATTAGTGCAACATACTTTTGGCCTGCCGGCTGACATGGAAAGGATTCAAGAAATTGCCCAAAAGAACAATCTTATTTTAATAGAAGACTGCGCCCATTCTTTGGGGGCTGAATACAAAGGAAAAAAGGTAGGTACGTTCGGAGAGGCGGCTTTCTTTAGCTTTTCCCGCGATAAAGTTATTTCCTCTGTTTACGGAGGAGCAGTGGCTACAGATGACAAAATCCTGGCTCAGAAAATAAGGTCTTTTCAGCAAGGAATAAATTATCCTTCTTCCTGCTGGATTTCCCAACAGCTGGTTCATCCCGTCTTATTTAATTACATTATTCTGCCCACCTATAGTTTGGTAATTGGAAAGTTATTCTTGATTTTTTGCCAGTGGTTCAGAATATTATCTAAGGCTGTCCACTGGAAAGAGAAAAAAGGAGAAAGGCCCGGCTATTTTCCCAAAAGAATGCCTAACGCCTTGGCCGCCCTGGCCCTTCGCCAATTAGGGAAACTGGAGAGATTCAACGAGCACAGGAAGAAGATAGCAGGACTTTATTACGAATTATTGAAAGACACCTCTTTGGAACTCCCCCATATTCCTCAAGGAAGAGACCATATTTTCTTGAGGTTCGCGGTTAAGAGCCCCCGAGCTCCTAAGATCATAAAGAGGAGTTGGGCTCACAATCTTTTAATAGGGGACTGGTATACAAATCCTATTGTTCCGGATGATACGCGGTTGGATAGAATGGGCTATGAAAGAGGAGAATGTCCTAGGGCTGAAAACCTATCTCAGATTTTGTTTAACCTTCCTACTCATATTAATATTAAAAAAGAGGACGCAATAAAAACCGTTGATTTTTTAAAGAAACAGTTATGACCCAACAATTTAATTACAGGGGATATTTAATCAAAGCCGCTTCTTACGAAAAAGAGCCCGGGAAATGGATTCCTCAGGCTAGCATTGTTCCTCAATATGAAAGCCGGGTGGAAGAAGAAGGGCCTTTGGTTTGGCCCCAGGAATTTGATTCTCAAACCAAAGCAGACAGTTTTGCTCTTCAGGGAGCGCAGTTGTATATTGACAGCCATTACTAATTTGTACCAAGATGTAGTATGGTTTTTTCAAAAAAGGAAGGAGAAAGAGAATTGAAATGCCACCGCCCCAACCCCTACAAGTTTTTTGCCCTAAGATGTTAAACATAAATCCCCTTTGTTTTTAGGGGATTTTTTTATACAATTTATCTGTGATATAATGTCTTAAAATGACTATAAAAGAGATAAAAAACAAACAAGTTTGGGAAAGCTTTCTTTCGAAATGCGAGCAGAAAAGTTTTTTGGACTCTTGGAACTGGGGTGAGTTTCAGCAGAGACAAGGGAACAAGATATGGCGGCTTGGAGTTTATAGCAAGGAGTTGGTCGCGCTCGCCCTGGTAATAAAAATTGAGGCCAAAAGAGGCACCTTTTTATTTTTGCCCCACGGACCTAACGCTAAAGAAGAAAGATTAAGAGAGGATGTTCTTGATACCCTAATTCCTTATTTAAAAAAACTGGGAGCGGGCTTTATTCGGATAGCCCCGATATGGGAAAGAAGCCAAGAAAACAAAGATCTTTTTAAGAAGAGGGGCTTCGGGCAGGCCCCCATCCACATTCATCCTGAGGTAACATGGGAATTAGATATTACACCTTCGGAAGAGAATCTAATGAAAGACATGAGAAAAACAACTAGATATTTAATCAGGAAGGGTGGGAGGAATAAGGATATTAATATAATTAAAAGCAAAGACATTAAGGGCCTGAACAGATTTAATGAGGTTTATAAAGAAACCGCCAGAAGACATAATTTTGTACCTTTTTCCTTGGATTATTTAAAAAACCAGTTTAATTCTTTTATTCAGGACGACCAGATTCTTATTTTGCTAGGGGAATACAAAGGGAAAATAGTTTCTTCTGCAATATTGGTTTATTGGCAGGGAACCGGTTTTTATCACCACGGCGCCTCCTTGTCTGAATGCAGAAAAGTACCTGTTTCCTATCTAACCCAGTGGGAAGCCATAAAGGAGGCCAGACGGAGAGGTTGCCAGAAATACAATTTCTGGGGCATAGCACCCAATATCAAGGAAAAAGAAGATTTAGCCGGATCTTCTCATCCTTGGGCTGGGATAACCCTCTTTAAAATGGGGTTTGGGGGGGGAATCAAAGAATATGTAAAAACCCAGGATCTCCCCCTTTCCTTTAGTTATTATTTCACCCGTTTGTTTGAGATGGCAAGGAAAAAGAAGAGGAATTTATGAAAAAGGCAATTACCCTGACACCCGGCTTAAGAAACCTCTCGGTTTCTTACGTCGCTCTCGCTCCTATTTTCCAACACAGGGTAATTGCCATAATTTAAGAAATTATGAAAAAGGCAATTACCCTGACACCCGG
>CAYZKD010000013.1:0-21055 GCA_964479375.1 uncultured Candidatus Saccharibacteria bacterium | reverse complement strand
CTTAAAACAAATTCAAATTCCCCTTACTTTTGTTCCATCTTGTTAATTATACCCCCTGGGAGCGCATATTGACAAAACTACCCTAGTTTGCCATAATCTAGGCATTGTTCTTTTAGCCTTAAAGAAACCCCAGACAGCGAAAGGAGCTGGAAAAATGGATCAAGAAATGGCAAAAAAGATCAGGAAGCAGCTGGGTCTCCGGCAGGCCAAGCGTCTGATGAACGCCGAGGAGTTGAAAGGAGACATTTCCGGGATCTGGGGCGATGCCTCCAGGATCTCAGGCGATGTTTCCGGGATCCGGGGCGATGTCTCCGGGATCTCAGGTGATGTCTCCGAGATCTGGGGCGATGCCTCCTTGATCTCAGGCGATGTCTCCAGGATCTCAGGCAATATCTCCGGGACCTCAGGCAATGTCTCCGGGATCTCAGGTGATGTCTCCGGGATCTGGGGCGATGCCTCCAGGATCTCAGGCAATATCTCCGGGACCTCAGGCAATGTCTCCGGGATCTCAGGTGATGTCTCCGGGATCTGGGGCGATGCCTCCGGGATCTCAGGCGATGTCTCCGGGATCTCAGGCCATGTCTCCTTAATCTCAGGTGATGTTTCCGGGATCTCAGGCAATGTCTCCGGGATCTCAGGCGATGCCTTCGAGATTATGGAGGTGCTCGCCTCGCGAGGTCCAGTCGGATAGCTTCATATGCGCCACAGAAAAATGTGGCGCTTTTTTATACCATCAGAGGTTTTGTGGGAGGCCCGTCCTCCCACATTTTTTTGGGATACTATCACATGGATCAACAAGGGATTGACAAAACAACTATAATATGGATACGATATTGTTAGTTCGTTTTAATATCAAATATGCCAGAAACCCGAAAGAAAGGAAAAAAATGAATCTTGATCAAAAAATTAGTATTTTGGTAATGAATCTCCTGCGACTTGGGATAAGATCCCTTTCTTCCTGTCAGGGCCACAGAAACCACGGCCTTCCGTATCCTTGGGTTGATATTGACTCTTGCGATGCAAAAAAAGTGGTTAACTTGGTCACTTGGTACAACCTCTTGGTTTACAGAAAGGAAACCAGGAGTAGGGTACCTTGGATTATCTTGCCAAGGGCGACTTTCAGGATTATGCCAGAGCAAAGAGAATTGGACTTAAAAGTTCTTCAAACCAGCGCAGAGGACTTCGGCGCCAAGATCCGAACACTCAAGAGAATTCCAGACAAAGCCTTCTTTTAAAGAGGGCTTTTTTTATAGCGCTTCTTGCTTTTGAGTTTTTAAAAAGTTAATATAGAGGAAGGTTTTAATAAGATTTATAACTATTGATGAGATTAATATGAAAAAAGCAGACTATATTTTTCCTTTAGTTATAGGGGAGGTTATTGCCTTAATTGCTGTTATTGTTTCCAAATTGGGAATATCTAAAACATTGAGTCTGCCCGAGGCGGTGGACAGGGTTATTATTTATCTCCCCGTTGTTCTTCCTTTACTTGCTTTGGTTGGGACCGTTGTTGCTTTTTGGATCGGGAAGGCATTTTCTGTTTTGTTCCAACTGGCAAAGTTCGTAATGGTGGGAGCCCTGAACACTTTTGTTGATTTGGGGGTTTTAAACATATTAATACTTGTTTCTGGAATTGCTTCCGGATGGTTTTATTCTGTTTTTAAGGCGGTTTCTTTTACTATTTCTGTGGTCAACTCCTATTTCTGGAATAAATTCTGGACCTACGAGCACAAAGAAACTAAGGTAGGGGGCAAAGAGTTTGGGAAATTCTATCTGATAGCGGGCATAGGATTTCTTCTGAACGTAGGGGTGGCCTCTTTCATTGTTAACATAATTGGCCCCCAGTTTGGCGTTTCGCCCGAACTTTGGGCTAATATAGGGGCCTTTGTGGCTATTATCTGTGTGTTTATGTGGAACTTTTTAGGGTATAAGTTTATTGTTTTCAAGAAAAAAGATAAAGAAGCACCCATTACTTCTCCTGGGAAATAACATGTCTAACTTGGTTCTTTACCGAAAATACAGGCCGAAAAGCTTCTCTGAGATCGTAGGGCAAGAGCACATAGTTAGGACTTTAACCAATGCTGTCTCCCGCGAGATGGTTTCTCATGCCTATTTGTTCTCAGGACCAAGGGGAACGGGCAAGACTACTACGGCAAGGCTGTTTGCCAAATCCCTTAATTGTCACAACAGGAAAGAGGGAAAGGCAGAGCCCTGCAACAAATGTCCTTCTTGCCTTGATATTATAAACGGGAGATCCCTTGACTTAATAGAGATTGATGCTGCCTCGCATAGAGGAATTGATGAAATTAGGGAGTTAAGGGAAGGAATTAAGTTTTCACCTGCCAAAGAAAAATATAAGGTATTTATACTGGATGAGGCTCACCAGCTTTCCAAAGACGCAGTTAATGCTCTTTTGAAAACCCTGGAGGAGCCTCCCCCTCACGCAATTTTTGTTTTAGCCACCACAGAGGTTCATAAAATGCTGCCCACCATTATCTCCAGATGCCAGAGATTTGACTTCAGGAAATTAAAACTTCCCGAGATAGAGCAAAGAATGTCCTATATTTGTAAAAAAGAAGGAGTTAAGATAGACAAGGCAGCCCTGGAGCTTATTGCTCTTAATTCAGGAGGGGCTGTTAGGGACGCGGAGAGCCTTTTAGATCAGGTGCTGACTTTTGCCTATACAGTAAATTCTGAAGAGATAAAAGCAGAGAAAGTAAGAGATATTCTGGGGATAGCAGACAATAGTTTAATAAGTCAGTTTTTAGAGCACATTAGAAACAATAATTCAGCTGAGGCCTTAAAGTTCTTAAACCAGATTATGGAAAAAGGATTCGATCCTCAGGAGTTTGCCAGAGCCCTGGTGAGGTACTTAAGACGTCTTTTAATATTAGAGATTAATCCGGAGGATGAAAATCCTATTATCTTGGGCCTCACAGGAGAAGAGAAAAAGTTCTTTAAAGAACAGGCAAAGTCTTTCGGGGGAGAGAAGATTCACAAAATGATCGACTTGTTCCTGGATGCAGAGAACAAAATGCGTTATTCTTCCATTCCTCAATTGCCCCTAGAATTAGCTATCGTTGACATAACAGAGAAAGAAAAGTAAGATATATTGCTATTGCCGGGTCGTCTAACGGTAGGACACTAGATTTTGGCTCTAGTAATCCAGGTTCGAATCCTGGCCCGGCAGCAGTATTAAACGGCTCAAAATTTTTAGCTTGGTTTTTGCCCAGCCCCATCTTCAATGGGGCCGGGCGAGCGAATGTCGCCGTCGGGAAATTTTGAGTTTGTTCCGAACGAAGTGGCTGCTGAATTAAAACGCTTACAAACCTTTGAAATTA
The DNA here is from genome assembly GCA_964479375.1 of uncultured Candidatus Saccharibacteria bacterium. Lineage (GTDB taxonomy): Bacteria > Patescibacteriota > Minisyncoccia > Minisyncoccales > GWA2-38-27 > CAYXTC01. The sequence continues at coordinate 17,717 of CAYZKD010000013.1, read as the reverse complement.
TCTTGCCGAATTTTATTCACAAATCCAAGAAACGAAATCTAAACTGACGAAATTGCCCGCCCGTCCTCGTCGATGCTCGAATTTTTTAGAATGAACCAGAAATTTTAACCACTGACATTTTTTTATAATCATGGTAATATTATAATGTTCTTTGAAATTCGCGAGTTTCTGAGTTGGGTTTTTCAAATCTTGCACAAATCAAAAGGAGAATAAAGTGATTCTGATTATTGGTCCGTCAACCGGCTGGTTGTACGCAATTGGTGTGAACTCGCTTCAGCAACAGAAAGTTTCCATGGAAGCGTCTGGCGCGAACGCAGTTGAGTTTTTCATCGGGGCAAGTCTTGAGCCGACAGACATCAGGGTGACCTCTATGCTGGAAGCAGAAGATCATCCCTTCGCGGCTCAACATTACCGTTCGTTGCACCTTCCGGATTACAAACCGGACGTAGAATCGGCTACGCAAGCCGAGATGGCAAGGAGAATCGCGGTCAGCCAGGCTGCGTCCACGATGCTGATTCATCCTTTGAAGATTGATGGCGAGTATCCAATCGGATATTACGATCAGATAATCTCTCAGGGGCGAAGCTCAGGAGTTCGTTTCGCCATTGAGAACATGGACAAAAACAAGCCCAACGGCTTTCTTCTGTCAGAGCTGGAAAAGCTGGTTCGGGCTTGCGATTTGGCTTTCGTGCTGGACGTCCAGCACGCCTATGAGCACGACAACTCAATGCAGTATGCGCAAGATTTATTTCACGCCATGCGTGGCAGAATCTCTCATTTGCACGTGAGCGGAGAAACAGAAGACAGCAATCATTGCCTTCTGCACCGTGCCCGGAACGTCAAAGCGCTGGTTGATTTTCTTGGCAATATGTTTGGTGCTCTGGGCGATCAGCCTTGCCCAATCATTTTGGAAGGGCAATACCAAGCTGCTGCTGACATCGCCAATGAGATTGCTTTTATCCGGAAGGAAGTTCGCGAGTAAAAAATCGGAACCTTTGAGAACGATAAGAGTCGTATCCGTTGTAGGAAACTACAACGGATTTTTTTATCTTTAACCTTTATTATCGTTGCATTAAAATAAGAGGTTTCAGACTTAATCCAATTAACCGACCGCGATTATGATTATCTAATGGACATAGTTTTTGCAATAAGAAATGCATTGACGAAGACGTTAAGGGGGCCTGACTCTCCAAACAACCCTAAACTTTAGGATGATTAAAATACCTATTATTAAAACAAAAGACTTTACCCTAAGGCCCTACAAGAAAGGGGATGAAAAATCTTTGAGAAAGAATATCAACGACAGAACTACCGCCCGGAACACTTCTGGCATCCCTTTTTCCTATACTGTCCAAGAGGCGAATAATTGGATAAACAAAGACTTGGCAGAGAGAAAGAAAAAGAAGCCCAAGACGATTTTTTTAATTGATATTAAGGGGTGAGGTTGCGGGTTCTGCGGGTCTTAATAACACAGAAGGGCACAGGGCAGAGGCGGGGTATTGGCTGAATAAAAGACACCGGGGGAGGGGTATTACTACCATGGCTCTCAAAAAAATAACAGCGTTTGGTTTTCAAATTTGGTCTTAGAATAATTTACGCTGCTGTGTTTCCTTGGAATAAGGCCTCGATGAAGGTTTTGGAGAAAGCGAGATACGAATTTGAAGGGACTTTGAAAAAGCATACAAAAAAGGGAACCAGATTTTTGGACTGCTATCTTTTCGCCAAGACCAGGTGAAGATTTTATTTGACAGACAAATAACAAATATGCTTTAACTGAATATAGTTACTGATCTTTAACAAAAAAAGAAAGGAACAGAAAATGGTGTTAGCTATATGTTTTCTCGTATTTTTGACGGCCCTGTTGTGGGGAAGTTTAGCAGGAGCGGGAATCAATAGAACCAATCCTTCGGTGAAAGTACACATACCTCGCAATTCCGCTTTGACGATGAGCTTTATTTTCACAGTTATTACAATAGGGACGATTGCCACTACGTCCGCTTCCCGCCTTGCTGTTGTTATGTGGATAATAGTTTTGCTGACTGGACTGATATTGGGGTTTTTCGTCGGAAGAAAAGTTTACACCTTCCTTTAAAAAAACAATACAAGGCTCTTAGCCCATCACCTTATTTAACGAATTAAGATAGTTTGCGTGTGATAGCGGATGATGCAGCAGTTTGGAAATCCTAACAAGAGGAGAAGAAGATGAGGAGAAAAATGTTTTGGATTTCGGGGCTTATATTAGTTTTTTCTTTGGCCTGTTCTGAGAAAAAAAATTCTGAAGCTCGCAGAGAAGTAAATGATCAGGAGTCTGACCAAAGAAGTCTCTCGGAGCAGTTTCCTCTCCCAAGACGGAATCTTCGTCAAACAAAGATATACATAGACTCTGTTCCTGCGGGGGCTAAAGTTTATCTCCAACAAAGAGAAGAAGGCTCTCGAGTCAAAGACAGGCTTTTGGGGAAAACTCCGCTCCGCTTGGACTCTTCTGAATGCTCGGGGATGACTTTTTGGATAAGGATGGACATGGGGGAGTACATTAAGAAAGTGGCAGCTATCCCGGAAATGGAGAAGTGGATTAAGAATTTCAAATCCGATCGCTATTTCGGTGAACCTAATATGGGCTTCCAGCGCTATTTTAACTTTGAGGGTTCTCTTTCGCAGGTTGTTTCCAGTCCCACGGGTGGGCTAGTTGCTGTTGGCCCGGTTTATAAACTGGATTGGCCGAACCACAACCGGATATGCGTTCTTTTTGTCCCAAAAGAAAAAGCTCTTTCTATATTCTATCCCCTGATGCCTCCCGCCGGGACCTTTACGCGCCCGAAAGGCAGGTGGGAGAGCGTGTTGAGGGACGAATATCGGTTCTCCGAAGAGCAAATCAAAGAGGCGCTTGAGTGCCTTACGAGATGCGGGAAGTACAGGACCAGAATCAAAGATCCTTTCAAAAAAGACATTGTCAGAGAGTATAGCATTGTTACTCAGGGCCCAGGCAACGATCTGATAGTTACCGCGATAAGTGAGATTAAAATTATTCCCGGCCACAACGATACCTTGTTCGGCTACTAGGGGGCCCCTCTATACTTTCAAAAGCTCGAGATGTCTCTCGGGCTTTTTTATGTCCAGATTCAGAAACATATGATACACCTCTAATCCTGTAAAATGTTTTCCGCGGAACCCCGTTTTTTATGGAAGCTTTGTGGGAGGACGGGCCTCCCACATTTTTTGGATAATATCATATGAACCAGCGTATTTTCTTGACTTTCTTTATTAAGAGGAATAAAAAGGGAATAGCGTCGTTCTTTGACACAGGAATAAGGAGAAGGAATGAAACACATTGTCGAAGCTCAGCAGTTCAGCCGAGAGTGGCTGGAAAGAGAATTCTTTCCCTTAACCGAAAGAATGGAAGCTGTTTTTAAGGGAGGGGGGAGCAGCATTCTCCCCGGCGAAAAAATGATTACTCTCTTTTACGAGCCCAGTACTCGTACCAGGGCTTCATTTGAGATGGCAATGGATTATCTTGGCGGGAGAGTTGTTTTTTCTACAGAAAACGCCAGACAGTTTTCTTCTGCCAAGAAAGGAGAAACCCTGGAAGACACTATCAGGGTGCTTAACCGTTATCATCCGGATGTGATTGTCCTCAGGTATGACCAAGAAGGAGGGGCGAAAGAGGCAGCTCGGGTTTCTGACGCGGCTGTTATTAACGCAGGAGACGGATCGGGGCAGCATCCCACTCAGGCCCTTCTCGATATATTTACAATCCACAAGCGTCTGGGATCGATCGACGGCATATCAGTTGCCATGGTCGGGGATCTCCTCAACGGCAGAACAGTACGTTCTCTTTGCTACCTCCTGGCTAAATTCAAGGATGTCAGAGTATACTTCGTATCACCGGAGCAAATCCGGATGAAAGAAGATATTAAAGAATATCTCCAGAGAAAAGGAGTCTTTTTCGAAGAACATTTTTGCCTGACCGAAGTAATTAATGGGGTGGATGTGGTTTACCAGACCAGAGTTCAAGACGAGAGGGGGGCTGTGGTCGATGTTTCCGATTTCATTATTGACATAGAGATGGCAAGTTCTATGAAAAGAGACGCCGTTATTATGCATCCTCTGCCCAGAAGAGTGGAGATAGCTCCGGAGGTAGATCAAGATCGTCGAGCTGTTTATTTAACAGATCAGATCGACAGCGGGATAATCACCCGCATGGCAGAACTGGTAATGCTGCTCTCATAATATTACCTATTGGTAAATTCCGGAAAAAATGTGCTATAACGGTTGGCTGAAAATAATAGAGGTCTTTAACCTGGCCAGAAAGGAGAAAAAGAAAAATGAGTCAGGCCGCCTCCAGAAAGAAGGCCTTGATCCACCAGTGCCTCACTGCGGAGCAGATGAAGAGGTGGTATCGAGGAAGAGACCAAGTAAGCCTGAGCGAGGCTGCCAGGAAGGCCGCCAACTGCCCCCTCTGCAAAAGGAGGTGGATGTGGTTCTGGGCCGCTCCCGAGAAAGCCGCTTGGGAATAACTACAACCTAAAAAGGGCGACTGTTTTACTGTCGCCCTTCTTTTTTGTTCAAGCCATGGACATAATTGACAGTTAAAATTGTCTGCTTCTTTAAATACTCTTGCCGTTTTTCAGCAAAATGTGGGAGGACGGGCCTCCCACATTTTTTGGATAATATCATATGGACCAGCGCATTTTCTTGAAGAGACGAGTAAAAGAGAGTATCATAAGATAAGTATATGAAGAAAAAAAACAACAAAGAAAAGTTTGAAATCTTTTTGGAAATTAGCAGGGGCTTGAACAAGGTTTTTAATGTTGTCCCTGTTCTTTTCGGGTCTTTGGGATTGTACAGAAGAATAGGGGAGTACGGGATGGCAAATGATATTGATATTCTGATCCCCGAAGAGTTAATTAGCAAGAGATGGGGAGAATTGATCTGCTTTATGCAGGATTTAGGGTTCGAGTTGGAGGATGAAAAAGAACACGAATTTTCCAGAAAAGGAGAATCAGTGGGTTTTGCTAAACAGGAGGATCTTCTAGAAAAAACCGAAATTAATCTTAGCAATTTAGAGATTTCCAACGAAGACGGCGTCGTCTTTAAGGGGCTTGCCGCAGAACATTTTTTGGCGGTTTACGAATTAATGCTTAGGGATAATTACCGGCAGGAGAAGTTGGGGAAAGACGACAAAAAGAAAATTGAATTGATAAAAAATTATATAGGGAAAAGTTAGTTTGAGAAAGCATGATTATTAGTTCCGGGAAATTAAAAAACAGTTTCAAAGCGGCTCTCAAGGGGTTGAGGATAGCCCACCACGAACAAACCTTTCAGATTCTTTGCTTATGTGGTTTTTTGGTTATGATTTTTATATTTGTTTTAGGGATACGTCCTTTAGAAAAAATAATAGTTATTTTTTTAATAACCTCTGTTTTGGCCTTCGAACTTTTAAATACTCAAATAGAGAAAGTGCTGGATTTCTTACAGCCCGATCATGATCCTAGGATAAAAAGGATTAAAGACATCTCAGCCGGAGCAGTCTTTGTTGTTTCTATAGGGGCTGCGATAAGCGGGATATTAATATTTTTTCCCTATATCCTTGAATGCTTCTGATAGAATTCTTTTAAATAATAAAAACTATGGCAAAAAATTCTAAAAACTGGTCCTCAAAAATAACCGAAGAGAGCGACTCTCTTGATCTGGAAGAGGGTGTTTTTACCTTTAAAGATCCCAAGAAAGTTGCCTTCTCTTTAAAGAGATCTGCAGAGAAGAGCAAAAGAAAGAAAGCAGGCGTCTTCCAGTCTGCCATGTCTATGCTTAACTTTTATATCAATCGGGCAGGGAGCAGTCTGGCACCGAAACAAAAAAGGGTTTTGGAGCAGGCAAAGATAGAACTGAGGAGGGTGTTTGGCAGAGAGTAGAAAAAATAACCTAGATTGACAAAGGATTTTAGTTGTAGAAAAAATAAAACGCGTTTTCTTAAAAACTCAAAAATTAGAATTAAGGCAGGAGCTGGGGTTGTTGGCACTTTATTATAAGTTTTTGTTCTTTCTGTATATTCTGTGCGTTTTCAGAGCTTTTTTGTTTACAATGTCCGCAGTTCTTTTAAAAGAAGAAAGAGAATATAATGTGAGAAAGGAATAAAGACTATGCCATTGGGGCTTTCGGCCCCTTTGTCGCGGCCGCCTTTGGCTTATTTTTTTCTTTATGATTTATGATTATAATTTTATGTCTTGCTCTCGAGGTCCCTGTATTAATAGAGGCTTCTTTTATGCTATAGTAAAGAAGTATGAAAGAGGTTATTTATTCAAACCCAAAAGGACTTAAACAAAAGGAGAATAATTTTATTAAAGAAGGAGTCTCTAATCTCCATTTGCTGGCTGACTTTGACAGGACCTTAACCAAAGCCTTTGTCGGCGGGGAATATGTTCCTTCTGCCATTTGGGTTCTCTATCATGGAGACTATTTAGAGGGGGACTATAATGAGAGGGCGCAGGCTCTTCACGAAAAATACCATGGTATAGAAACAGACCCTAGCGTTTCCAGAAAAAGGAAGGCAGGGGCCATGAAAGAGTGGTGGGAAAAACAGTTTGCTTTGTTGATAAAATCTGGCCTGAACAGAAAACATATCCAAGATATTGTGGGCTCCGGCAAAATAGAACTTAGAGAGGGGGGCAGGGCTCTTCTTTCCAAACTGAAAGAAAACAACATACCCTTGGTGATTATGTCTTCTAGCGGTTTGGGAGGGGACGCTATTTCTATGTTTCTCAAAAACCAGGAAATGCTTTATGGCAACATATATATTATCTCCAATTCTTTTGAGTGGGATAAGCGGGGGAATGCTGTTTCTGTTAAAGAGCCCATTATTCACGGAATGAAAAAGTACGAGACAGCGGTCCGGGACTACCCCTGTTTTAATAAAATAGAAAAGAGAAAGAATGTTCTCTTGATGGGGGACAATCTTGATGACGTGGACATGGTCGAGGGTTTTGAATACAACAACCTTATAAAAGTAGGTTTTTTAAATAAAGACGGCGAGGAAAAAAAAGAAAAGTATAGAGAGAATTACGACGTTGTTATTTTAAATGACGGCTCTTTGGGATATGTTAATAAACTGATAAATAAAATAAAATGAAGTCAAACTATATTATTATTCCATTAATCACTGTTATTGTTGCCTCTTTGGGCAGTTTTTTTACAGCTCAGGGCATGGAATGGTATAAGACGATTGCTACTCCTGGATGGACGCCCTCTGGGGGAGTAATAAGCGCCGTCTGGACTACAATCTTTATTCTTTCTACAATATCAGTTCTCATTTTCTGGAATAAAGGAAAGGGAGACAAATATTTTAGGCTTATTATCTCCCTTTTTATTACAAACGCCTTCTTGAACGTTTTCTGGAGTTATCTTTTCTTTGCTAACTCCTTGATTGGTTTTGCTGTCTGGGAAGCGGGGCTTTTGGGCTTGAGCGTGTTGATTTTAATTGTTCTCAACTGGCGTATTTCCAAAACAGCCTCTTTGCTTTTGGCGCCCTATTTCTTATGGGTTGTTTTTGCCGCCTATCTCAACTGCCAGATTTTTCTTTTGAATTAACTTTAGCAAAAAAAGATAAAGAACCTTCTTTTAAAGAGGGTTCTTTTTTGATAGGATACTAATATGATTGACTTAAGAAAGTTAAATAAAGAGCAAAAAAAAGCAGTAACTTATTCAGGGGGGCCTCTTCTGATTGTGGCAGGAGCAGGGACTGGCAAGACTACGGTAATAACCCAGAGGATCGTTTATCTGATAGACCGAGGGAAGGCCAAACCAGAAGAGATTCTAGGGGTGACCTTTACAGACAAAGCAGCAGAAGAGATGGAAGAAAGAGTGGACCGGCTTCTTCCTGCGGGGTATATGGATTTGTGGATTTCTACTTTCCATTCTTTTTGCGAGAGAATTTTAAGGGACTATGCTTTAGACATTGGGATATCTTCTGATTTTAAACTTTTAGACCAGACGGGAGCCTGGCTCTTGATAAGACAGAACCTAGAAAAGTTTGGGTTGAGTTATTATAAGCCCTTAGGCAATCCCACCAAATTCATTCATGCTTTAATTTCCCACTTTTCCAGATGCAAAGATCAGGCCATTTACCCCGAAGAATACCTAAAATATGCCGAGGCCTTAAAAAGTAGCCTGACAGATCTTCCGGAAGACCGGGAAACAGAGAGGGTTAAAGAAGTGGCCAATGCTTATTACGCTTATCAGAAACTTCTTTTAGGGGAGGGATATCTGGACTTTGGCGATCTTATAAACTACACCTTGAATCTTTTTCAGAAAAGACCCCAAGTTTTAAAAAGATTTCAGGACAAATTTAAATACATTCTTGTCGACGAGTTTCAAGACACCAACAAGGCCCAATACGACTTGATAAAAACATTATCCAGGGCTCCCTATGAGGTGACGGTGTGCGCAGATGATGATCAGGCCATATATAGATGGCGGGGCGCCTCTTACAACAATATTCTTCAGTTCAGAAAAGACTTTCCTAAATTAACTGAAGTGTTTTTGGTTAAAAACTACAGATCAAAGCAGGATGTCTTGGACTTGTCTCATCGTTTTATTAAGGCCAATGATCCAAACCGCTTAGAATGTATCAGCAAGATTAATAAAAAACTTATAGCAGCGGATAAGAAGCCGGGAGGGATAGAGTGTCTCAGATTCAAGAGCTCAGACGAGGAGGCCAGGGGAGTAGCCAATAAGATTGTGGAGATGATGAACAAAGACCCCAAGGCCAATCCCAATGACTTTGCTGTTTTAGTAAGAGCGAACAATTCTGCCAAGCCTTTTGCCAGAGCCATGGAAAGGGCTAGAATTCCCTATCAGTTCTTGGCTTCGCGCGGTCTTTATTCAAAGCCCGTTATTTTGGATATAATTTCCTATCTTAAAGTTTTAGAAAACCATCACGAGAATTCTGCCGCCTACCGGGTTTTAAAATTCCCCTTTTTGAGGATTAGGCCCGAGGAGGCAATGAAGATCAGCCTTTACGCCAAAAAAGAGGCAAAGTCTATTTATGAAGCCCTGCAGGAAGCGGCCGTAATCTCCGGGCTGTCAGAGCAAACAGCAGAGAAAATTAGTTTTCTGGTTTCTTTTATTAAAAAACATGCCCGAATGGCAACAGAGAACAATGTTTCAGAAGTTTTAATTTCTTTTTTACAAGATTCTAGATATTTGAAATATCTTATTTCTGGTCAACAGGATCAAAAGTTAGAATTAATAAATCAATTCTACAAAAAGGTAAAAAGATTTGAGGAGGATTTTGTAGATGCCACCCTTCCTAATTTTATAGAGCAGATAAATCTGGAAATGGAGTCCGGGGAAGAGGGAAAACTGGACTTTGACATAGAAGAGGGGCCCGATATGGTTAAAATTATGACTGTGCATTCTGCCAAGGGACTGGAATTTAAATATGTATTTATTGTAGGACTGGTAGACAGGAGATTTCCCACCACAGAAAGAAGAGAGCCCATTGAGATTCCTGAACAATTGGAAAAAGAAGAGGTCCCAGAGGGCAATATTCATTTAGAAGAAGAGAGGCGGCTTTTTTACGTAGCAATGACTCGGGCCAAAGAAAGGCTTTTCTTTACTTTGGCAGAAGATTACGGAGGAGTAAAAAGGAAAAAGGCCTCAAGGTTTCTGGTAGAGATGGGTTTTGCTGATGAAAAAGAGGAGGAAAAAAAGAAAAAAGAAAATATTACCAGGAGAAACAACTATAGGAAAATAGGTCCTAGAGAGAAAGTGATTCTTCCTTCCCTCTTTTCCTTTTCTCAGCTGGCAGCCTTTGAAAAGTGTCCCCTGCAGTATAAGTTCGCCCATATTCTAAAAATCCCTGTTAGGGGAAAGGCGGTCTTTTCTTTTGGTAAGACGATACACAACACTCTTTATGAATTTATTAGGTTGGCAGAGGCGAAAGGCGAAAATTCTCAGACCGAACTTTTCTCTTCTGAGAAAAAAAGATCTGGTATTTCTTTCAAAGATTTGGTTAATATTTACAAAAAGCAATGGATAGGGGAGTGGTTTGAGAATAAATTCCAAAAAAAAGATTATTTTGAAAATGGCAAAAAACTGCTTAGGCAATTCTATAATAGATTTCTAAAAGAAAAGCCCGAAGTGTTAACGGTGAATGGAGTTTTGGCGCTGGAGATTCCTTTTAAAATAAAGGTGGGCGAGGAGGTCCTGAGGGGCAGAATAGACAGAATCGACAAGGCGGGTCGAGGAGCCAGAATAGTGGACTATAAAACCGGAACGCCCAAAAAGAAGGTTTCTCCTGAAGAAAAGAAACAACTCTTTATTTACCAGCTGGGAGCAGAAGAGGCCCTAAACCTTCAGCCCACAGAGCTTAGTTATTATTATCTGGAGGGGGATAATTATGTTTCCTTTTCTCCCCACGAAGGGGAAAAGAGAGAGATAAGAGATGAAATAGCAAAAAAGATAGAAGAAATCAAAAAGAGCGATTTTGCGCCCACTCCCGGATGGCAATGCAAAACCTGCGATTTCAAGGATATCTGCGATTACGCCCGGAAATAGTTTTCCACTTTGATATCTTTCCTGTTGATTGGTAAAATTAAAGAAGTAAACTTATTGAAAGGAAAGGTCGTCCTTTTTAACCCAATTTAAAAAACATGGCAAACCAAAAATTACTATATCTTGTCCTCGTAATAGCAATAGTGGCTTTGTTGCTTGCTGTCTTTGGCATCTATTACGCCGTTGTAACCAACCAGCAGATATCTGCTATAAGAGATTCGGTCGATGAGATGAAGGAAATTACCGATGCCTTCAAGCCGTTAATGCCGGAAGTGGAAGCGCTGGAAACGGTGCTCCCAAGAATGAAAAGGTTTCTCTTGAGTGTTCCTACGGGGCCGACAAAGTAAAGAGCGCAGGATTTGAACTATCATCTTCTGAGAAGTTAGAGCCTTGTGTTCTAAGCAAAATGCGGCCTGTCGGCCGCATTTTTATTAAAAGCCTTTCCCTTTTTCCACTCTCCTTACATACTCTCTTTTTTCAGTGTTGACTTCGATAATATCTCCGGCGTTCACAAACAAGGGTACAGTGATTTCAGCCCCTGTTTCCAAGATTGCGGTTTTGCAGCCTCCTTCTGCGGTGTCTCCTTTAATCCCGGGTGGGGTTTGTTTCACTCTAAGGTTTGTCTTGATGGGCAGTCGGATGCTAATTATTTTATCGTTGAATACCAGGCCTTGCGCTTGTTGCCCCTCCTTTAAAAAGTTTTTTGCTTCTCCCGTCTGATCTTCTGTAAAAGAGATTCTTTGGGAGGGACATCTTTCTTTAGAGAAAAAATAATTGCCCCTGTGTGAATAAATAAACCGGAGGCTTATTTTATTTATCTCGGCCTCTTCCAAGGAATCAGACGGGTGAAAGGTTTTGGATATTACTTCTCCTGTTTCTAGATTCTTTATTTTGGCTCGGAGCACAGAGTGGCCTCTTGCTTTAAAAATAGAAGAGGTCTCCAGAATCCTAAAGGGTTTTTTGTCAATAATAATAGCAACCCCTTTTTCTATTTCAGAATATGATAATCTGCTCATTCTAGAATAGTATCTTTGATGCCGGGGTTGCCCCTAAGAAAGTCTGAAGAATTCATAACGGGCCCGCCTTCCGGCTGAACCTTCTCTATGGCCAGAGATTTGTCTTGGCACTGGACAATAAGTTTGCCGTCTTCTTCTGATACTCTGCCCGGGGTAAGATCCGTTCTTTTATTTTTTACTTTTGAGGATAATATTTTTAACCTGCCCTTTTGCCAAAAAGCAAAGGCGCCGGGCCAAGGGCGAAAGGCCCTAATTTTTCTTTCTATTTCTTTTGCTTTTTTTGACCAGTCGATTCTGCCACCCTCTTTTTTTAATTTGGGAGCATAAGAGGAATCTTTTTCCGATTGTTTTTTTGGTTTTATCTCTCCTTTAATCCACCTGGGGATAGTTTCAATTAAAAGGTCGGACCCCAGTCGGGCTAGTTTTTTTTCCAAAGAAAGATAGTCGTCTTCCGGGGAGATGTCTATCTCTTTTTGGGATATTATTTCTCCCAGATCTATTTTTTCTGTCATTAGGAAGATTGTAATCCCGGTTTTTTCATCTCCATTCAAAATGGCGCTTTGGATAGGAGAGCAGCCCCGGTATTTGGGCAGAAGAGAAGGATGAACGTTCAGGCATCCGAAACGAGGGGTGTTTAGAATGTCTTCCGACAGGATTTGGCCGGAGGAAGCAGATATTAAAAGATCTGGATTAATTTCTTTTAACTCAGAAAGGATTTCCGAATTATCTGTTGTTTGGAGAACAGGTATTTTGAGATCTTGAGTAACCTCTTTTACCGGGGAAGGAGTGATTTTCTGTTTTCTCCCTACCGGTTTGTCCAAAGAAGTAATAACAAGAGAGGGCCTGCGCTTTCGAGACAGGTTTTTTAAGACCTCGGCTCCGAAAAATGGGGTTCCTATAAATACTATTTTCAATTTGTGATCGTCGTCCATTCTGTGCATTATCTAATTATTTTTTTATCCGAGCGCAACGGCTGTTCTGGAAATATTTTTTGGTTTTATTCTCTGCGTTTCCCAAAAAATGAAAAAACCTAAACTTTTCTGTTTCGTGTTTAACGCGGGATTCTTTATTGCTCAATTCTCCATTCAATATCTTCTTCCTTGCCGTTGAACTCCAGCCATTCTCCGGTTTCGTCAACAACAAACCATTTTTGTTTTGAACGAGACCAAATCAGAGGCTTGTTTAAATAAAAGGGCTTTTTAACAACTTCTTTAGGCTTTAGATTGTCTAGTTCCAGCCATCTTTTAAAAACAGTTTCAATAGTATAATCCAAGCCTCTGGACTTTGCCCAGTCAGCCACTCTGTTGATTGCCCTATTCGCCTTTTCTGGAGATTCTGCCAATTCCAGCAATTGCTTAGCAGGTTTTGTATATCTGGAGTAAATAATCTTTCTTTTTTTTGCATTTTTTTTCAGTTCTTCCAGGGTCAACCCCTTGGTCTTGAAATAATAAGTAACAACCTGACGGATAGCAGTCTCTTCTCTCAACTCTTGATGGTATTTTATCTTCCCCTTTTTTAAATATTCTTCTATTTTCTTTGCTATGCTTTTTCCAACCCCCTCTATCTTTTCCAGTCCCTTGATGCCCTCTTCTTTGTATATCTCAGAAATTTCTTTGTCTATATTTTCTATGGCTTTGGCTGCTTTCTGGTAGGCTCTAGGCTTGAATTCTACTCCCTTGATGGTCAAATACTCTTCTATCTCATACAGGATTTTGACTATTTTTTTATTATCTTTCTTCATTGACTATTTTTCTTATTCTTTGTGCTTCTCGGGATATTGTTTCCCCTTCATATTCTCCGCTGTGAGCTGTGCTTCCTTGGTAAACAGGCCTTTTCTGGTCGAGATGGATATTTATAATATTATTTTTGAAGTAAATGTGGAACCTGGGATATCCTGACCGGTCGAGCGGCCTTACAAAGGAATCTTTGCCCTGCCTCCTATAGCCTAGTTTTCTCATCAGGTTGTAGATATTGTCTTTTAACGGTTTTTCTAGGGGTAGTTTCATTATTTAATTCTACTTCTTTGGTGGCTGTTTCGCAAATAAGAAAGCCCAGAGCGTTCGGTCTGGGCTTTTTTAAGGTAACATATCTTCGTCAAGGCTGGACAGGGCAGCCAGAAGCCTTCTGGTGGCCTGAGAGCCCTTTTGAGTGTAGAATCTAAGAATTAGGTACATTAATATTCGGCCCCAGTTTTTACGGAGGGCCTTTAGCGGGTTTTTGGTTTCCAGATCGGTGTTGATTACGGGAATTAGTTTTTCCGGGGGAACCAGGATTTTCTGAGGCGTTCTCATAAAAGATCGGCTTATATTGATCTCGAAAGAGTGGACTATCTTTCCCAGAACAATGCCCCATTGGGGCTCTGTGATATTGTCGTCGGGAAGGACAACCACCAGGCTCCCTCCCCTGATTAATTGGAAAAGTGTGTCTGCTTCCTTCTGAACGGAGAATGTTCTGACCAACATGCTTATTATCTCAGGATAAAGCTTTTTTACTGCCCTATCGGGATCTTTAAAGGAGCCGTCAGTCGCCACAATGGGGATAACCTGATCTGGCAGGGCCAGGTGGCGCTCTCCCTTGTGGTCAATCGCCCAACAACCCTTTGCTTCAGGCTGCAACACTTTTTCTATTAAAGCGTAAAAGAAGTTTTCAGGGTTCTTTCTGCTTCTTACTAAAACCAAGCTGTCTTTTTTGAGTTTTCCCATCGCTTCCCCTTCGTTTTAAAAGAACCAGGCCCTCTTCTTCTGATATTACAGACAAAGAGGATTGGTGTCAATTGATTATTGAATGTTTTTTGGTAAAATGAGATTATGAAGAAAAGAATTTTCTTAGCCATAAATTTGCCAAAAGGGGCAAAAAGGAAACTTATCTCATTGAAAGGGGAGTGGCCGGATCTACCTGCTAAATGGACCAAACCTGAGAATCTTCATATAACTTTAAGTTTTTTAGGATACATGGAAGACAATGAGGTTTTTAGGATTTGCAAGGAAGCCCGGAGAGAAGCCCCTCGACAAAACCCCTTTAAGATTAATTTAGCAAGGGTTTTCTATGCTCCGCCCGGCAAGGATGTTCCCCGAATGATATGGGCAGCAGGGGAAAAGGGAGGCCCTTTTTCTGAATTAAAGCGTGTTCTTGAGAAATCGTTAGGAGAGCCCAAAGACCGAAGAATAAAAACCGGGGATGTTTCTCCTCATGTTACTTTGGCCAGGATAAGGAAATGGGACTGGCAGAGCATAGAGCCCGAGGATAGGCCCGAAGTTGAGAGAAATCTTGATATTTCTTTCCAAGTGGACTCCTTTGAAGTAATGGAAAGCAGACTCAAGAGGGGAGGCCCCGATTATTTTATTTTGGAAAGTTTTCCGTTGGGACAAAAAAATGAGTAAAAAAAGAATTCACTTTGTAGGAGTAGGGGGGATAGGAGTGAGTGCTTTAGCTCGCTTCTTTTTAAGCAAAGGGAATGTTGTTTCAGGATCCGACTTGTCTTCTTCTGAAATAACTTGCTCTCTTGAGAACGAAGGGGTTGAGATATTTTCTTCTCATTCTTCCTCTAACATTAAAAAAGAGATAGACTTTGTGATCTACAGCCCGGCGGTATCTCAAAGAAATCCTGAATTAGAAAAGGCCAGAGATCTGGGAATCAGAGTCTTAAGTTATCCCGAGGCCTTGGGAGAGATTACTAAAGATTACTATACTATCGCCGTATCTGGTACCCATGGGAAGAGTACTACTTGCGCCATGCTTTCTTTGGCTTTAGAGAGGGCGGGGCTGGACCCTACTGCTATCTTGGGGACCAAGCTAAAAGAATTTGGAAACAGGAATTTTAGGGCCGGCCAGAGTCGCTATCTTATAATTGAAGCAGATGAGTGGCAGGCCTCTTTTTTGAATTATTCTCCTCAAATAATAGTCCTTACCAATATTGAAAAAGAGCATCTGGACTTCTATAAGGACCTGGATGATATTTTAAAAACCTTTGGAACATATGTTAAAAAGATCCCCTCCACCGGTCTCTTGGTTGCAAACAAAGAAGATAAGAATATCAAGAAAGTGTTAGCAGATTTTTCTTCTGAGAAAGTAAGATTTTTTTCCATTAGACAGGAGGAAAGTAAAACTTTAAGGAAAATTCTAAGAGTGCCCGGGGATCACAATATTTGTAATGCTCTTGCCGTTTTGAGCGTCTGCCGCTTTTTAAGAATTAAAGACGAATTGACCTATAGAGCTCTGAGTCGATACAGAGGCAGTTGGCGCAGGTTTGAGACAGAGGAAAAAAGTTTTGATTCTAAAAAAGTCACCCTTATTTCAGATTACGGTCACCACCCCACGGAATTAAGGGCTACTCTCTCTGCTGCCAGAGAAAAATTTTCTCAGAAAAGAATATTCTGTGTTTTTCAACCTCACCAGATCCAAAGGACCCATTATTTATTCAATGACTTTGTAAGAGCGCTTTCCGAGGCTCCCGCTGACGAGATAATAGTAACAGACATCTATCATGTAGCAGGAAGAGAAGGAAAGAGCGTAGAAGAGAGGGTAGATTCTCAGAAACTAGTGAAAAAAATAGGCAAGGAACGCATTAAGTACTTGAAAAAAGAAGAGATAGTGCCCTATCTTAAAAAAAACTTGGGAAATGGAGACGTTTTAATAATTATGGGGGCCGGGGATATTTATCGAATGAAACAAGAATTTTAGTTTTCCACACGGCAAGTTTGACAGAAAAGGCAATTTGAGAGAGAATAAATCTAGTAAATAAAATAAGGTCGATTAAAAGTCCTTAATATGCAAAAATCATGTCAACTATAGTTTGGATAATAATTGCTGTGGTGGTTGTAGCCGCTGTTGTCATTTTGCTAAGTAAGAAAGGCGGGTCAAAGAAACCCCCTCAAGGACCAGGATCAACTTCGGGTCCCCAGACACCTCCCCAGGAACCACAATCGCCTCCGTCCGCCTAAAAAGCGAAATACAAAAGCTCTGTCATCGATGACAGAGCTTTTTTGTTAAAAGAACTGGTCTTGCATTCGGGGACGTGATGTTTTTTAGCAACTCTCGGAGGCCTCCATTTTCGTCTTTTAGCGGTTCGCGATATTTTTAAAAAATCCAGGGAAAAAACTTATAGTTTCATCTGCCATTGGTTTCAGCTCCTCCGCTTCTTTGCCTTCTTCTGTTTGGAAATAACTTTTTTCGGGATATCCTGGGAAATTGTTTCTGTCAATTGTGCTATGGTTTGAACAAAAAAAGCGCAGGGTTTTCCTGCGCTTTTTTGATGAAAGAACTAGTCGTCTTCGTCGTCTTCGTCGTCTGTGAAGGGCTTGGCAACTGTCTTGCCGACAGTTGCTCCGGCCTTGCCCGCAGCCTTTCCTGCGGTGACGGCGCCGTCAACTGTGGCCTTGCCTGTATTGATAAGGGCTTCGCCGCCTTTCTTGGCAGTGTCGCAGCCGACAAACAGGAATGCCATGCATAGAAAAACAATGATCAGATTTTTCATTTTCGGACTCCTTGCGTTATTTTTAAAGGGCCTTCAATCTACATGATTATGGTTGTTTGCAGCGCATATAAATCATCCATCTCTTATGATGTTTATCTGCAATAGGGGATCTATGGACTGAGAATTAACAAAGGCATAAAAGAGCCCTCTTAATTCTTAAGACCAAGAGGGCTTTATGTTGTTAATCAACTCTTGCGCCGTCGGGGCGGATGTGGAACCATCGGCCGTTCTTTTCAACTCGAGCCAGACCTTCAAAGAAAGGATCGACAAAGTCGTACCTTTCTTGATAAGCGGGGACGCCGTCGGGGCGGATGTGGAACCATCGGCCGTTCTTTTCAACTCGAGCCAGACCTTCAAAGAAAGGATCGACAAAGTCGTACCTTTCTTGATAAGCGGGGACGCCGTCGGGGCGGATGTGGAATTGTTGGCCGTTCTTTCCAGCCCAAGCCAGGCCTTCGGAGAAAGAGCCAATAGAGTCGTACATCTGTTGCAAATCTTCTGGTGTCGGGGCATTTTTCATTCTTCTTTCCTCTCATCTTTAGGATTTCCCAAGACTTTTGTTATTTTTGTTATTAAAGAGCCACTATGATAATTTGTATCATAATACTTAGTATTTGTCAAAATACTGCATGAGACGGGTACATAGGTAACACTTTGTTTGTTTTTTGATAGAACTGCCA
>CAYZKD010000012.1:0-21655 GCA_964479375.1 uncultured Candidatus Saccharibacteria bacterium | reverse complement strand
GAAGATACTGAAAAGCAAAAGGAATATGTTTATTTAAAGCACCTTTCCCGCAAAGGTTATTGAAAATATTGGCTAAATTGGAACTATTAACAGTCACATCCCGACGGGAATAGCCTTTTTTATCAGTTCTGGTCTTCTGGGTGCTTTTCAAGCCAAATACTTTCTCGACAAGCTTCATTATGTCTTCTGCAAAATCTTTTTCGTGAATTCCAAGAGTAAATCTAACGTGACCGTAGTCATCAGCGCTGCCCTCTGCAATCCAATAACCTAAAATCTTTAAAAAATCTTTGTCTACTCTTACAAATTCTGGAAGCTTTTTTAATCTTCTGGCGTAAAAACTAATATCGCGGGTTAAATAGTCATCAAGCACTATTTTTTTAACATCCCGCACTTTCTTATTGATGGGGAAAAGCAAATAATCGTTTAAAGCAATATCTCTAACCGGTATTTCTTCTACTTTATAATCTTTGAAATGTTTTGTCGGACAGTTCTGGGAACATCTTTTCTGACAGATTCTTGTTTTGCGATTTTTTTGCTTACAGTTTCTCGTTTTTATCGCATACACTCTGTGGTTATCCGTTAAAGAAATTATTTCACTGGATTTACGAACCCTTATATCTACCACTCCTCCGTTATAAGGTCTTTTTAAAACCCGGGTAACCGGCATAAACCTTCCTTTGTGGGTAAGCACCCTTTGGCCTGTTTTAATTTCTTTAATTGCATGGTAGCCTTTTTCTGTTTTAATCAAAGAATCTTTTGGAAAACAGGCTCCAAAACAGTGCCATGCCTGACGGACGGGGGAAACAAAAAAGGAAGGTCTTTTCTCCGAATGAAAAGGACACCTTGCCCGATAGTTGGCGCCAGCCTTTTCTAGTTTGATGTAGCTGCCTATGACTTCTACAATATCAAGCCTGCTTTTTATTTCTTCAACAGGAGAATTTAGCATATTTACAGAGATATAATAACACGAAATTTATCTTAAATCAACAAACTTGACAATAGGCCCTAAGAGGTATAAAATTAACCATTAGTTAATTAAATCCCGCAAGCACGGGATTTTAAAATAGATAATGAAAAAACTCAAAATCGCTCAATTAGTCCCTCCATGGCTGAGCGTCCCTCCTAAAAAATATGGAGGGACCGAACTAATAGCTTCTCATATCACAGAGGGGTTGGTCAAAAGGGGACACGATGTAACATTATTTGCCTGTGGCGAATCAAAAACCCAAGCGAAACTAGTTTCCCCTTTCCCAAAAGCCCTTTATTGGAAGGGCGTTTCCTGGCTTGACCCCTATGTGGGCTTATTACATACTTTTTCCTGCTTCAAAAAAGAAAAAGAATTTGACATTATTCATAACCACTTTCATTTATGGGGGCTATGCTTTTCTATCTTATCTGGTTCAAGGGTTGTTACTACTTACCATGGCGATCTCAACAGCATAATTAAGGCAAAGGACACGAGGTATAAAATTTTAAAGAGGCTCAAGGATCCTCTTTTTGTTTCAATAAGCAAGTCTCAAAAAAGAATCAAAGATTTTAAATTAAAATTTGTAGCTACGATATACAACGCCATAGATGTAGAAAAATTCCAGTTTAGCAAAAGACATGGTAGTTATCTTGTCTGGTTGGGAAGAATAACTCCTAAAAAGGGAGTATTGGAAGCTATTGATATAGCAAAAAAATCAAAAATTCCTCTAAAAATAGCGGCTAAAATCGATAAGAATCATCCTCCAGATGTAGAGTTTTACAAAAAGAAAGTAAAACCCCTAATTGACGGCAAGAAAATCAAATATATAGGAGAAATAGGCGGACATAAAGAAAAATCTGATTTCCTAAAAAATGCTTTGGCTCTGATTAACCCAATAAAGTGGGAAGAACCCTTTGGACTGGTTATGATAGAGTCCATGGCCTGCGGAACCCCTGTTATTGTTTTTGACCGAGGGTCGGCAAGAGAGGTGGTCAAAGACGGAAAAACCGGCTTTATTGTCAAAAATGTAAATCAGGCGGTAAGGGCCGTGAAAAATATAGAAAATATCAACAGAAAAGATTGCCGGGAGTGGGTAGAAAAAAAGTTTGATAAAGAAAGAATGGTTGATGAATACGAGAAATTATATTACAAAATATGCCAAAAAAACCAAAAGTAAATAAAATACTGTTTCTGCAAGCCTTTCCTTTGTGGGGATGTGGTTCCGGTATTTTTGTAAAGAATTTAGCTTCGGAAATAAATGGGTATAAAAACCTAAAGACGGCTATCGTGTGCCCAGAGAGAAAAGAAAGCATTAAGGGATTAAAGATATATCCCCTAGAACTACCTTTTCCTGTCGCTTTCACCGGACATCCGGAATGGCCGGTTTGCAAACTCTATAAAAACCTGACTCCGAAAGAAATAACCCAAGTATTTAATTATTTTTTGAAAAGCGTAATCAGGGCAGTAGATGACTTTCAACCAGATCTTATTCATGCTCATCATACTTCCCTGCTTTTATGGACAGCAAATTTCGTGAAAGCACTATACGGCATAAACTTTGTTGTCACCTCTCACGGGACGGGGGTCTTAACCGCTTCTGAAAACAAAAGGTATGTTCCTTTCTCTCAAGACGCCTTTTCAAAAGCGAAAAAAATAATAGCCGTGAGCAAAAACACAAAAGACTGGATATTAAATATTTTCGGGAAAGACTGTTCTTATAAAACAAGAATTATCCCCGGCGGCATCAACATAGAAGAATTCCCTCTCGAAAAGAAAATAAAAATAATAAACAAAAAATATAAACTAAAAGACAAAAAAATTGTCCTTTTCTCGGGAAAACTTACCTCCCAAAAGGGCGTTTATTATCTGATTAAAGCGGCTCCTGAAATAAAAGGAGATATCTACATAATCGGAGACGGACCCGAAAAAAAGAACTTAGAAGATTTGACCTATAAAATGAAACTAACCAATGTTCACTTTCTTGGCTATATGGGGAATGATAGAAGAAAAGAACTGGAAGAGTTTCTATATCGCGCCAATGTAGTAGTTGTTCCTTCTATTTGGAGTGAGCCCATGCCTTTATCAGTCTTAGAGGCATTGGCTTGTAAAAATCCAGTAATAGCGACGAGAAAGGGTGGGCTCCCCTCGGCAGTAAAAAATGGAGTAAATGGAATTTTAATTAGGCCAAGAAGCACTAGACAAATCGTAGAGGCTTGTAACAAACTACTGGAAAATGAAGAATTAAGAAACAAAATGGGGGAAGCGGCAAGGCAAACTATTGAACAAAAGTTTACTTGGAAAAAAATTGCCCAAAAACACATCCGCATCTATAAGAAAGCATACCTAAACGGCAATAACAAGAAAAGCGGAAAGAAAAAGACCAAACAGAAAAAACATAGAAATATCTTCGGGATATTTGGACTAAAAAAAAGAGCCTCTAAATAGAGGCTCTTTTTTAAAAGAAACTATCTTTTTTGAGATTTAAACCACTCCACTGTTTTTTCTAACCCCAAAGCCAGGTCATGTTCGGGGCGCCAAGAAAATTCTCTTTCTATTTTCGAATAATCCAAACAGCTTCTCTCTTGTTCTCCCGGCTTGCCAGGTTTATGGACTTCTTGGCAATCTGCATTAATTAGATTTCTGATTTTTTTAAATATAACATTAACATTTGTTTCTTTTCCCGTCCCAACGTTATAAACGCCATTTTTTTTGCTTTTCATAGCTAAAATATTCGCCTCAACTACATCATCTACATAGACAAAATCTCGTGTTTGGGCTCCTTTGCCATAAATAACCGGCTGTTCCCCAGTAAGCATTTTTTGACAAAAAATAGCCACAACCCCGGCTTCTCCTTCTGGGTTTTGTCTCGGCCCATAAACATTAGCAAGCCTTAAGGAAATAAAAGGCAGACCCGAAATTTTATGATAATAATTCAAGTATTTTTCTGTCGCTAGTTTAGCAACTCCATATGGCGACAAAGGAACTGCCGGGGAAGTTTCGGGCGTAGGAATAATGGGAGATTCACCATACATCGCACCTCCTGTAGAGGTGAAGACAAATTTTAGATTTTTTTGTGGTTTCGGAGTAGAATTTATACTAACAAAATTCTTGATGATGTTTAGAGAGCCGAGAATATTAATTTTAGCGTCTCTGATTGGATTCTCCACTGATTCTCTAAGATTAATCTGAGCAGCACAATGGAAAACAACCTTTGGTTTTTCTGCCTTAAAAATTTCTGAAATCTCGGGATCTAAGATATCTATTTTATAAAAATTTGCCCGGAGATTCAGGTTTTTTTTATCGCCAGTAGATAAATTATCCACAATAGCTACCTTATGACCTTCTTTTATCAGCCTATCTGCTATATGAGAACCGATAAATCCGGCCCCCCCTGTCACTAAAATATTTCTTTTCATATTAATAATGATATCATAAAAGTTAAAATGACAAAACCTCATTTTCATGTTACACTTTCATTATACAACCGATAAGACAATAAAATATATCCGAGGATGAAAAATAAACAAAAAAAACCAAGAATTGGCGTCGTGGTCCCTCCCTTTAAAACCGTCCCTGCCAAATCACAGGCCGGGATAGAAAAAATTGCCTACTCAATGATAGAAGGACTGGCAAAAAAGGGTTACAAAATAACGCTTTTTGGAGCAGGGAATTGTAAAACCTCTGCTGATTTTGTCCAGATTTTTAAAAAGACAATCTCTGAAAGAGAAAAAGAGTTCAATTCTGCCTTTATAGAATCTTCAAGACCCTTAAGGATTGAGGCCGCCTTTATAGCAAAAGTAATGAAAGAAGTTATAGAAAGAGAAGGAAAATTTGATGTCATTTTCAATCATGCAAGAGCGGGCTATCTTCTACTTCCCCTAACTCACTTTATAAAAACCCCTGTAGTTAATATCCTCCATATGCCGCTTTTTAAAGAAGCTGCATCCGTTTTTTCAGATTACAAAAAACCAAATGCTATTACTATCTCAAACTCACAGAGGAAAGGCTTTCCGGGTATAAATTATCTTCATACTATTTACAATGGAATTGATATTGAAAAATTTACTTTTAATAAAAAGCCCAAAGATTATTTCCTATTTATAAGTGCTTTGGGAGAGCATAAAAATCCAAAAGATGCAATCTTGGCCGCAAAAAAGGCAGGGGTCAAATTAATACTGGCTGGAGGAAAAAAAAGAGAGCCCTATTTTTCAAAAGAAATAAAGCCTTTGATAGACGGAAAGCAAATTAAATATATCGGGGAAATATCAGGGAAAAAACTAATTGATACATATAAAAATGCGAAAGGCATGCTCTTCCCTATAAAATGGGAAGAACCCTTTGGACTGGTTATGATAGAGTCCATGGCCTGCGGAACCCCGGTAATCGGATATCCCAATGGAGCTGTCCCCGAAGTAATAGAAGACAAAAAAACAGGATTTGTAGTAAAAAATGTCTCTGAAATGGCTTCTGCTATGAAGAAAATAGACAATATCTCCAGGGAAAAATGCAGAGAGAGAGTAGAAAAGTATTTTAGTATAGAAAAAATGGTGGACAATTATGAAAAAACAATTAAAAAATTAATGTGAAAAAACTTCGCATAGCCCAGGTCGCCCCCCTATGGTACCGCATCCCTCCTGAAAAATACGGGGGAATCGAAAGAGTCATTTCGTTCCTTACAGAAGAGTTGGTAAGAAGAGGACATGATGTTACTCTTTTCGCCTCCGGAGATTCAAAAACAAAAAGTAATCTTCATTCGGTTGTAGAAAAAAATATTTCTTCAATGGGTGTGAAATGGGATGATTACTGGTGGAACTGCTTCAACCATTCTGTAGCCTTTGAAAAAGAAAAGGATTTTGATATAATCCACTGCCACTGGGAAATAATGGGCGGTTTTTTCCAAAGACTCACCCCGTTTAAAAGAGGGCTTTACACATTTCATAATATACCCGGAAAAGACAGCACTAAACACAGAATATATAAATATTATGAGAATACCGTAAAAGCAATTTTTATATCAAATTCCGAAAAAAGAAATTCTAAGGTGAAATTTAAAACGAACTGGACCGTCTATAACGGAATAGACATCTCCCGATTTAAATTTAACCCTAAGCCGAAAGATCACTTCGTCTGGATAGCAAGAATTTGCCCTGCCAAGGGAACAAAAGAAGCGATAATTGCTGCAAAGAAAGCAGGAGTAAAACTAGTTTTAGCGGGACAGCTTCAGGACCATTACAAACAATATTTTGAAGAAGAAGTAAAACCCTTGCTTGGTCCTGATATTAAGTATGTTGGAGAATTGTCCCAAGAACAGCTATCCACCTTTTACGGATCTGCCAAAGGGTGCCTTTATCCTATCGACTGGGAAGAACCCTTTGGCCTTATAATGACAGAGAGCATGGCTTGCGGAACACCTGTTCTGGTTTATGACAAGGGATCTGCAAGAGAGGTTGTAGAAGATAAAAAAACAGGGTTCATCGTAAACAACGAAGAAGGGCTAATAGAGGCAATGAAAAAAGTAGGTGAGATTAAAAGAGAAGATTGCAGAAAACGGGTTGAGGATAATTTTACTGTCCAGAAAATGGCAGACGGATACGAAAAGGTATATTACGAGATGATGGAAAATTTTTAAACTATCTCGACAAGTTGGACACTCTGTTAATTTGGCCGTTGGAGAAGATGTGAAGTGCATCTTCTCCGTCTTTTATTACGGTCCTTCTCAGGTTAATGTCCTGCACAACACCTTTCACGCCCCCTATAGCCACCTCCTCTCCCACCCTATATTGATCTTCAAAAAGAATAAAAGTTCCGGAAATGTAGTCTTGAATTAAGCTCCGGGCGCCCATACCAATTGCAAGGCCGGCAATGCCTGCGCCCGCAAGAAGCGGCCCTATATTAATTCCCAGTTCCGGTAAAACGGTCAAGATCGCTATCGTCCAAACTATGGCCTTAAACGTAGAATTGAAAACCTTAAAAATGGTTTTTATTTTTTCTTCTGAGACTTTCTCGTTTTTCTTCAAAATCCTAGTACTCCTTCTTGCAAAAGATTTTATTACAATCCTCCCTATCCCGGTAATAATCCAAGCAACAACTAAAACAATAAGGACTTTGATTCCGCCCCCAAAAAACCATTCTATTATATTTTCTATTGCATTCTCTATCATAAGTCTCTGGCGGAAGGGGTGGGATTCGAACCCACAAGCCCATTACGGGCGCGCGCTTTCCAAGCGCGTTCCTTGCCATTCGGAGCACCCTTCCTTTAGATCACAGGACTCTGACTGCTTATCTCTCTGGCTTGCCCAAGGGCGTTAACATTTTACCTCATCTGCGCGAGTTTTCCTCGGGACGAGGCACCAAGGCATCGCCTCCTCAGAAGAACTCGCACATCTGAAGCAAAATCTAAACACTCAGATGAGGATAGTTCAAATCCTGCGCTCTTTTATTTGGGAATAAGCGATATTAGATTCAGCAGGAAGGGATAGTGAAGAAAAAGTTTGTAATTCATGGCCTTCAAGAGGACAATTAAATCCACCGCTTCAGATCTTAGGGTTTCAGGGCCTGAAAATACTTCTTTCGTCTCTTTCAATACATTTTTGGCATAGTTATTAATAATCTCGTACTGCCTCTGGGACTGAAGCCAAGACATAATCTTTTTGAACTCCGCTCTATCCAACCAAATGCCATGGCAAAGATTGCAAACATCAACCACTACCCCTGACTTTCCGTAATATACTTCATAAAGAGGCATTCTGCAAGAGGGGCACAGCCTTACCCCCCGAACAACCTTAAACTCCTCTTTTTTATCCCACAGGTCAATATCCAGCCAAGCCAAGTCCTTGTCTTTTTTGTCTTTAGCCCACCTTAACTCTTCCTTCTCAAACCAGATCCCTAAACATTTGGAACAATAGTCAACTGCCACCCCATGAAGAATGGTTTCTGAAAGAGGAATCTGACATCTGGGACACTCGTTATTTGTCTTTACGTCTTTAATGAGATCTGCCATTTTAAACTTCCATCCCCCTTAATCTCCTGGCTCTTTTTTCAATGGGTGGATGGGTACTAAATAACCTGGAAAAGAAGCTTTTTCCTCTTTTCCCCCTAATAGGCGAGGCAATAAAGAGGTGCGCTGTGGAATTACTGGCTGTCTTTAAATCGTGACCGTCAGAAGAAATCTTCTCCAGAGCCCGGGCTAATCCTTCGGGATAGCGGGTTAACAAAGCGCCTGCGCTATCTGCTAAATATTCTCTCTTTCGAGATATTGCCAGTTTTATCAAGACAGCAAGAACAGGAGCCAAAACAGCCAAGGCAAGAGCGATCAAGAGCATAAAGGGCTGGGCATTATTGTCCCTTTCGCCTCCTCCCCTGCTGTAAAAACTTATCCTCAAAAAAAGATCTGTTATCATAACAACCACTCCTACCAAAACTACCACCATTGTTTGAAGCAAAGCGTCTCTGTTGCCAATATGGGAAAGTTCATGAGCGACCACTCCTTCTAATTCTGCTCTCTCCAGTTTGTTTAAAAGCCCCGCAGTAACCGCTATTGCTGCATGCTCTGGGTCTCTTCCTGCAGCAAAAGCATTGGGATGGTCAGAGTTAATTACATATATTCTGGGCAAAGGAAGGCCTGCTGTAATACAGAGATTTTCCACCAGCCTGTACAATTCAGGATTATTCTTTTCTTCCACAGATTTGGCATGGCTCATTTTTAAGACAATCTTGTCTGAGTTCCAATATCCTATGGCGCTTACCGTTACGCTGTAAACCACTGCTATGATCAGAATAATATAACTATCCATCAAGTAAGAGACCAGCCAGCCCAGGCCAATAATGAAAACAAGGAAGATGAATAAGTAAAACCAAGTTTTCCTAATATTGGATTCCTTGTGGGTATAAAGAGTCATCTCTTGCCCTTTTTAATTTTTAAAAGTTAACTTCAACCGGCTCTCTGGCTGCTCCCCCCTCAATTTCAAAAAGATTCATTTTGCCGAATCCGAACAAAGAAGCAATTATCCGAGCGGGAAAACTTTCTACCTTAATATTCAAATCCCTGACATTGGCGTTATAAAATCTCCTTGCCGCCTGGATCTTGTCTTCCGTGTCTCTCAACTCTCGCTGCAGTTCTAAAAAGTTTTGGGAGGCCTTAAGGTTGGGGTAGTTCTCAGACACGGCAAACAAACTCTTCAAAGCAGAAGTCAAGCCATTCTCTGCCCTTGACTGCTCTTTCACGCTCTGAGCCCCCATTGCCTGAGCCCTGGCTTTTGTCACCCTCTTGAAAAGATCTCTCTCATGAGAAGCATATCCCTTCACCGTATCAACCAAATTGGGGATCAGGTTATACCTCCTCTTTAACTGGACATCAATGTCTGCCCAAGCCTCTTTGGCCCTGTTTCTCAGTTTTACAAAGGAGTTGTAGGCAACCACTGCCCACAATACCGCAAGGGCTATAATTCCTAAGATGATATAAAGTATCCAAGCCATATTTTCTCTTTAATTTAATTACTGCGACCTTTAGAGCGCAGGGTTCTGACTGCTCATCTCTCTGAGAAGCCAAAGAGTCCGACTCGCCAGAATGAGGTGATTTCAAGGCTTGCCAACGAGGCATAGTCTGTGGCTACCCGAGGAGGCGTAACGAAGAAATCATCTATTCTCTGGCTTCTCAGGGGATGATAGTTCAAATCCTGCGCTCCTTTAATCGCTTAGATTAAGATCTCTCTGGGAAACTGTAGTCTGGAGGTAAATTTTGGGCTTGTCTTTCATCTCCTTTCCGGCTATCTTCAGCATTATAGTGACGCGGGGCTGATACCATCTACTTTCCCTTACTGAAACCCAAGAATCAAAAATCTCAAAATCATCCGAGAGCAAAGGCAAGTAAATTATGTCGCTATAAACATCCTCGTTTCTTTCCAAGCTATATCTATTGTCTAAAAGCTGTCCTTCGCTCAAAGAAAATTCCTGGCACTCCTTCCTTTGGTTTTTAAATCTTAAAGAATCGCCATCAAGCTCGTAAGTATCGTCTGGGTCGATGCAATCCCCTTCCTCATCTTCTTTGGCCATCCTCAAGGATTTGTTCATATACTCTAAAGCATAACTGCTCTGGTCCAGCAATTGCTGAGTGGCTAAAATATATCTCTGGTTGCGGAGAGCGGAAGCGGAAACTCCCACCAGAGCCATAAGGGCTATCAGGAAAACTGTCACAGCCACTAAAAATTCTACTAAAGAAAAACCTTTCTGCTTCATATGTTACTCCCCCAGTTATAAAGATTGTCTTCTACCATAATATCATCAGGATCTCCCTTGTGGGTCCACTCCACTATTGATTTCACTTCCAAGAAATCACCTTGGTTGTCAATAATAATTTTGCGCTTAAACTTGGTTTCTGAGCCCACCCCGTCATTATTGAAAAATTCGTCAAGTCTTAAAAAAGGAGGATTAGAAGAATTGCTTAGGCTTGAATCGTTATAGTCTCCATAGCAACCCGAAGAGCAATTTTCCAAACCAACATCCCAATTCCTCCCGTTTATCCAATTCTCATCCCTTATATTCCGGACAATCTCTATGCCTTCCTGCGCCAAAAAAGCGGCCGTTAAGCGGTTGATAGAGTTTTGGGTATAGAAAATAGGGGTCTGGGAAATCAAGTAAGCGGCGACTATCCCCACTACCAAAACAAAAACGGCCATCATGACTTCCAAAAAAGTAAATCCTGCTTCTTTTCCTTTAATTTTCAACATAAATTAGGCCTGCCTTATTAACATGGACTGTTCTGGTAGCCGAGGGGTCTTTTTTTAGGGAAATTACTATGCTAATTTCATTGCCTAAATCTTCTCCGTCGTTATCTTTAAGATAGAGATAAGGATGAGGAGGAGCAAAAATTATATTAACGCAGTAATCCGCGTCCACCAAATCCTTTATTTCGACACCGCTTTCGTAAAACAATTCTTTTATCTTCTCTGTCCCGGGATCATACTTTTTATTGGGATTAGAATCTCCCTGCGGAAGGTCTGTAAAAAAGATATAGGAATCAGGCAAGGTAGCGCTTAAATATATGCCATAACCGCCATGGGAAACCTCTCCTTCGTACGCTTCCTGAGCCATGGCCATTTCCTGAGCCCTTCTTATGTCTTGAGCCAACTTAAAGGCGCTCCTGTCTAGGGCAAGCCTTTCTTGGACCGAGTTATACCCCAAAACAGCTGCCGACCCCAAGAGTAAAGCAATGGCAATTGTCACAAACAGTTCAACTAAGGTAAATCCTTTAGATTTCATTAGATAAAAAGGTTAATAAGGTACCAGTTAGCCAATTCTTGACCCCAGAACATGGCTATTGTTGTGCCTGTTACCAAGAAAGGCCCGAAGGGCACTTCGCTTTTCATTTTTTTCTTTTTAAGAACGATAAGGCCTATTCCTATTATAGCACCAATAATAAAAGAGGAAAACAGAGCGACGACAACATTAACGGGCCCAAGCAAAAGGCCCATTAAAAAGCCCATCTTGGCATCCCCTAATCCCATTCCTTTCCCCTTGGAGATTAAGATTATAATGAGAAAAAAGAAAGATGCCGCAAAAGCAGAATAGATATTATTTAAAAACAAATGGATAAAATATCGATCAATTAAAAAAAGATAAACATTATATCCCAAGGCTGCCAGAATAGCGGGATATATTATTTTGTCCGGGATAATAAAGTGCTTTAAGTCATACACGAAAACTACGACCAGAGAGGAAAAAATAAACCACAAGAACAAAGAAGAAATCACATTTTTCAAACTAAATACCAACCCCCCTTGGGCAACGGAAAAAAACTGAAAATAGAATACTAAAGTAAAAATAGCGCCGGTAAAAAGTTCCACCAAGGGATACTGGAGAGAAATTTTTTCTTGGCAATAACGACATCTGCCCCTCAGATAAACAAAACTAAGCACGGGCATTAAGTCCTGCCAACGAAGAACGTGACCGCAACAAGGACAGAAAGACCTTCCTTTCCAAAAATTCTTTTTTTCTTCCACTCTGTAAATCAAGCAGTTTAGAAAACTGCCTACGATTAGCCCTAAAAAAAAGATGAAGATATAAGCCAAAGCCATTTTAGTATCCTACCCAAAAAAACAGTAACAAAAGAAGCCCCTAAGGGATCTCTTCCTGCAATCAATCTGCCGAGCAAACTCCATTTGCGCAGTCGGGCCTTTCTTCCCCCACATAGCCTAAAGAGTCAACACAGAGGGTGCCGCCTGTCACCAGGGGAGAGGTAACGCAATAATCATTATTGTCAGCAGACAGAGAGCAGGAAGGAGAAGTGCCGCCGTTCACCTTCTCTGTTCCTTCTTTAATCGTCTGCAAATTAGGATAGTCCTCGCTGTCGTTTAAAGTCCCTCCGGAGCAGATATTAGAATAAGTGGACTCGTCACTATAAATCTGAGCGGAAACACTCCTCATCTGAGACAAAGTCGCAGTAATTCTCGAATCCTGTGCTTTTAACTTATAATGACGAAGCGCAACTAAACTCAAAGTAACCAACAGCCCTATTATGGCCACTACGACCAGGAGTTCTATCAGGGTAAATCCCTTTTCTTTTTTCTTTAACTTAGTCGCCATGGCTAATAAGACAAAATCCAAGACCCGATAATAAACACCGGGCCTTGGATCCCTTCTGTGTTAAATCATTAGGTGGAAGGACAAACAAAAGTAGTCCCGTCGCAATAACCGCTTCCGCTAGGATCTGTATCTACGCTATCTGAGAAGCCCTTGCTGTCTACGCAATGATAGCCGCTCCGATTAAGCGGCACATAGGCACAATACGCCCCGTCGCTGTCTTGACCCGTAAACGATTCGCCGGTCGGAGCATTACCGTCTATATCGGTTACCAGAGTTTCGACATCTTCATTCGTATATTCACCGGTGTCCATGGTAAATAAATCGTCATAACTATAGTCACTGTCATTATACTCTATTTCCGCAACGGCTCTAATCTGGCCCATGCCAGATTGAATCCTGGCGTCTTTAGCCCTGTCTCTAGCTCCAGAAAGAGAAACCAAAACAATAGCAGCTAATATGCCAATGATAGCGATAACTACCAACAATTCAATCAATGTAAAACCTTTTTGCTTTCTCATTTTGTATTTATGGTGTTATTTTCTCTTCAAAGGTCGACCTTTTTTAATTTTACAACCCTTTGTCGAATTATAACCTATTAAGAGGTTTTGAAAAGCGAAGTCTGTGGAAAACTAAAAGGAGCTTATTGAATAGATCGGCATTAATACGGCTGCCATCAGCCCTCCCACAACAAGGCCTAAAACAATAATCAGGATAGGCTCTAAAAGCTTAATAAACTCATCTAATCCCCTGTCCACATCTTTCTGGTAAAAGTCCACCACATTCCCCAGAGTTTTCTCCAGCCCCCCTGTCTTTTCCCCCACAACTATCATCTGTAAAAACAAAGGAGAGATAACCTCAGGGTAGCGCCTTAGCACAGAACTCATAGTTTCTCCCTTTCTTACTTCGTCTCTGGTATGATAGATAACTTTTTCAAAAACACTATTGCCTATAATGCTGGCCGTAATCTCCAGGGCCTGGACAATGGGCAGCCCCCCAGATATTAGGGTAGATAAGTTAAGGGCAAGCCTGGCAAGATAAAGCTTTTTCAGAAAAGAACCCAGAAGAGGCAATTTTAGTAAATACCTGTCAGAAAATTTCTTGCCAATTGCTGTCCTTACAAGACGATATGCCAAAAAACCCAAACCCACCAATACCAAAATAACAATCCACCCCTTTGCCCTTAAGAAAGTAGATGCTGAGATAACAAATCTGGTAATCCACGGGAGTTCCTGTTCTGTTTGCTCTAAAACAGAGGCTAATTGGGGAATTACAAAGGTTATTATAATAGCGACTACCGACACAAAAACAAACAAAATAAAGGCAGGGTAAACCAGAGCCCCTACAAGCTTGCTGTGAAAATGGTGCTCTCTTTCCAAATAATCTGCCAGATAATTGAATACTTCTGTCAGTTTTCCCGAGGCTTCGCCTGACCTGACCATGCTTACATAAAACTTGGAAAAAATTTTAGGGTACTCTCCCAATGCCTTGGAAAGTTGCATCCCTCCTTCAATTTCCTGGGCAGCGCCTAAAATCTTTTCTTTAAACGTCTCGTTATCTGTCTGTTTGGCCAAAGTGCGAAAAGATTCCACTAAAGGAACTTTCGACTGAAACATAATGGCCAGTTGGCGGGAAAAGTGAACCACGTCTTTTCTGCTGACTCTTTCAAAGATCTTCATCTTCCGAGCATAGACTGGAGGAGAATACTTCTCTATGGCAGTGACATAAAGCCCCCTTCCCTTTAAGACTTCGAAAGCAGCCTCTTTAGTGGAAGCCTCTACAACGCCGGACTTTATCTTCCCCTCTTTGGTTCTGGCCTGATAATTAAATTTCATCTTTATTTCCTCCTCACTAGGGCCCTTAGTTCTTCGGGGTTCAAAGAATAATTCTGAGCCACATTAATATCCGTCTCCTTGGCCCTGACCAGATTGGCCAGATACCTGTCCAAAGAGATCATGCCCAGTTCTGCCGAAGTATCAATAACCATTGGCAGTTCGTGTATTTTATTCTCTCTAATCAGATTGGAAATGGCAGGGGTAGCAATCATAAGTTCACAGGCCGGAATCAAGCCTCCTTTTATTCTAGGCACCAATCTTTGAGAAAGAACGCCCAATAAGGATCCTGAAAGCTGAGATCTGACCTGGTTCTGCTGGGCTGCGGGGAAAGAGTCGATTATGCGATGAACAGTTTGCCCTGCTGAATTGGTGTGCAGGGTGGCAAAAACCAGATGGCCGGTTTCTGCTGCAGTAATAGCCGTGGAAATGGTCTCCGGGTCCCTCATCTCCCCTACCATTATTATGTCAGGATCTTGGCGGAAAGTGGCTTTTAGGGCTCCTGCAAAACTCAGAGCGTCCTGATACATTTCCCTTTGATCGACGATACATCTGTCGTCCTCAAAAACGTATTCAATGGGGTCTTCAATAGTGATGACGTGATCGTCCCTGGTGTGGTTTACCTCGTCTATCATAGCAGCCAGAGTAGTGGATTTTCCCTGGCTGGAAGGCCCGGTGACCAAGAAAAACCCCTGAGGCTTTCTGGTGAACTCGTGGAGGATAGGGGGCAGGTTTAATTCGTCAATATTGGCAATCTCAGACGGTATTAGCCTCAAAGCGCAGGAAATATTCCCCCTCTGAAAAAAGACGTTAACCCTGAACCTAACCTTGTTCTGAAAGTTATAGGAAAAGTCAATCTGTTTTCTTGTTAAAAACCTTTCTCTCTGCTCCTGGCTCATTAAAGCAAAGGCCAACCCCTCGGTGTTCTCTCTGGTTAACTTATCCATTTTGGCCAGGGGGACAAGGCCTCCTGCTATTCTTAATACGGGGGGATGCTCTACTGAAATGTGGAGGTCGGAGGCTTTTTCAGAAAGGGTTATGTCAAGAAGGTTGTTGAGTTTGACTTGGTAATCCATAAACTATCCGCTGTTTATTATTTTTTTAATCTCTTCGACTACGTCGCTTGGAGTATAGTGTGACTTTATTAGATATTTGACAGCGCCTAAATTTCTGCCCTTTTCCACCTCCTCTCTCTGCCCGAGATTAGAAAGAATCACAATCTTCATCCCATCCGCCAGATTTTCATTATTTATCTTTCTTAATATTTCCCAGCCATCCATCTCAGGCAGAACAATATCTAAAAGCAAAACATTCGGCTTCTTCTCTTTTTTCAACCATTCAAACAACTCGTTTCCGTTTTTGACCACCCCAACATTAAAGCCCTCTTCTTTAAACTTCGTGGAATATATGTCAATTAAAAATGGATCGTCTTCTACTAATAAAACTTTCATAATTTCTTAAATTATGGCAATTACCCTGTGTTGGAAAATAGGAGCGAAAGCGACGTAAGAAACCGAGAGGTTTCTTGATCTGGGAATCGGGGCAATTGCCTTCTTCATATTATTGCTCTGCTACCCTTATTACTTCCTCGGCAGAGGTTTCTCCATTAAGAACCTTGAGTACGCCGTCTTGCATCATGGTTATCATGCCCTGCCTGCTGGCCTCCTCCCTAATTTTGGCTTCCGTGGCCCCCTTGTTTATAGCCTGGGCTAACTGCTCTGTCATTTCTAAGATTTCAAAAAGGCCTATTCTGTCTGTATAGCCTGTTTTGTTGCACTTTTTGCAACCAACCGCCTCATAAACATAAATATCTTCGGAAATGTCCAGTTCTTTCCGGACAGACTCTGGCATCTTACCCGCTTCTTCTGTTATAAGTTTCTTTTTCTTGCCTACGGCTTTTACTTTTTTCTTGCAGTCAGGACAAAGTTTTCTTACCAGCCTCTGGGCAAGGGCTATGCTTAAGGTGGGAGGAAGAAGAAAAGATCTTACGCCCATGTCTATCAGGCGGGGAATAACGCCTAAAGTATTAGAGGTATGCAGGGTTGACAAAAGAATATGCCCTGTCAGGGCTGCATGAATGGCCAAGGAGGCTGTTTCTTCGTCCCTAATTTCACCCACCATTAAGATGTCAGGATCCTGCCTTACCATGCTTCTTAAGCCGGTAGCAAAAGTATAATTAATCTCAGGCCTTACCTGAGACTGGTTCACCCCCTCCATGTAGTATTCTACCGGATCTTCTAGAGTGGAAACGTTAACCTCCTCCTTGTTCAAAAGATTTAATATGGCGTAAAGAGTAGTTGTTTTCCCCGACCCGGTGGGACCTGTGGCCAATACCATTCCGTACGGCTTCTTCATGGCCCTTTGGACTGCTTTTAGATTTCTTCCGCTAAGCCCCAGTTCTTTGAACTCTATTTTTCTCTGGCCGGGATCTAATATCCTAATAGCCACCTTTTCTCCTAAAGTAACAGGGAGGGTGGAAACACGGAAGTCCACCTGTCTGTTGTCTATGCTTGTGCTGAATCTTCCGTCTTGGGGAACTCTGGTTTCGTCAATCTTTAAGTTGGCTAAGATCTTGATCCTGGCCACTATAGCAGACATTACTCTTTTGGGTAAAAAAATGCTGGGATGGAGAACCCCATCCAGACGAAATCTTACTCTCACATTATCTCTTCCGGGCTCTATGTGAATGTCTGAAGCCCTTCCGTCTACCGCGTGTCTCAAAATAACGGCGACGACCTTGGAAATGGGAGCCTCCTCCACCACTCTTTCTACCTCGGTTCTTCTCATCCTGCTTCTCTTTTTCTCTTCTTTCATTTCTGTTTCCAGTTCTTCCAAGGCCCGGCTCACCTCCCTTCTTAAGTTGCGATATTTTTTTAAAAGAGCGTCAAAATTAGAAGGAGTAATCAAAAAAGTGTCATAGGTAAAATTAGCCTGCTTCGTCAAAAACTCCAGGGCCTCTCTGGCCTTAACATTCTCCGGATAAACCAGGCCAACCTCTAGGTGATCCCCCTCTTTGCTAAGGGGTATCATTTTATAGTACTTGGCCGATTCCTCCGGGATGGTCTCCAATATTTTTAAAGAAACGTTGTCTGGAGAAATCGTTTTCAAAGGAATGTCGAGCAGGTTGCTCTTCAGCTCAAAAAGGAAGTCCTCAGAAACTATCTCCTTATCCAAAAGAAGCTCTTCTTCCGTAACTCCGATGTTTTTTGCCTCGTATTCTAAGGCGGCTCCTTTCTGCTTTTCCAAAACACCTCTTTTGATTAACTCTTGAATGAGAAACATAAGTTAAAAAATCAAAATCAAATCCCTACTCTTCTTCCTCCTCCTCTTCTTCTTCGACAAGCGGCTGTTCCGCGACAGGAGGGGTCTGGAAAAAGGGGTTTTCTTTGCCCACCTCTTCGGGCATGGAAATTTTCGGAAAGAGCTTCATTTCGTCAAAAATCTCATTTTCCAAAACCCCGAAATTAATGCTTATTTCCTTGCCGGGATAGCTGGAGGAAAACTCTCTGGTCTCTCCCGAAGAAGAATAGAATCCCCTCCACCAAACCAAACCCGTTATGATTATAACAAGAAAGAGGGCCCCAAGCAGATATTTTTGCTTCTTATACTTTTGGGTAAATTTAAAAGCCATAATATTTTTTTACCTTCCAGGACCAAAGCCTGCTCCCGGAAACGGCTCCTCTGAAGTGCTTTCCCCTGGAAGATAATGTGTCTTTAGACTTAAATCTATTTCAAAAACACTGCCCTCTCTGGGAGACTTAAAGGAAACGTTTTCAACGTCAATAATCCTGCTGTTCTCGTAAAGAAGGACGAGAAAATCCTTAAACTTCTCGTAAGAGCCACTCACTGTAGCGGAAAATCTAAACTCTTCCAGGGATCCGACTTCTTTGTTGCCGGCCACAGAACCCCGAGCAGATATGTTCTCTAGCACCAAGCCGTTAACAGAACAAATCTGCAGGAAAAAACTGAAAATAGCAGGAGAAGAGATCCTGCCGGGCAGAGCATAGTTTATTTTTTCCAATTCTTCGCTATAATCTTCTAGCTTTTTGTCATACTCTTCCAGTTGGGAAAAATATACTTTCTTTTCTTCCAGCTGGCTTCTTTTTGCTTCCAACTCTTCCTTTAAAGAAAGGAATTCCTGAAGTTGAGGCCACCACAGAAAGATCCCCGAAACCATAAGAGCTACTATGAGCACAATGCTTACAATTGGTAAAATACGAGCCATTATTCTAAAACTTCGGGCTTAAAAGTAAGATGAAGAGCAAAAGCAACCTCTGCTTTCCCTTCATCCTCTTCGCCCATTGAAAGTTTGTCTATTTTTATCTCCTTTATCAGATTATTGTTTCTTAAAACTTCTACCTGCTCCCCCACCACCGAAAAGCTGCTTGCTTTCCCTTGCAAAGAAATGTGGTTTCCTTCTGACTGGAACTCAAGTTCTGTAAACCAAACCCGGGGGTGGGAAACCCCTTCCAAGAAAGAGAATAATTGGACTGTTTTATCATGCCCTCCCAGAAGTCTGCTAAAGTCGGAGGTTGCTTGGGAGACTCTGACCAGTTTAGCCTCCAAAATCTCCTCTTTTGCGGTCTTGACTAGTTTTTTCTCGACTTCCTCAATCTGAGACTCTTTCTGATTGGAGGAATAATAAAAGTAAAAATAAGTCCCCCCAAGAGCCAAAAGCATCATTATATCTATAATTAAAAGCATGGTTACCCACAAAGGAATCTTAACTTTTGGCTTAGGTATAATCTCTATTGCCATTGTTATAAAGCCATTTATTTTTTAAGACCTTTAAGGGCTAGCCCTACAGCAATCGCATAGGAAGGCCCTTCTTTTTTTAAAGCTTTTTTGAGTTTAGGGTCGAACTTAAGGCTTGCAAAAGGATCTGCGATCTGGATTTCTGTCTTGGACTCGCTGAAAAAGTAATTCTTCAAGCCAGGCATTAAAGAAACCCCTCCGGCCAAGATTATTTTTTTCATTTTTTTGCCTTCTTCCTGATAAAAATTCCTCAAGACCTTCTTAACTTCTCCCAAAATGAAATCCACCAGAGGCATAAGTATTTTTTGCACGTCAATGTCTTTGCCGTTCACCTGAACCTCTCCCGGCGAAATGCCGTATTTCTCTTTAATCTCCTTTGCTTCATTGTGGTTAATATTGAGAGAACTGGCCAAGGTGTCTGTTAGTTGATTGCCGCCCCGGTTAAAGCTATGACTCAGTTTTACGATTCCGTTCTCAACAATGCTGCAGGTTGTGCTCCTGGCCCCAAGATCCACCAGGGCCACAACTCCGTCTTCCTTTTTAACCGTTGATCTAACCAAGGAAAATATCTCAGGCTCCAGGGCCTTGATATCCAGATCAGCCCTTTTCGCTATTTCTTGGTACTGATCTATGGTGTCGTTAGGAATAGCGACAACCAGCAGTTTGAGCGGCGTTTTGGAGATCGTTCCTTCAACCACCAGCCACTCTACCTTTATCTCAGACAAGGGAAGGGGAATATATGGCCTGACTTCGTAGCGAATCGCTTCCGGCAATTCTTCCTTATCCATAATGGGAAGATCCAGGGTGGTAAAAAAAGTGGAAAAATCGGGAATCGAAAAAGAGCATTCTTTTGTTTTAATCTCTGTTTCCTTTTTTACTGCCCAAATAGCATCGGCCACTGCTTTTGCAGAAAGCAAGAGATTGTCCTTTCTGTAAAGGCGGTATGACTTGCCGTTTGTCTTGGAAATCCTTAGTTCCCCATAATTCTGTAATTCAAAGTCCCCCCCTGCCTTTTTAATTTCAACCACTCTGGTGGAGGAGGTTCCGACATCAATACCCACGTGGCTTTTGGAGCCAAACCTGAAAAGACTGCCGAACATTACAAGAAATTATAACATTTTTATCTAAAACCAACTATGTGGAAAAATCCCCTCCTTTTTTAATTATACCGCAATCAAAAGATAAAAACAATTTAAAGCGCTTTCCCATGGTACGCTTTACAGTATGAAGCATTAAATCATGTTGCAAAATGAATCAGTTAATAATTTAATCTGCAGAGGCCCG
Organism: uncultured Candidatus Saccharibacteria bacterium; assembly: GCA_964479375.1. GTDB lineage: Bacteria > Patescibacteriota > Minisyncoccia > Minisyncoccales > GWA2-38-27 > CAYXTC01. Next base: position 1,240 of record CAYZKD010000012.1, on the reverse strand, counting down.
TCCTCTGCAGACCTCCGCAGAAATTGTGGGAGGCCCGTCCTCCCACATTTCCTTTCACATTTTACTGAAAAGTGGCAAGAGTATTTAAAGAAGCAGACAATTAATTAACTGTCAATTATGCCCTTGAACATAAAAAGAAACCTGCTCAAAGAGCAGGTTGTTAGTTATTAGAAAGCAGTTCCTTTACTTCCCGCAGATAGCAGCAATCTTCCGACCGCAACTTGTCTGCTTGGTTGCGTTCGATTCTGGCCACAGCCACCCTGACTGCATTCCAGTTACAAGACTTTACCAGCAAGGGAAGAATCTGGAGTATTGACTTCTCGGGAAATTCCTTAAGCAGATTATTAATATCGCCATTAGCCCTCTTTCTGTCTCCGCCACGAATGCCGTTTAAAAGACCATTAGAATTCATTGTTTTTCCTCCAAATAGGGTTTGAAAGAGCAGGCTCTGTTCTTATTTTACCCTCTTTCCCGCTTTTTGCCAATAAAATGCGCTGGTTCATATGATAGTATCCAAAAAAAATGTGGGAGGCTGGGCTCCCAACGAATGCTCCTTGAACACAAGAGTACAACTTGGCGCGGATCAAGATTAATTTAGAGTTTTTTTCATCGGTTGTATCTTTAATCCGTGGAAATTTCTCACTCCAGTAGTTTTTTTGTAACCCATTTTCTGATAAAAGGGAACTGCATAAATTGAAGATTTGATTTTGATCTCTTTAGAATTCTGTTTTTTAGCTTCCTTTTCTAGTAATTCAACTAATTTTTTACCAACTCCCCTTTTGTGCGTTTCTCCTTTTACGAATAAGTTTGCGATCCTGTCTGCACTTCCTTTTATATATCCGACAATCTTATCATTTTCTTCTGCTACATAAAAAATACTTTTATCCGATGTACGAAATGCTTTTAACAATTCCTCATCAGACATTTTAGGGTTGGTAAGACCCAGATACCAATCAATAGCTTCTTTCTCAAAATACTCTGAATTATTAAATTTTCTAAAAACAGAGTTCTTTATCTCGGCCACTTGTCTGATATCCTCTTTTTTAAATTTCCTGAATTTCATATCTGAAATGAGTTATAAACATGAATCTTTGCACTAAAGAATTCTGAACTAAATTAAATATAACGTTCGCGTATATCTGATGTTGCGACCGAAGGGAGCAATATGGGTGGAGGCTCTGCAAGAGCCGTAACCAGATATGCCGTGTTAGCTGATGTATTCCTTTTCTTTTGTTTTCTG
>CAYZKD010000011.1:0-23677 GCA_964479375.1 uncultured Candidatus Saccharibacteria bacterium | reverse complement strand
TTGTTTTCACGACCTTTAATTCATCTTACCCTGTTCCAACTTCTTTAGTATACCCGGAGGAAGATAGTGTACAATATAAGAATATATGGTGGAGTTGCTTTCTTTTTTCATTATTATATCGGCAGGATTGTTTTTTTCTTCCGTTTTCGGAAGATTTAGGATTCCCTGGGTTATAGCCCTTATTATTACGGGCTTTATTATCGGACCCTTTGGCCTGAATTTATTTACTCTTGATGTTACTATCGATTTCTTTGCCCAGCTAGGGCTTATCTTCTTAATGTTTTTGACGGGGATGGAGATTAATCTGGGGACCCTTAAAGAAAGAAGAAAAGAAATCTTTAAAATATCAGTTTTTAACGCAGGCCTTCCTTTTTTAACAGGGTTTTTGGTGTTGACGCTTTGGGGCTATGGCATTGTTCCCTCTTTGCTTTTCGGTATTATATTTATTTCTTCTTCTGTAGCCGTTATCGCCCCCTCTCTTCATGCTAGCGGATTAACAGGGACTAAGATAGGAGATTCTATTATGGCAGCAGTTCTTTCTCAAGATATTTTGAGCCTTCTTCTGCTCTCTTTGCTTATTCAGTCAGTTGCGCCTATCTCCGGCATACCTTTATTTTTGCTTTATCCCCTTCTCTTTCTGGGGATTTTTGTTATCAGGTATCTTGTGCCAAAGATACGCTGGCTTATTTCATACTCTAAGGACGACGAAAAAGATGTTTTTGAAAGAGAATTCCGTTCAGTGCTGGTTATCCTCTTAGGCGTTATAATCTTTTTTGAGTTGTTGGGGTTGCATGCAATTATCGCCGCCTTCCTGGCTGGCTTGGTTATTTCGGACTTTATTAAAAGCCGTAGCCTGAAAGAGAAGCTTCATGTAATAGGATATGGCGTCTTTATCCCAATATTCTTTATAGCTATCGGAATAAACACCGATCTCGGGGTATTTAAGGATCTTTCTGGGATCGGCTGGTTTTTAATCGTGGTGGTGGCAGGGTCTATGGCTTCAAAATTTATCGGGGGCTTTATCGGCGCCCGTTTTGCAGGTTTTGATTTACGAGAGACTCTTTTAATAGGAAGCGCTACCATTCCCCAACTTTCAACAACGCTGGCTGCAGTTTTTATAGGTTTTGAGACAGGAGTTCTTAGCAAAGAATTGGTGACTGCTATGGTGTTCCTTAGCATTATTACTACTTTTTCAGGCCCTATTTTATTAAAAATTATTATGCCCTCCTCCGGTCGAGAAACATTGGAGCCGGAAAAAAACAATTCGCAAAATGTAGCGAGGCTTAAACGGCGTTAGTTGGGACCGCTCTTTTCTTTTTATTGTGGTATAATGATTTATAAGAGTTCAAAAATTATGATTTTCAAAAATCTACAACTCAAGAACAAAACCTTCTATTTAGCAGCTTTCTTTCTTCTTATCCTGACAGTGGCGTTTGTGATGGGAACAGCCATCTATACCAGGAACACCGCCAGCATCATTGAGGGCATTAAGTCTATGACTCTCGGAGATATTATTGGAGAATGTTCTCGAGATTCAGATTGTTCTTCAAAAGGACCTGGATTTTTTTGCAACACAGCAGGCAGCTGTGAGTGGAAACCGCCTATCGGAATACCAAAACCTGAATTCGGGATAGAAGAGACTTATAGAATATATGATGATGTTGCTAACAGAAATCCTGATTTGACTTATACAGAGAATGAAGAGGGCGGTTATTATACGCATTATGTTGATAACACCCACCCTTCTGCTACAAATTCAGGAAATCCATATGGAACAGCGGATAAACCGAGGAGAGGTGTGCCTTATCCGCTGGAAGCTGGAAGTGTTGTTGAGATTCATGGCGGGCCTTATGATGGTGGCGGAAGGAGGTGGATACGGTTTTATGGTGTAGCTACAAAGCAAATGCCTATATTCATTAGAGGATATTCAGACAGGGATAAGCCATTGTTTACAGGCTATGGTAATTCAATAAGGATTGGGGGCAAATACGTTATCATTGAAAATCTTAAAGTAGAAGCCTCGAGCATGAACTTCCATAAGGTCTTTGACAACCATGATAATATTTCTATACGGAACAATGAGCTATTCGGGAGAAGTGCAAATATAGCGGTGGGTAGAAGTATTAGCTCAGTTATCTATAACAATTATATCCATAATACGGCCGTTGACATTAAGGGTGACACAGATACTCCATGCGGCAGTGTTGGTATTATGGTGGGATCTTATTCTAATCATGCCTGGATTGTGGATAACCATGTTCATGACACGGGCTCAGACTCTTTTCATTCAGGCCACAACGGGACTGACATCCAGTACGTATATATCGGCAGGAATGATTTTCATCACGATAAGGAAAACGCTATTGATATAAAACAAGTTAGGGATTTTGTAATTTCACAGAATAAAATATATGGCTATAGAGATTCTTCCAGTTCGGGCGCAGATGCGATAAGAGTAAATGATGAGGGCGTTCAAGATAATATTTGGATAATTTTTAATGAGATTTATGATAGTGATGTTGGGATTGCTCCTTATCAGGCACATTTTAGGCCGTATATTGTGGGGAATATTATTTATGATACCCCCAATAAAGCGATTAATGATGTATATAGGAAATGGGAAGACAAGGGCTCTACTGTTGTGCATAATACATTTTATGATACTGGGATAGCGATTAATAAAGCGAAAGAGTGCTCTAATAACGTATTTTCTTTTGTAGATACTCCGATGGTTGGGAAGTGCAATGAGCATCACAATATTTTAGACGAATCGCTTGTGAATATGCCCGGTTTCTGCGAGAGAATAAATTATTTTGAGTATTTTACAGATTCAGCTATTTTAACCAATGAAGGCGCTTTTACATCGATTAGAGTTCCTGGAGTAGATTTTGAGAGCATGGGAATAGAATATAATGATAGGATTTCCGTGGAGCATATTTCCGAAGTTGCTTATAATTCAGCAACTTGTTCAAATGGATGTGTTTCAGGAGGAAGCAGCACAAAGCCATTTTGTGGCTGGCAGAGAGTTGGGAGTGTAAGCGGAGATAAAATAATTTTGAAACCTTCTGTTTCGCCTTTTTCAGACAGCATTGCATGTCCCGGAACAACAAGCGCTTCCGGAGTTGATATTAGAATATGGTATTATCCCAACGAAAACCGAAATGAATTTTATATGGATGCTGGTTTTAAAGTAAGCGCAGGAGATAATCTGGAGTATGGTTACGATGGCGTTATTAGGGCTGTTTCTCAAATTTTAAAAAATGATAAATCTGATCCAGAAGGAAACATGAAAGACAGAATTATTTTTACTCCCCCGATGAATAAAAAAATTGAAGGAGACATATCTGTGTGTAATTGGGGCGGTAATAATAATTTTAATAGAGATTTAAGTTTGTTGGATGGAAGTTCAGCAATTGATTCTGGAGTCGAAGATGAAGTTTATGATTTATTCTATAATACTTTTTATGATAATTTTGAAGCATTGAATAGTTTGGGGCAATTAAACATTAGAAAAGATTTCACAGGAACTCCTCGTCCGCAAGGTTCTGGCTGGGACATCGGCGCTTACGAACATACAGCAGGGGCAGTTGTTCCAATCCCTGCTCCGGTCTGTGGAAACAGCATAGTTGAGTCAGGAGAGGTCTGCGACGGAAACTCGAAAGCATGCACAGTCGAGGAATACCAAGGGACTCAGCAATGCAATAATCTTTGCACGGGATGGGAATCCTGCGTAACCGCAGAAAGATGTGGAGATGACATCAAGAATGGATCAGAAGCCTGCGACGGAACGGATTTGGGGGGCCAGACTTGTGAAACCCAGGGATTTGACTCAGGAACACTAACCTGCCTTCCCAATTGTAAAGGATTCAATAAAAGCCAATGCAAAAAGGGCAAACTTCCTGTTTGCCCCCCCGGGCTGGAGAAGTGGCCAGCGTCTAATAAGTTTGAATTGATTTACGATAATAAAGAAGATGTCGAATCATTGACTTCTTTTAAGGCAAGAAAAGCCAATGCAGCTGAAATATCATTCAGAGAAACAATAAATCTTGGAAAATTTAATGCTGATGGCTGCCACATCCCTTTTAACATTGACCGGGCGGTAACAATAGAAGAAAGAAAAGTAAGAATAGACACAGCCAACTTCCCCCAGCTTAACAAGAAAGCCAGAATAACTTTCTTTAATGTTGACTTTGACAGTCCCAAGATTAAGAAAGACGGACAGCTCTGTGAAGAGCCTCAATGCGAGATAATAGAATACAACAAAGATGATAAAACCCTTACAATAGAGGTTCAGGGATTCTCGGAATACAGCGTTGAAAACAATGACAACAACGAGAAGATGGATTTCTGGAAGAGATTATGGCCTAATATCTTAAAATTTATTCTAATTAAGAAATAACCTATGACAAAAACAAAACTCTTTCTATTCTTTTCATTCTTTATCATATTTGCTTTGGCGGGGATAAATAATTACGGGATTTCGACAGCCAGCGAGTACGAGTTAGTACAATGTGTTCAAGCAGACGATTGTCCGGAAATTGAATGCAAAACAGCGAGTTGCGTGGACAATGCCTGTGTATATGCGGATATACCGGAATGTGTTCCGGTTCTAACAACAATCAGCATTAGCCCGGCTGCCGCTTCGATCGATACGGGATCCACCCATGCTTTTACAGCGGTAGGATTGGACCAATCTGGAGCGGCTTTATCCGTCCAGCCAATTTTTGCCTGGTCTTCATCTGATACGACGGTTGCCACCATTAGCCAGTCAGGCCTAGCAACCGGTCTTTCCGCGGGAGGTCCGGTAACTATCACTGCTGCTTCGGGAACAATTTCAAGCACAGCATCGTTGACAGTGGTTACGCCAAGCTCAGTCCAGGCTTCCCCTCCTGCGACAGGAGGCGGAGGAGGATCATCAGCTCCGACACCAGACACTGAGCCGACACAGGAAACGACCATAGAAGAACCAGACATTGAGTCAATTCGGGAAATAATCATAGAAGAATTGAAAGCAAAAATCGTCGAGCTTCTTGCAATAATTAATAATTCAAAGACAAAGATTACTCAGATTCGAGGAATATCTCCTGTGGCCGGAATTCCGGCAGGATTCAGGTTTACAAATATACTAAAAGAGGGGCAATTTTCTCAAGAGGTAGAGTATCTTCAAATCTTCTTGAATACCGATCCGACTACTCGCGTCGCGGTTTCCGGAGCCGGCTCTCCCGGGCTTGAAACATACTATTTTGGGAATAGAACGAAAACAGCTGTAATTAAATTTCAAGAAAAATATGCCTCCGAGATATTGACTCCTCTTGGTTTTGTAAGAGGGACAGGAATTGTCGCACGGATGACCATAATGAAAATCAATGCGCTTTTAGGATATTAAACATGTATTGGATAATTCACGCGACAAAAGACTTTAAATTTTTGGGAAAATCTTTATAGGACAATAACAAGCGTTTAGACTCAGGAGGAATAGATGACGGAAAGGTTTGCGCGTCCCTAGCTGCCGTCCCAGAATTGACAACCGGGAAAAAGAATAAGGACGCAGAAATTTTCAAGAAGGCAGACAAAAAAAGATGAACACTATTCTTTGTGCGTGCGTAATCTCATGAGATTCTGGGCTCTGGAAGGAATGGTTAACAATTTATCATGGACGGTTTCGAAGTCGCCCTTTTTTAACTAAATGGACAAAAGAAGATTAACAACAATAGCAGGGCTTTTAGTTGGCCCTGGCCTCGGGGCCTGTTTGGCATATTTTAGTTTGTTTTTATTTTTGCATCAGCGGAGGAGAGGGAGTTTGCTATCTTTATTCTTATCCTGCTTTCTATCCTGGTGGCGGGGGGCACATTGGCGGGGCATCGGATCTTTGATTGGGATTGATTGACAGAACTTTCTCTTGGAGGATAATTAAAGAAAAGACTCTAACAGAGAGGAGTGTCGAACCTCGTTCGAGGCTTTCCAAGGCAGACAGCCCTTTGGCTGAAGCCATAATTAAATGGCAAAGAAAAAAAAGAAGAAGAGTTAGCTTTCTGATGAGCGCCTTATAGGCGCTCATTTTAATTTATCTTTTTATATGGTAAAATATATTAATATGGATCAGGATATTAATAATCTTTCTTCCGAAAATCAAGAAATAAAATCAGAAGACAACAAGGAGGCAATGTGGTCTATAAGAATTTTTGCTTTGATTATCATTGCTGTGGTTGTTATCTCAAACCTTATGGGGGCTCAGTCTTCTAAGACATCTCGGGTCGTGGTAATAACAATGTCTCTGCTGATTCTGGCTTGGAGCTTTCGTCCCTTTCTAAGTAAAAATGAAAAGCTGAGGAAGTGGGTTTTGGCGGGGCTGACAGCGCTGGTTTTATTAGGAATTGTGTTACTTTTTCTTTTCATGAAATAGATTTATGGGAAATAAAAAACCTGGTGTCGGAGTGGGGGTAATGATTATGAAAGACAACAAGGTCCTATTGGGCAGGAGACACGAAGACGCCGAAAAAGCAGACAGCCAACTTCATGGGGAGGGCACTTGGACAATGCCCGGTGGCAAACTGGACTTTAAAGAAAAACTAAGAGACGCAGCCTTTAGGGAGGCCTTTGAGGAAACAGGGATAAAGGTAGATAAGAAAAAATTGAAAATAGCAAGCGTTACCGATGATATTGTTGAAGACGCCCACTTTGTCACCATAGGTTTTCTTTGCGAGTGCTTTGAAGGGGATCCTGGGGTAAAAGAACCAGATGAGATTATAGAATGGAAATGGTTTGATTTGGATAAATTGCCAGAGCCCATGTTCTTTCCGAGCAAAAAGATAGTGGATAATTATAAAAGGTCGAGAAGTGAATAAGGTAAAACCAATAAAACCAATGAAAGCATTAAAAGCAATCTCTATCATTCTTGTCGTAGTCGGCGGGCTGAACTGGGGACTTGTCGGTCTGTTCGGTTTTGATCTTGTAGCCACTCTTTTTGGAGCAATACCTATTGTTTCCAGGGTGGTCTATGTACTTGTGGGGCTGGCAGCCGTTGCCCTGATTTTGACCTCTTTCGGCAAGAAGTCTCAACCCAGGGTTTAAAAACCTCCTTATTTTTAGTGTTTTAACTTCTTTCTTTAGGGGCATCTTTTTGTTTATATATGAGATATTTCAAGGGCGGGCGTAGGATACTTTAACAAAGGGAGAATAAGATGGAAAAAAGAAAAAGGCTATCATTCAGACACCCCCATCTTTTACAAAAGATTATTATTCAAGCCTACCGGGCACAGCGCAGGGGGTGGTTTCGGCGGCAAAAAAGATCGGAACCGCAGAGATTGAGGATGACAGAGATGGGGACAGGTCAGCAGAATACAACAGAAGAGATAATGCCTTTACGCTTTATCGCAGAGAAAGAGAGTAAATTATGCAAAAACAGACTAAAATAATTTATGGGGCTTTTCTTTCCTTCTTGATATTTGTCTTCTTTCACAAGATTGTTTCTGGGATTTTAGGAATAAAGGAGGCGGTTATTTTTCTTTTGGCCCTGGCATCCCTTGCCTTATTTCTAATTTTAGTTATTGTTAATTTAATAACTTTTGTTTCCGGGGGAAAGCCTAAGGATATTTGGAAAATAGGTTTTTTGGGCTTAGCGGGCTTTCTGGCTTTTATTCCCTGGCTGCCCCGAATATTTTTTCTTTCATTTTTCCTTTTGGCCCTTTTATTCTTTATAAGATTTAAAAAAGTCCCTTCCCGGGAAGAAGATTATTCTGTCGGAGCATTAAATTAAAAACATTTATGAATTATATCTCTATATTATCTTACAATTTTTTTGGAAGCACCATTCAGGACTACCTGATAGCAATAGGCGTATTCGCCATATCTCTTATCATTTTAAAAACCTTTAAACTTGTAGCCCTGAGAAAGATAAAAAAGCTGACCAGCCAGACCCAGACAGAAATAGACGATCTTTTTTTCAATATTATCAATGACTTAGGGTGGTCGCTATACCTTCTCTTTTCTTTGTTTTTGGCTGTTAGATTTGTTAATTTCCCTTCATGGCTGGAAAATGCAGTAGACTACGCCCTTATTATCATGGCAGTTTACTATGCTGTGAAAAGCTTGCAGGCAATTGTTGACTTCGGTGTTCAGAAAACAGTTAAAGGGATGGAACAGAAAGAGGGAAAGGCTTCCTTTGATCCTTCAGTGGTTAAGCTTTTGAGCAAAATAGCCAAGACAATTCTTTGGGTTGTTGCTCTGGTTATTGTTCTGCAGAATCTGGGCTACAACGTCTCCACCCTGGCGGCAGGATTAGGTCTTGGGGGATTGGCGGTGGCATTCGCTATTCAGGCAATTTTGGCCGATATTTTTGCCTCCTTTTCCATTTACTTTGATAGACCCTTTCGGGTGGGAGATTTTATCATAGTGGGAGATGATATGGGTACGGTTTCTAAGATAGGCATAAAAACCACCAGAATGACCAGTTTAACAGGAGAAGAGCTGGTTATTTCCAACAAAGAATTGACAGAGAGCAGGATACACAACTATAAGAAAATGAAAGAAAGGAGAATTGCTTTTTCTTTCGGTGTTCTTTATGAAACCCCTAATAATAAGTTAAGGAAGATTCCAAAGATAATAGAAAGAATAATAACAGGAATAGATCTGGTCAGGTTGGACAGGGTTAATTTTAAAAGTTTTGGAGATTTTGGCCTTAACTACGAGGTGGTATATTATCTCAACAGCTCAGACTACAACGATTATATGAATATCCAAGAGGAGATAAACCTTCAGATCAAGGAGGCCTTTGAGAAAGAAGGATTGGAGATGGCTTATCCTACTCAAACCGTTTATTTGAATAAACAATGATGCCGGAGGTTAAGATTGCAGTTTCCGAAAAGAAAGACGGCTCCATGAAATTTTCCGGGGACGGAAAAGAAAACGAGATTACCAAAAGGAACCGCGAAAATTTTCTTCGGAAGATAAAAGTAAATCCTAAAGAGGTTGTTTCTGCGGGATTAGCCCACGGCAGTAAAATTGCCTGGGCGGGAAGCGCGCTTAAAGGAAAAACCGTGCCCGCGGTTGACGGCCTAATAACTAAAGAGAGTAATCTATTCCTTTGTTTGACAATAGCTGACTGCCTGCCGGTTTTTCTTTTCAGCAGAAAAAAGAGAGTTGTGGCGCTAATGCACTCCGGCTGGCGGGGCATAGCCGAGCATATTTTGGAAAAAGCGGTCAGGGAAATGAGGAATTTTTCTGCGGACGACATTTCAGCCAGAATAGGCCCCGGGATTTGCCCTGAACATTTTGAAATTAAAAAAGACATATTAGAGAAACTTAGCGACTATCCAGAGTCTGTAATCAGAAAAGAGAATAAATTGTTTTTTGATTTAAAAAGGGCCGCCGAAAAGGATCTTGCGGAGGCGGGTCTTGCTGAGGCGGACATTGAAACAGATAAAGAATGCACTTTTTGCCTTGAAGATAAATACTTTTCTTATAGGAGAGACGGAGGCAGAATAAAAGCAATGATGGCCCTGACGGGCCTGACCCAAAGGTCGGAAAAGTAATTTTGAAAAGATGCGAGACTGGAAACAGGGGAGAACAAGATAGAATCTTCAGTTACCGTTATTTATGAGATCGATTAGTTTGACATTTTTATTTTTGAGTTATACCCTAAAGTATATGGAAAAGACAGCGAGAAAAAGACAAAACCTCTTATTAAACGAGATTTTAATCGGCCTGCTTTTGTTAAAAAGAAGGTTTGAGGGGTTTTAGATAGAATAGCGCAAAGATTCTTGGAAGACCTCTCAAGCCGGGAGGTCTTTTTGTTTTGTTCTTTGAAAACATAAGGAGAAAGAAAATGGACAGAGTAGCAATCTTTGACACCACCTTAAGGGACGGCGAACAGTCTCCGGGCTGCAGCATGACAGAGTCCACCAAACTTTTAATAGCCCACCATTTGGAAGATTTAGAAGTTGATGTTATTGAAGCGGGGTTTCCCGTGATTTCAGACAAGGAAGCTTCTGCTGTTTCCAAAATAGCAGAGGAGATTAGGGGACCTACCATTTGTGTCTTGAGCCGGCTTAAAGACGGAGACATAGAATCTGGGGCTTTAGCTCTTGAGAAATCCGACAGACCCAGGATCCATGTCTTTGTCGGCACCTCCGAGGTTCATATGGCAAAGAAGCTTCGGAAGTCCCCGGGCCGGATTTTGGAGATGATTTCTCAAAAAGTAAGCAGGGCGGCTTCTTTAGTTAACGAGGTAGAGTTTTCTCCTGAGGATGCTTCCCGTACGGGCGCGGACTTTCTTTTAAGGTCTGTGGAAACTGCCATTGAATCTGGAGCATCTGTAATCAATCTTCCAGATACTGTGGGCTATTCTGTAGGATCAGAATACGCCGGCCTCATCAGGAAAGTTAAAGAAAGCGTGGTTGATAATTACTCTGGCGTTATGATTTCCGTTCACTGTCATAATGATCTTGGTGTGGCTACAGCCAACACCCTTGCCGGCCTTGAGGCCGGAGCCAGACAGGCAGAAGTATGTCTTATGGGCATAGGAGAAAGGGCAGGTAATGCCCAATTGGAGGCCGTGGTTATGGCCTTGAAAACAAGGGCTGACTATTACGGCCTTTCTACCGGGGTCCGAACCCAGGAGATCTGCAGAGCCGTGAGAGTTCTTTCTTCGGCTATCGACAAGCCTGTGCCGGACAATCTTCCTGTGGCGGGCGCTAATGCCCTTGCGCACTCAGCCGGCATCCACCAGCACGGGGTTTTGTCAGACCCTACAACCTATGAGGTAATTTCAAGAAAGGACATAGGGTGGGAAGGAGAAACAGCCCCCCTTAGCAAGCACTCGGGGCGGCATGCCTTGAAAGATCATCTCAGGAAGATGGGATACGAACTCGAAGAGGAAGAGTTTTCTCTTCTGTCTGCTAAATTCGAGGATCTGGCGGATAGCAAAAAGATTGTTTATAACAGCGATCTTCGCCTTTTGGTCCAGGAGGTGCTGACAGAAAAAAAGGCTCAAAAGGGCCACCTCGTGACCATAGAAAAGATAAATTATTCCCGCGCAGACGACGTTCTTTCTGCTGAGATTTTTCTTTCTCAGAACAGCAATTCTTTCGAAGGGAGGGGCTCAGGAGACGGTCCGGTTTCTTCCGCTTGGAATGCAGTGGTTGATGCCATCGGAAAGGCCCCGGGTTTTCAGATTCCTAACTTGCGGCTCAAAGATTTTAATGTCGGCAAGGCGGCCGGAGGGATTGAGGCAATGGGGTTGGTTGCTCTGACCATAGAGAGCAACGGTCATATTAGTTATGGGCGGGGAGGAGACACAGACATTGTCTTTGCCTTTGTCCGCGCCATGGTGGCCGCTGTCAACCATCTTTTAGAAGTTCCCATGAAAGCTCTTTAAATTTAAAAAAGCCCAAGAAATTATCTTGGGCTTTTATTTAATCCGTTCCCGCGTTAGAATAAAATAAATATGGATTATACAGATTACCGAAAAATCATTGAAAAGATAGCGGAGTCCGCGAAAAAAAGAGAAACTGTTATGATTTATTATCCCGATACGGAGAACGCCAAAGCGGGCTGGCGCGAGGTGGAGCCTTATAACATTGCCACAGACAGCGGAGAAGAGGGAGAGATCTTAATTTACGGCAAAGAACACATAACGCCGGGGCATATATTTAACGGCTATACGGTGGGGAGCGGAGATAAACATCTTGACTCTTTTATTATCGGAAAGATCAAGTCTGTTAAAAAAACAGGGAACAGGTTTAACCCTCGCAATAACTGGGAAGTGAGTTTTTAATATGTTAGACAAAATTATCTGGATTTTCGTTCTTATTTTCTTAATATTCGGCATATTTTTTATTTTCTACATTGCCAGGAACTTAATTAATTTCTTTAATTAGCTTTTATGAGCAACAACCAGGAAAAAATATGGAATCTGCCCAACTTCTTGACTTTCAGCCGGGTGATTATTACAATTGTTACCATTTATTATGTCTTTGCCGGGTTTGATCTCATTTATATCGTCGGTCTTTTTACTCTTGGCATGCTTACTGATTTTTTTGACGGCTTCTTGGCCAGAAGGCTTAGGGAGACCACAGAATTTGGCAGGCAGTTTGATATGGCAGCAGACAGATTTTTAATGGTAGGCACGGTTCTGGCTTTGCTGATAAAATTTACAGGGGACTCCCTTCTGACCAGATATCATTTGCTACAGATTTTCATTATTCTTTCCAGGGAGATATTAGTATTGCCCGTTCTTCTGGCTGCTATTTTGGCAGAGGCTGGCATCCCCCGGGTTAGGTTTGTGGGAAAGCTTACCACTTTTATGCAAGGGGTAGCCTTCCCCCTAATATTGTTAAGCGTGAAATATCCTGTATTCGGGTTTTCTATCTATTTTGCAGTAATCACCTCTTTGGCGGGAGCGATCTCTGCTTTTTACTATACTAATGACATAAAGAATTTGCTGGCTAAGAAAGAAGATGGAAATCCATGAGAGCGGTGTTAGACGCCAATCTTTTAGTTGCCTCTTTTTTTAACAAAGGCAGCTCAGTCCATAAAATATTGGAAAAGGCAAAAAGGGGCGAGGTAAAGATCTTATGAGGCCGGCCCATCAAAAACGAAGCCCGTCTTCTTTTGGGAAAGATTATCAGATCTTTTAAGAGGTGCAGAATTTGAACTGTTATTCTCTGAGCAGTTCAGACTCTGCGTTCTGAGGCCTATTGAGAATTTGTCTGAAGAAAATTTCTGGGAATCAAGGGGTATTAAATTATCCTTCTATAAATATTATAAAAGAAGGCCTGGATGATAACAATTTTTTAGCCTGCTCCTTAAAAGGAGAAGCCGACCTTATTTCTAATGACCAACATCTATTAAAATTTCTAATTATGAAAATTAAAAGTTCATCTTTTGAGAATAATAACTCAATTCCTTCCAAGTATACCTGTGACGGAGAGGATATAAATCCTCCCTTGGAGTTTTCAGATATTCCAGATCGGTGCCAAGGCATTGCTTTAATAATGGAGGATCCGGACGCTCCGGGAGGGTCTTGGATCCATTGGCTTGTCTGGAACGTCAGCCCCTCTTCTTTTTATGTTAAAGAAAATTCGGTTCCGGAGGGGGCAACTCAAGGAGTAAACAGTTTTGGCAATAATAATTACGGAGGGCCCTGTCCTCCCAGCGGGACTCACCATTATTGCTTTAAAGCGTATGCCCTTGATCAGAAAATAAACCTTGATTCTGGGGCAGATAAACAAGATGTTCAGGATCAGATGGAAGGGCATATTATTGAAGAAGCCGAGTTAATAGGAATTTATCATCGAAGAGATGAGTAGAGTCTCTTTAGTGAAAGGAGAATCGAGAAGGGAAAATATCCTGAATTCTCTCTTGAATATTGAGCAAGAAATTAAAGAGGCCGTCAAAGACAAAAAGATCCTTATTAAGCCCAACTTTGTTTCTTCCAACCTTCAAAAAGCCGCAACCCATCTTGACCATATGAGGGGGATCTTGGATTTTTTATCCCGTTTTTACGAAGGAAAGATAATAATTGGAGAGGGGTCTGCCAATGATACTTTTGAGGGGTATCAGACCTTTGGCTTTTTAAAGTTAAGAGAAAAATATCCTTTTGAAATAGAGTTTACAGACCTTAATAAAGACGACTATTTAGAGGTGAAGATTTCAAAAGGAGAAAAGATAAAAGTGAGCCGGATGGCGCTTAATCCTGACATATTTATCATTTCCGCCGCCAAGATAAAAACCCATAACGCGGTGGTTGCCACTCTTTCTATCAAAAATCTTACTATGGGTATGGTTATCAAAGAAGATAAAATGAAGGTTCACCAGGGCGTGAAAGAAATAAACCGCAACCTTCTTTTGTTGGCCGAGAGGAAAATGCCGGATTTGGCTTCTATAGACGGCTTTTATAGTATGGAGGGAAACGGGCCCACCCGAGGAGACCTTGTAGAAACCAAAGTGGCTTTAGCCGGGCTGGATTCTTTGGCTGCTGACAGGATTGCTTTGGAAATAATGGGTATTGACCCAGAAGACGTAGGATATTTGGTTTATTGCAGAGAAGACAATTTAGGACAGTACGGCCTTGAAAATATAGAGATAGTGGGCGAGGATTTGGAATCTTGTAAAACAAGAAAACTTAAATTGCATTCTTCAATCGAAAAGCAGTTAACATGGAAAAAATAACAGTAGTAAAACTTAATGGCGAGAAAGAGCCCTTTTCTCCCCGAAAGGTATATAATTCGGCCCGCAGGGCTGGGGCTTCTCGTGAGTTGGCTAAAAAAATTACAGAAAAAATAGAGAAAGAAATTTACCCCGGTATTAGAACATCGAAAATCTTCCAGAAGATAGAAAAAGCTCTCTTAAAGGAAAATCTTCAAACAGGCATAAAGTATAACCTTAAAGAAAGCCTAAAGAAACTAGGACCTACGGGATTTCCTTTTGAAAAATTTATCTGCAAGATCTTTAAAGAAAGGGGCTTTAAGACAAGACTAAACCCCAGATTGCAGGGGAAGTGTTGCAGATACGAACTGGACTTTCTGGCAGAGAAAGGCGGAAGAACTTATATCGGAGAATGTAAATTCCGTCATTTGTCTGACGGCAGGGTGCATTCTAATGCGGCCTTAGCCAACCACGCCAGATTTTTGGACATTAAAAAGGGCTCCTGGGCCGAGGACAAGAGGATAAAAAGTATTTTGGTTACCAATGGTAAGTTTACTAAGAAAACAAAAAGGTATTCGGACTGCGTAAATGTTGACCTTTTAAGTTGGCGTTATCCCAAGAACAAGGGCTTATCTTTTTTTATTGAAAAAAAGCAGTTATACCCTATTACTATTTTATCTTCTCTGACAGGAAAAATGGCAAAAAAGTTATCAGAGTATAGAATAATGCTGGCGAAAGAAATTTTAAATAAAGAGCCGGGGAAATTGTCCAAGAGGGCGGGAATACCCACACGGAATATCAGTAAAGCAATAAAAGAGGCAAAAGCATTATTCAATGTTAATAAAAGTTAAGGCTTTTCCCAATTCCAAGAAAGAAGAGGTTTTTTGGAAAGGAGACAGGATAAAAATAAAAGTTAGAGAGAAGGCAAAAGATAGTGAGGCGAACAAGGCAATAATAAGGATTCTTGCCTCTTTTTTGAATATTCCTGTCAACAAGGTGAAAATAATAAAGGGAGCAAAAAAACAAAATAAGATATTTGAAATATATGATTGACTTCAAGATTATTAAAAAATCTGGAAAAAGCCGGGCTAGGCTTGGAATATTGAAAACAAGCCATGGGATTGTAAGGACTCCTTCTCTGGTGCCCGTAGCCACCCAGGCTACGGTGAAAACCCTAGACAGCAGGGAAGCCGAAAAGGCAGGATGTCAGATTCTGATTGCTAATACTTTCCATCTTCATTTAAAACCCGGAGAAAACATTGTTGATAAACTAGGGGGGCTTCATAAGTTTATGAACTGGGGAAAGCCCCTGATGACAGACTCCGGGGGTTTTCAGGTTTTCAGTCTGGGGTTTGGAAAAGACTTTAACGTAGGTAAGGTTTTGAAATACTTTTCCGGGAAAGGCAAGAAAGTAGTAGAGAAAAGCCAGCAGCCCAAAGAGATAAAAATCAGGGGAAACGGAGTTTCTTTCAGGTCTCCTTTTGACGGGAAAAAATTATTTTTAGGCCCCGAAGAGTCTATCAGAATTCAGGAAAAACTGGGCAGTGACATAATGTTTGCTTTTGACGAGTGTACCCCTCCTCTAGCCAGCAAAGAATATGCCCGGAAAGCTTTGGGGAGAACCCATAGGTGGGCCGAATCTTGTCTTAAGGCTTGGAAGAGCAACCAGTCTCTGTTCGGCATTGTTCAGGGTTCAAGATTCGAGGATTTGAGAAAAGAAAGTGCAAAGCATATTAACTCCCTGGATTTTGAGGGGTTCGGTATAGGGGGCGATTTGGGTCAGAAAAAAGAGACGATGAACAAGATTTTGGACTGGACGGTCCCTCTTCTTGACGAGAAGAAGCCGCGCCATCTTTTAGGCATCGGATATTTGGAAGATATGGAAAATATCATAAAAAGGGGAGTAGACCTTTTTGATTGCACTGTTCCTACCCATAACGCAAGACGAGGCATCGCTTTTACCAGCCAAGGGAAACTTAATATAAGAAGTCGCAGGTTTGTTAAAGACAAGAGATCCTTGAATGAGGAGTGTCCCTGTTATGTCTGTCAAAACTACAGCAGAGGATACATCTCGCATTTGTTCAGAAGTGGAGAGATTTTAGGCATGAAACTTCTTACCTTTCATAACCTTTTTTACTATAACTCTTTTGTAGAAGGAATAAGGGAGAAGATAAAAGAAAACAAGATATAGCTGTTCAGGCAATGAAACATAATTGACAGTTAAAGTCATCTGCTTTCTTAAATACTCTTGTCGTTTTTCAGTAAAATGTGGGAGGACGGGCCTCCCACAAAAAAGCAAAATGTGGGAGGACGGGCCTCCCACAAAAAAGCAAAATGTGGGAGGACGGGCCTCCGCGGATTAAATCATTAACTGATTCATTTTGCAATATAATTTAATGATTCATGCCGTAAATTGTGCCACAGGAGAGCCCATAACCTTGACAGACCATAGGGCTTTGCTAATCTAATCTTAGTTCTTTTCTTTTCCTGGCAATTGTTTAGTGAACTGTTCTTTTTGACGGATAGTTCACTGGACAGTTGGCAGGGCTCAAGGAAGAAGTGGCGCGAGTATGGCTGTTTACCACACTCGCTTTCGTCCGAGCACGTTGGGTGCTGAGCGCAGAAGGGAGACCCCCTTTGAAGTGAGATTTAAGACCCGACAAGGGCTACCCCCATGAAGTGAAAATCTCCTCTGCCAACTGTCCAGGCCGTTTTCTTCTCGAGAGGATGTCTTGCGGATATTCTCCCATGGGTCACACTAAGTGTGACCCTTTTTATGTTATTATTAACATATGGAAAATCCAGTTAGATCAACGACTTTAAAAGTAGTTGAAAAAGCAGGCCAAGTTAAAATAGATAAAGAAAAGATTAAAAAGGTGGCCAAAACCTTAGAGGGCGTTCCTCAATGGCCCGGTGGATTTCATTTTAAATCAAACTATAACTCTCAGACTCTAGACTACCTTATTATTCTCGACTCTATAAATTTTTGTTTTTGGAATAATAAAGCAGAGAGGTGGACCATTAGTCATGGGAAGCAAAAGTATAATGGATATTTTGCGCTTTCTCTTGCCCTGAAGAGATTCTTTGAGGAGAACCCTGACAGGGCCTCCCTGGATTATTTTTCTAAGGTTTCTTTTAAAGACTTCAAAAAAATTCTAGGAGGAGGAGACAATCTTTTCTTTTTGGAAAAGAGATGGCAAATAGCAAAAGAAGTAAGCCAATCTTTGTTAAAAAAGTTTGGCAACTCCGTTGATTTTGTAAGATCTGCTAACCATAAATTATCTTTATTTATCCCTGAGATCTACAAAGGCCTCCCTTGTTTTAAAGACGTTTCTGTTTACAAAAAAGAGGACATTTTCTTTTTAAAAAGGGCCCAGATCTTAGCCTCAGACATAATAGGGACTTTTGAAGGTAGGGGACTTGGCTTTTTTAAAGATCCGGAATATCTTACCTGTTTTGCAGACTACAAGATTCCTCAAATCCTTCATCATTTAGGCATTCTTCAATATTCTTCTTCTCTGGAGAAGAAGATAAAAAATAAGGTTTTAATCCCCCGGGCGTCTGAAGAAGAGGTTGAAATCAGAGCGGGGACCGTCTGGGCCGTAGAGTATTTCAAAAAAGAACTAAAACTTTATCCTTTTGAGATAGACTGGATTTTATGGAATAAGAGCCAGTCTTTCGAGGGAATGATGCCTTATCACTTGACCAAAACCATATTTTATTAATTAAAAGTTTTCCACAGGAGATTACTGTTGACAGCATTTTTAGTAATACTAAACTGTAATTAGTAATCATTACTAATAATATTATGGTTTTGGCAGAGAGGCTGACCTCTCAAAAAAAAATAATAAAAGATTATTTATCAAACACTGAAAGCCATCCGAGCGCTGAGGATGTTTATAGGGGGGTAAAGAAAAAACTTCCCCGCATCAGCCGGGGCACTGTTTACAGAATATTGAATGGCTTTAAGGTTAGCGGGAGAGTTCGGGAAATTCCGACAAGGATTTCAAGATATGACGGGAATATTTTGATGCACGCGCATTTTATCTGTGAAAAGTGCGGAAGAGTATTCGACGTCAAAGATCCTTTTATCGTTAACTTTAGAAAGAAATGCCCTGTTCTCAGAAAAAAGAAAATAAAGGTCGGCAGGGTTAATGATCACCAAACTTATTTCTATGGGATATGCAATAAATGCCAAAAAGAATAGGGTATGCCACGATTGTCGGAAGGAAATGGGAAACAAAGAGGGATTTCTGTTAAGGTATAAAGACGGGGAAAGGGTTATAGAGGCAATTAAGTGCGAAGGTTGCTACAAGAAGAACCCTTCTTTGAGTAATTTTAGGAATTGCGAGGTTTACTCAAGGGTAGTGGGGTATATAAGACCGGTCAGGCAATGGAATGTAGGAAAGAGAAGAGAGTTTGGAGATAGGAAGAATTATATAGAATAGCGGGGTGCTTGTCTCCTCTTGCAAGGGTGATACAATAAGCCTACTAAAGGTCAGGAGAAAAATATCTAAACCAATTATTATATGTTATCAAAATTACCTATTAATTTAGACAAAGTCAGCCAGGAGAAAATTGACCGGGAAATACTAAGGGCCGGGATTATAGCAGAGTTGGATGCCATTTCTTTTTATGAGCAGATGGCAGCTCTCACAGAAAACGAAGATATCAAAAAGGTTCTTTTGGACGTGGCTTCAGAAGAAAAGGAGCATGTGGGCGAGTTTGAGACTCTTTTGGAGAGAGAAGACAAAGAACAAGTTGAGAAGTCAGCAGAGGGAAAGAAAGAGGTTGAAGAAATGACGGGGAATTAATCTATGACAGGAAAAAAACAAATCTACAAATGCAGTATCTGCGGCAACGTTGTTGAAGTTCTTCACGAGGGGGAGGGTCAACTTGTCTGTTGCGGAGAACCCATGAATCTTTTGACGGAAAAAGAAAAAGATGAAGGATTAGAAAAACACGTTCCTGTGATCGAAGAGACAGAAAACGGCACAAAGATAAAAGTGGGCTCTGAGGAGCATCCTATGGAAGAAAGCCACTATATTGAGTGGATAGAAGTTGTCGTGGATGGAAAATACTGCCGTAAATTTTTAAATCCTGGCGATAAGCCGGAGGCGGAATTTAATATTAAAGGAGAGAAGATAAGCGCTAGGGAATACTGTAATGTCCACGGTTTGTGGATGAAATAGTCTATGTCAGACATAGATCCCTTAGGGAAAAAAGAAATAAGAAGACTGGCTCAAAGGGAGGGAGATAGCTTGGTCTCTATTTTTGTTCCTGCCTTTCAGTCAGGCAATCAGACGGAGCAGAATCCAATCAGATTTGAGAACCAGCTTAACAAAGCAGAAGATGTTTTGCAGAAAAGAGGACTAAGAAAGGAGGAGGCGGAGAAAGCCTTAAAGCCGGCGAAAGATCTTTTAAGCAACCCGGAATTCTGGGAGCATCAGAACAAGGGGCTTGCCGTGTTTCTTTCCCCTGGTTTTTTTGAATATTATAGGATTCCCATTGAAGTAAAGGAAACCTCTCTGGTTTCTGACAAATTCTATATCGAGCCCCTGCTTCCTTTGATCTTAGAAAACGGAAAATTCTATATCTTTTCTGTGAGCAAAAAGAAGGCAGAACTTTTTCAGGCAGATAGATATGAGATTAATAAAATGGAAGTGGGCTTGCCTCATGATATAAGAGAAGCCCTAGAGACTAGGGATCCGGAAAATAGAGTTTCTTTCCACACGCGTACTTCGGGAAAGGGGGCCGTATTCTACGGTCAGTCCCCGGAAGAAGAAGAGAAGAAAAATTTGCTCAGGTATTTCCAGATTTTAGACAATCGTCTGCAAGAAGCGTTCTCTTCTGAAACCTCTCCCCTGGTGTTGGTGGCTGTAGATTATTTCCATCCCTTATTCAAGAAAGCATGCCATTACAAATATCTCTCAGAAGAGGGTATTTTCGGCAACCCCGATGGCATGAAAGAAGGAGAGATACACAAAAAATCATGGGAGATTGTAAGGCCTTTCTTTCAGAACAAAGAAGAAGAATCAAAGAAAGAATACCAAGACTTAAAAGGAGGGCCTAAGACTTCAGCCGATCCTAAAAAGGTTATCTCTGCCTCCCGAGAGGGCCGGGTGAGTAAACTTTTTGTTAATCTCGATGAACATTTATGGGGCTCTGATACAGAAATTCACGAAGAAAAACAGGAGGGAGACAGCGACCTCTGTAACCTGGCCTCCATTCAGACGTTTCTCAACGGAGGGGATGTTTATGTTCTTTATTCTGAAAATATGCCGGAGAAATCTAAAATAGCCGCAATTTTCCGCTACTGATTTAAGATGTTATAATAAGATAATATGATTAAACTTAAAGAAGTACAGGAGAACCCTCAGATAAAAGAGTTTATTTCCCAGACAGAAAAAGCCCTGTCTGCTCTTTCTTATACCGATCATGGATTCCGCCACTCTAAATTAGTAGCAGAAAGGGCCAAGGGCATAGCAAAAGAAATAGGGTTGTCCGAAAAAGAGGGGGAGTCGGCTGCTATCGCCGGATTTTGCCATGATATGGGTAACTTTTTGGGAAGAAACTATCATAACTACCTTGCCGCTCTTCTTTTCCATCAGGTATTTCAGAAAGATTTTGAACCCGAGGAATTGGCGACCATTACTCAGGCCATATCTATGCACGATGAGGGAATCAGGGAGATTGCTTTTGCAAGTTCGGTTGCGGCTATAGTGGTTTTAGCCGACAAGTCTGACGTCCAGAGATCTCGGGTAGTTCAGGATACTATGGATGAGATAAAAGCGGATATTCACGACAGAGTCAATTATGCGACTACATCCAGTAGTTTGAAAATAGACAAAAAGAAAAAAAGAATAATTCTCTCTTTGAATATTGACACCAAGTTTGTCCCGGTTATGGAATATTTCGAAATCTTTACTCGGAGAATGGTCATGTGCCGGAAAGCAGCAGAATATCTCGGTTATAATTTCGGATTAGTAATTAATAAGTTTATATTACTTTAAGATTATGCAGGAAATTTTCTTACCTCCTCTTTGGGTTATATTATTAATAGCCGCCTGGGTTCTCCCTTGGAAAGGGGTGGCTTTATGGAAGGCCTCTCGTAAAGCGCAGAAAATTTGGTTTGTCGCGATATTAATATTAAACACCTTTGCTTTGTTGGAGATAATATACATTTTCTTTTTCAGCAAAAGCAGGGAAGAGGAAAAATGAAAGAGGCCACCCTTTGTTTTCTTTTAAAAGACGACAAGGTTCTTTTGGCTATGAAGAAAAGAGGATTTGGGGCAGGGAAATGGAACGGCGTAGGTGGCAAGGTTGATCCTGAAAAGGGTGATTCGTCTGTAGAGCACGCTATTGTCAGAGAAACTAAAGAAGAGATCGGGGTGAAGGTTAATCATTTAGAAAAGGTAGCTTTTTTGAAATTCTCTTTTCCTCATAAAGAGGAGTGGGATCAAGATGTTCATGTCTATTTATGTAGAGAATGGGAGGGAGATCCTGAAGAGACAGAGGAAATGAAGCCCTCTTGGTTTGCTCTTAAAAAGATTCCTTTCAAAAAGATGTGGAGCGATGATTCTGTGTGGTTGCCTAGGGTATTAGAGGGAAAAAAGGTAAAAGCGGATTTTACCTTTACTCCAGAAGAAAAAATAGATAATTATAAAATTAAAGAACTTTAAATATATGGATGTTTTTAAGGCCATAAAATTAAGAAAAAGCGTAAGGGATTACAGAGACGAGCCTATTTCCGAGGATTCAATCAAGAAAATATTAGAGGCCGCCCACTTTGCTCCTTCTGCCCACAACGCTCAAGATTATAAGCTTGTAGTAGTTAGAGACAAGGAGAGGATAAAGAAACTAACAAAAGCCGCAAACCAGAGCTTTATAGAAAAAGCTCCCATTATTGTTGTCGGCGTTTCCTTAAAACCCGAAGTAGATATGAGTTCTGGGGTACCCGCTTACTCTGTAGATTTGGCAATAGCCTTAGATCACATGACCCTGGAAGCAGTGGAACAAGGGCTGGGAACTTGTTGGATAGGTGCTTTTTATCAGCAGGAAGTAAAAAAAATACTTGGGATTCCAGAGAAGTATAAAGTAGCAGCAATGTTAACTCTGGGCGTCCCTTATGATGATTCTCCCAGGCCTAAATCTAGAAAGAGCGTTGCTCAATTAGTTTGTAAAGATAAATTTACTGAATAAACAATTATGTTTGACAAATTAAACCAGATCAGAAAAATTAAAGAAGCTCAGAAGCAATTAGCCAAAGAGAAAAGCGAAATAGAGAAAGAGGGAACAAGGGCGGTGGTAAACGGAAACCTGCAGATAGAAGAAATTTCTTTAAATCCGGAACTAGAAAAAGGGAAACAGGAAGAAGTCTTGAAAGATTGTCTAAATGATGCAGTAAAAGAAATTCAGCAGAAAATGGCTCAGTCCCTAGGTGGGCTAATGTAAAATAGTTGCCAGAGCGGGGAATGCCCCCGCTTTTTAGTTTGGAGGGGTGTTTGGGCTTAGAAACATATGATATGCCTCAAATTCTGTAAAATGTTTTCCGTGGAATTTCGCGGAGAACAGGCTTTCGCGATTTTTGTGGGAGGCCCGTCCTCCCACATTTTTTTGGATACTATCATATGAACCAGCGTAAGGGGTTGACAAGGCATGGTTATGGGTATATATTATAAATAGAAAGGTTGTATTAATAAATTTAAGATTATCTAAAATTATGCCATTTGGGAATAAAACAGGTCCCATGGGCCAAGGCCCGATGACAGGAAGGGGTTTGGGGTTTTGTTCGGGCTCTTCTGCGCCCGGGTATGCCAAGACCTCTTTTGGCAGAGGAAGAGGCTTTAGAAACTGGTACAGAGCCACAGGATTAACTGGCTGGCAGAGGGCAAGAACGAACTATTATCCCGGTCCTCAGCAAGAAAAAGAAATGTTAACCGGGGGGAAAGAAGCAATTCAAAACCAGATTAAGGCCCTAGAAGAGCAAATAAAGGGATTGAAAGAAAGGTTGGGCGAGACCAAGAAGAAGAAAAAGTAACTTTGTTGCTTTTTCGAGAAAGTGATAGAATACCCATAATGGACCCTCAAGAACAAAACCAATCTAGAAAAGGCCGGATAAACCAACCTCGTCGGTTTGGGATGGGGCCTAATGGTATTTGTATGTGCCCTGAGTGCGGCAAAGAGGCACCCCATAAAAGAGGGGTGCCTTGTTATGAAGAAAGTTGTCCTGTATGCGGGGCTAAGATGATCAGAAAAGCATAATATGAAAAAGGCAATTACCCTGACACCCGGTTTAAGAAACCTCTCGGTTTCTTACGTCGCTCCCGCTCCTATTTTCCAACACAGGGTAATCGCCATAATTTAAGAAATTATGAAAAAGGCAATTACCCTGACACCCGGTTTAAGAAACCTCTCGGTTTCTTACGTCTCTCGCTTCGCTCGCTCCTATTTTCCAACACAGGGCAATTGCCATAATTAAGAAATTATGAAAAAGGCAATTACCCTGACACCCGGTTTAAGAAACCTCTCG
>CAYZKD010000010.1:0-24460 GCA_964479375.1 uncultured Candidatus Saccharibacteria bacterium | reverse complement strand
GTAGCGCACAGACTACAACCTCCTTGCCGCGCCTTGAAATCACCTCGTTTTCTGGTTTCTCAGAGAGATGAGTAGTCAGAACCCTGCGCTCTTTTCTCCAACACAGGGTAATTGCCATAATTTAAGAAATTATGAAAAGTGATGTTATTAAAATCAGGGGGGCAAGGGTCCACAATCTTAAAAACGTTAGCCTTGACTTGCCGAGGAATAAATTTACAGTAATTACCGGGATTTCAGGTTCTGGCAAAAGCTCTTTGGCTTTTGACACTATATATGCTGAGGGTCAGAGAAGATATGTAGAAAGTTTGTCAGCTTATGCCAGACAGTTCCTGGGAGTGATGGACAAGCCTGAAGTGGAAAGAATAGAGGGGATCAGCCCTGCCATTTCCATAGACCAAAGAAAAGCCTCACACAATCCAAGATCTACCGTAGGCACTATTACGGAGATATATGATTACATCCGTCTTTTATTTGCCAGAGCAGGAGTGCCCCATTGTCCTGTCTGCGGAAGAAGGGTGAGCAAGCAGAGCATAGAACAGATAGAAGAGCAGGTTTTAAAACTGCCCGATGGCAAAGAAATTTTGATTTTAGGGCCCGTAGTAAAAGGAAAGAAGGGAGAGCACCGGGGCATATTAGAGGAAATTCAGAGAGGGGGCTTTGTAAGGGTAAGAATAGACGGCGTTATCCACAGGGCAGAGGAGGCCTTGGATTTGGATCTGGACAGGAATAAAAAGCATACTATTGAAACAGTGGTAGACAGAATGGTTTTGGATAAAGAGTTGGACAAAGAACGGCTGGTGGATTCTTTAGAAATAGCCTCTAAAATGGGCAAGGGCATAGTTGTTGTTTCTCCCGAAAAAAAAGAAGACTTAGTTTTTAGTGAGTACTTTGCCTGTGAGAAATGCGGGGTTTCGCTTCCTGAACTAGAACCCCGCCTGTTTTCTTTTAATAGTCCCTACGGGGCTTGTTCTGAATGTTCGGGATTGGGAGAAAAGCTGGAAGTAGATCCTGATCTTGTTATTCCCAACAAAAAACTAACTTTAGCCGAAGGAGCGGTTCGTCCCTGGATGAGGGCCTCCCATAAACTAGGGAGGCAAAGCTATTTCTGGAACAAACTAAGAGAATTGGCAGGAGATAAGGGGTTTAGCATCCACGAGCCAGTGGGAAATCTCTCTTCAAAGATTGTCACCGCTGTTCTTTATGGAGAAGAAGGGTTTGAGGGGGTAATCCCCAATCTGGAAAGAAGGTACAAAGAAACCGATTCTGAATGGACTAGGAAAGAGATTGAGCAGTATATGATAGTTAAAAAATGCCCCGCTTGTCAGGGAAAAAGATTGAAACCTGAGGCCTTGGCCGTGACTCTAGGAGGGAAATCCATAGATCACTTAGTGGAAATTCCGGTGGCAGAAGCCAAAGATTTTTTTTCCAATTTGGAAAAAACCAAGGTTTCAGAGCCCGTTATTAAAGAAATAATAAACAGAACCCGGTTTTTAATTGATGTAGGGCTGGACTATCTTTCTTTGGGCAGAAAGGCTTCCACTTTAGCAGGCGGGGAGGAGCAGAGGATAAGACTGGCTACCCAGATAGGGTCTAAATTAACAGGAGTTTTATATATTTTAGATGAACCCTCTATCGGTTTACACCCCAGAGATCAGGGGAGGTTGATTAAGACCTTAAAGAGATTAAAGGATTCTGGGAACACCGTGGTGGTAGTAGAACATGATCCCCAAACTATATTGGCTGCAGACTGGGTGATAGACATAGGGCCGGGGGCCGGAAAGCACGGAGGGAAAGTAGTCTTTGAGGGAACGCCCAAAGAACTCAGAAGATCTGACAATCTGACAGGACAGTATTTGGCAGGAAAGAAAAGGGTTAAAATTGACCCGAATATTTTGAAAGAGAAACTAAGAAAGTCGGGCTTTGCTTTGCCTAAAAAGAAAAGACAAGAATACCTGATAGTTAAGGGAGCGAAAGAGCACAACTTAAAGAACATAAACTTTAAGATTCCTTTAGGTAATTTTGTTTGCGTGACCGGAGTTTCAGGTTCTGGCAAATCTTCTTTAGTGGATGACGTTTTGGCTAAAGCCCTTTTTAAAAATTTTTACAAAAGCAAAGAAGAGCCAGGCCAGTTTAGAGAAATTACAGGACTGAAGAATATTAATAAAGTGGTCTTGGTTAATCAGTCGCCAATAGGCAGAACTCCGAGATCCAATCCCGCCACCTATACGGGCTGCTTTTCTTATATTAGGGAACTTTTTTCCAAAACCAAGGAGGCGAGAGTCAGGGGATACGATCCCGGCAGATTTAGTTTTAATGTTAAAGGGGGGAGGTGCGAAGCCTGCGAAGGACAGGGCGAAATTAAAGTGGAGATGTTTTTCTTGCCCGATATCTACGTGGAATGTCAGGAGTGCCGCGGTAAAAGGTATAATAAGGAGGCCCTAAAAATAGAGTACAGAGGAAAGAATATAGCGGAAGTTTTGGAAATGACGGTGGAGGAAGCCATGAAGTTTTTCAAGCATATTCCAGGCCTTTTCCACAAATTGAAGATGCTCAGCGAGGTGGGCCTTTCTTATATCGAATTGGGCCAGCCCGCTCCTTCTTTGTCAGGAGGCGAAGCGCAGCGCATAAAGCTGGCTTCAGAGCTTTCTAAGAAAGGAGTGGGCAAGACCCTGTATATGCTGGATGAGCCCACTACAGGACTTCATTTTGAAGATATTAAGAAGTTGATATATGTTTTAAAAAGTTTAGTAGCCAAAGGAAATACTGTTTTAACCATAGAGCACAACCTCGACTTTATCAAAAACGCTGATTGGATATGCGACCTGGGTCCCGAAGGCGGAGAAGAGGGGGGAGAGATAATAGCCGAAGGTCCTCCTTCGGGCATCAAGAAAGTAAAAGAGAGCCACACAGGAGAATTCTTAAAGAAGCAGTCTTGACAAGCAGGCCCTTAATTTTCTATATTACACTATTAGCAGTCATAAGTTTTAATTGCTAACGGGCGAAAGGGCTTATTGCCCGAAAGTCCGTGATTTAAAAATATGAAAATAAAACCCATTGTAGATCACATTCTTATAGAAGCGAGCGAGGAGGAGGAAAAAACAGAATCTGGTATTCTTCTTCCCCAAACCGCAGAGAAAGAGAGGCCCGAGCAAGGCAAGGTTATTGCTGTGGGTCCCGGCAGAAAAAATGACGAAGGAAAAGTTATTCCTCTGGAAATAAAAGAGGGGCAAAAAGTGCTTTTCAGCAAGTATGGCCCTACCGAAATAAAGGTTGGAGACAAGGAATACTTAATTGCTAAAGAGGAAGACATCCTCGCTGTAATAGAAGAGTAACTCTTTAGCCCGAGCGAATCCTTTTTTAGGAGAGCGAGGGTTACAAACAATGGCAAAACAAATTAAATATAATGAGGAAGCAAGAAAAATACTAAAAATGGGAGCAGATAAGGTAGCAGATACTGTTAGGGTTACCATGGGCCCCAAGGGCAGGAATGTTGTTTTTGACAAGGGTTACGGATCCCCCACCATCACCAATGACGGAGTGACTATTGCCAAAGAGATCTCGCTTTCAGATAAAGTTGAGAATCTGGGAGCGGAAATTATTAAAGAGGTGGCAGAAAAGACAAATGAAATGGCAGGCGACGGAACCACGGGCTCTGTGGTGCTTGCCCAGAGCATTATAAAGGAAGGACTAAAGAACGTAGCAGCAGGAGCCAGCCCCTTGGCTCTGAAGCGTGGCATTGAAAGAGCTTCCGAAAAAGTTCTGGAATCTCTTAAAAAGATGGCAAAGAACGTCACTACCAAAGAAGAGAGGGCTCAGGTTGCCACAATTTCTGCAGAAAGCGAAGAAATTGGCAACCTTATATCAGAAGTTATGGAAGAAGTGGGTAAAGACGGAGTGATTACGGTTGAGGAGTCAAAGACCTTTGGGCTGGAAAAAGAGATTGTAAAGGGGTTAAAGTTTGACGAAGGCTATGTCTCCCCGTATATGATCACAGACTCAGAAAGAATGAGAGCCACCTATGAAGACCCCTTTATTCTCATCACAGACAAAAAGGTCTCCTCGCTGAAAGAAATTCTTCCTCTTTTGGAAAAGATTTCCCAAAGTGGCAAAAAAGAACTGGTTATCATAGCAGAGGAAATAGAAGGAGAGGCTCTAGCCACTCTAGTTGTTAATAAACTGAGGGGAGTTTTCAATACCTTGGCCATTAAAGCGCCGGGGTTCGGAGACAGGAAGAAGGAGATGCTTCAGGATATCGCCACAGTTACGGGCGCTGAAGTAATTTCCGAGGAGAAGGGACTCAAGCTGGAAGAAACTGAATTAGAAAAATTGGGGTCTGCCAGAAGAGTAATGTCTACCAAAGAGAATACCACTATTATTGAAGGAAAGGGGAACAAGGCCAGCATTCAGGCGAGAGTAGGCCAGATTAAAAAGGAAATAGAATCTACAGATTCTGATTTTGATAAAGAAAAACTTCAGGAAAGATTAGCCAAATTGGCAGGAGGAGTCGCTGTTATAAAAGTGGGAGCTGCTACTGAGGTAGAGCAGAAAGCCAGGCAGCATAAAACAGAAGACGCTCTGGCCGCCACCAAAGCAGCGGTAGAAGAAGGCATTGTTGCCGGGGGAGGAACAGCCCTGCTTAGAGCAAGTTTGGACCTGGAGGGATTGAGCGGGGAAAAAGACGAAGAGACCGGCATTGATATTTTAAGAAGGGCTCTTCAGGCTCCTGTTAGGCAGATAGCCCAGAATGCGGGCATGGACGGGGCGGTGATAGCCCAGAAAGTGAAAGAGGGGAAAGGAGAGCAGGGATTCAACGCCCAAAAAATGAATTTTGAAAATCTTATGGAGGCAGGCATAGTAGATCCTACCAAAGTGGTAAGGGCTTCTCTTCAGAACGCAGTTTCTGCCGCCAGCATGCTTTTAACTACAGAGGCTGTGGTAGCAGATGAGAAAGAAGAAAAAGAGGAAAAAAATGCAGCACCTCAGGTGCCCCCTCAAATGTACTAAGCACAGGATGTGAGATTGTGAGCGTCAATTCCGATGGCAGTTTTAAAGAATACGATTTTATTCTCAACAGACAACATAATAAAGTGGAGTTATTGATAACGGCCTCTAACCCCAAGGTTAGAGACGAACCGATCAGCTATTATGTCATGCAGTATAAAAAGAAATTCTTTATTGTCTCTTAAGCCTGTTAAGAAATTTATCAAGGGTTTGGGCAAGGAGATAGAAGGCTATTTTGGAGAAGACAAGGCTTGTATTATAGGTTTGGAAGACGACGGTATCTTTTATGCCGAAGGGCTTTACGTTTGGTTAAGCGAAGAAAAAAAGAAGGATGTAACACTGACTACCATGGACGATCACGGCAGGGGCATGGAAGATGAAAAGGCCAAGGGCAGAAAGATCTTGGTAGTAGACAATGATATTGTTACGGGTAAGGCCTACAGAACGGCCATGTCTGTATTAAGAAAGAAAAAAGAGAAATTAAAAATAAAGGACGTGAAGTTTGCCGTCTTGTGTGATCGGGTGAAAATAGCAGATTTCTCTATCGAAAACTATCCGGTTCCGGAATCGTGGGAACTCAAAGATCTTGATGAAATTAACCGCCAGGTTCTTGAATTACTGGCTCAAAACGGAAGAACAAGTTTCGTCAGAATAGCCAAAGTGACCGGCTTGACTCCCATGGGCGCCAGAAAGAGAGTGGAAAAAATGATTGGCAACAATTTCTTGGAAACCCACGGCATGATTAATATTTCAAGGTTTTACAAGGTCAGCGCCAATATTTCCCTGGAGGCCCCTGCCGAGATAGTGAGTAAAATGGTTGAGAAGTTCGAGAACTGTCCCATGGTTTACAATCTGGCAAGGCTTCCCTCGGGCCATCACCACAATTTAATCATCGGCTTGATTTCTCCTAACCTAAGAAGGATCAACGACCTTGTTAAAAAGCAGATCAGGGCGGAAGAGGGGGTGAGAAATCTAGAGGCAGACATAGGGGAGTTGCCCGTTGTTCCCAGGGGTCATATTCCAGCGAACTTTCTAAAGAAAAAGAAATGTCTCTGTGGGGAGAAGTGCGAAGACTGCGAATATTATATGTAAACATTCTTTAGGCAAAAGTAGTTTCTTGGTCCTCTGATAAAGGGTTTTAGTCTGGTTTTTCCACACTTGACACAGATCTTGAAAAGAATAAAATAAAAATCCAGATAAACAATAGTTTATAAAATAAATTAAAAGAGGGCTTGGGATATCTTTTTAAAACTTTAATTGATAAAGTTATATAAAAAGATAAACCAAAAAAATCCTATAATTAAAATGGGACTTGGTTCTGCAACAGCCCAGCATACAAGGAAAAAGATTAATTTTAGCAATATGGAAGAAGAAAAGGTCTTTTATTTGACCCCCGAAAAGTTCAAAGAGATTAAGAGAGAATACGAAAATCTGAAAAAAGTAAATTTTGTTAAAACACACAGCGAGGTTCCCAGTATTTGGGAATCTGAAGATTTAAATCCCGAATATATTTCCTTTCAGGAAGACCTTGAGCTATTGGAGGCGAGAATGTCAGAACTGGAAAACGTTATAAAAAACGCCAAGGTAATAAAAACTCCTTCTCAGGAGAAAAAAGACAAAGTATGGCTCGGGGCCTATGTTACAGTGGAAGTAAACGGCCAGGAAGATGAGTTCCAGATTTTAGGCACCATGGAGGCCAATCCCGAGGCCGGCAAGATAAGCAGCGATTCTCCTGTAGGGAGATCCCTTTTGGGGGCTAAGAAAGGAGACGAGATTTCGGTTTCTTCGCCCATAAAAACTGTTTACAAGATAAAAAAAATCAAATACAAAACCTCTTAATTTTTTTGAAGGTTCTGCCCCGCTTCCCATGTGGGGCTTTTTGTTGCTATAATAAACTATATGTTTAAGAAGGAAATGAAAAATATAATTAATTTTCTGGAGAAGGTAGGAACCCTTAAGAACAAAGAAAGAAGGGGGTGGGTGGCCCATGGCTTCAAAAACAGAGAGAGCACCGCAGATCATATCTTCAGAACAACAATGCTGGCCTGGCTTTTAGCCCGCAAGAAAGAGGATTTAAACATGGAAAGGGTTTTAAAAACGGCCCTAGTTCATGATGTTTGCGAGGTTTATTCAAGGGACGAAACTCCCTATGATCCTCTTTTGCCCCGCGACCTGAAAGATAAGAAAAAGATAAAGAGCGTTTTAGATAAATGGCCTACCTTTACTCTTTCTGAGAAAAGGAAGAAGGACAAGGCAAAGTATAAAAGAGAACTTAAAGGGCTGGAAAGGGCGGCTTCGGGTCTTTCTCCCCAACTTAAAAAAGAGATTATAGGGCTTTGGAAAGATTTTGAAGAAGGGGCTACTCCTGAAGGCAGATTTGTCAAACAGATAGATAAAATGGAGAATTATTTTCAGGGAATGGAATATTGGAAAAAGCAGGGGAAGATTAGAAGAAATCTTTGGGCCAGATGGGCCAAAGAAATAATATACGACCCCTTGATAGTATCTTTTCTCAACGCGGTAGACAAGCGATTTCCTTCCAAAAAGTAATTTATCTAATGAAGAAAAAGATTTTGGATCTAACCGCCTCCCTTTCTGATTAGGTGTGGCGTTTTTTTATTAGATAATAAGATGGCGGGTCTTGGGGAGCCGAAGGGGGGTTTTGATAAATTTTGCCGGTCTTAAAAAAGGGGTGTTATTTTGGCCCTTAGGCTTTGTGACAGGGTGGGGATTATCTAAGCTTTTTTATAGAAAATCGGAATAAGAGCGTAAGGCTTTGACTGCTCAGAGAATGATAGTTTAAATACTCCACTCTTAAAATTTTTCAGGGGTTGGAACAAGGAAAACGATTTAGTATAATTAAAAAATGGAGTTCAGTCTTTCTACAAAAGGGTTCAACGATATTATCGATATAACAGGAGAGGTGGCTAGGGTCTTATCGGATTCTGATGTGGCTGGGGGGATTTGTTTGCTTTCTTGTCCCGGCTCTACTTGTGGCTTCACTACTATGGAATATGAACAGGGGGCAGTAGAGGATCTGAAAAAGACCCTTGAAAACCTAGTCCCCCAAAGCAAGGATTATAAACACTGCAAGAAATGGGGAGACTGTAACGGCTTTTCTCACATAAGGTCTGCTTTAATGAAGCCTTTTTTGGCTCTACCTGTAGAAAAAGGGGAATTGGCGCTGGGAACTTGGCAACAGGTCGTGTTTTTGGATTTTGACGACAGACCCCGCGAAAGACAAATAAAAGTAACAATTGTAAAAAAATAGACCATGGTCAAAAAAATGAACAGAGTTATAAGATTCTTGATAGCGAGCGACTTCTTTTTGTTGGGAGGATGGGGGCTTTTGTCTCCTGTCTTTGCCCTTTTTATTCTCCAGGATATTATTTCAGATCCTGCCAAAGCAGCAGAGATTGCAGGATTCTCAGCCCTTATCTACTGGTCAGTAAAATCCTTTCTCCAGATACCTATCAGCAGATATTTTGACAAAGTGGTCGGAGACAGAGACGACTATTGGATGATGATTTTAGGGCTTTTCATTAACGGGGTTGCTCCCTTTGGCTTTTTGTTTGCCACTACGCCGGGCCATATCTATCTTGTGCAGGTAATCCATGCTGTGGGAATGGCCTTTGTCATACCCTCTTGGAATGCCATCTTTACTCGCCACATAGACCGGGGACAGGAGGCATATGAGTGGGCCATGGACAGCACTTTTTTGGGCTTTGCTACTGGCATAACCGGAGGGATAGGAGGGATAGTGGCTGCTACTTTTGGATTCAAAGTCATTTTCATATTGGTTGGAGTGCTTACTCTTTTTGCCGGCTTTTTACTCTTGTTAATCCGCAAAAATATTCTTCCTATGAGTCAAGGCTTTGATGACTTCCTCTCCTTTTATCTTGACTTCCTGCCCTTTAAAAGAACTAACAGAAGATTATGAAAAAGGCAATTACCCTGATACCCGGCTTAAGAAACCTCTCGGTTTCTTACGTCGCTCCCGCTCCTATTTTCCAACACAGGGTAATCGCCATAATTAAAAAATTATGACAAACAGGGAGTTGGCGAAAATCTTCCGTGATATCTCCAAGTACTTGAGGATGGAAGATGTGTCTTTTAAGCCCCGGGCCTACCAGAGGGCGGCTCTTGCTTTAGAAGGAATGAAAAAGGACGTAGAAAATATCTACAAAGAAGGAGGCCTGAGGGCATTAAAAGATATTTCAGGGGTGGGTGAAAGCATAGCAGAAAAGATAGAGGAATACATCAAGACAGGTAGGATAAAATATTACGAGAAGTTCAAAAAGAAACTTCCTCTAAATCTCGGGGAACTTACTTCTGTTGAGGGAATGGGCCCCAGAAAAGCAAGAACCCTTTACAGGGAACTCGGGATTTCAGACCTTAAGAGTTTGGAAAAGGCGGCTAAACAGGGAAAGATCAGGGGCCTGGAGGGTTTTGGCGAAAAGACAGAACAAAATATTTTACAAGGCATAGAGTTTGTTAAAAAAAACAGGGGCAGATTTCTGCTTGGGGATATTATGCCCATAGCCAGAGAAATAATTGGAAAACTTGAAAAATTAGATGAGATTAAAAAAATAGATGTGGCAGGCTCTGTAAGGAGAAAGAAAGAGACCATAGGAGATGTAGATATTTTGGCTGTGTCTTCAGAGCCTGAAAAAGTAATGGACTTTTTTTCTTCTTTGGATGAGGTAGCAAGGATTCAGAGCAAGGGAACCACCAAAGGATCTGTGAGAACCCGAGAGGGGGTGGGTGTTGACTTAAGAATAGTGCCTGAGAAAAGTTACGGGTCTGCCCTCCAGTATTTTACCGGAAGCAAAGAGCATAATATAGCGACAAGAAAAATAGCAGCAGGCAAGGGGTTAAAACTCAACGAGTACGGAGTCTTCAGGAAAGATAAACAGATAGCAGGCAGAACAGAAAAAGAGGTCTATCGGGCCATAAATCTCCCCCTTTTCCCTCCGGAGATAAGGAAAGATGGAGGGGAAATAGAAGCGGCCCAAAAAGAGAAGCTGCCTAATCTAATAGGGTACAAAGACATCAAAGGAGATCTTCATTGCCACTCTGACTGGGATGGAGGAGTAAACTCTATTAAAGAGATTGCCCAAAAAGGAAAGGATATGGGTTATGAGTATGTAGGCATAGCAGACCATACTAAGTTTTTGAAAATAGAACATGGGCTTGATGAAAAGCAGTTGAGAAAGAGGAATAAGGAGATAGACAAGATAAACAAGGAGATGGAAGGGGTGAAAGTATTGAAGGGGTGCGAAGCCAATATCTTAAAAGACGGCTCAGTTGATATTAAAGACGAATCTTTAGCCGAATTGGATTTTGTGATAGCAGGGATCCACTCCCGTTTCAAAATGGGCAGGGAAGAAATGACAGAAAGAATAATCAAGGCTATGGAGAATCCAAATATTGATATTATTTCCCATCCCACGGGAAGACTGATTCAGAAAAGAGACGCCTATGAGATTGATTTTGGAAAGATTTTGAAGGTTGCCCGAGAAACTCGCACGATACTGGAGATTAATTCTTTTCCCGAAAGGCTTGATCTTAAAGACGATCATATCCGAAAAGCCAAAGACTCTGGAGTGAAGATGATAATCAATACGGACGTCCATCAAAAAGAGCAGATGAGGTTTATGGTGCTTGGCATAGCCCAGGCCAGAAGAGGATGGGCTGAGAAAAAAGATATTGTTAATACAAAATCTTTAGATAAGTTTTTAAAGTCATTGAAATAAGCAAAGCTTGTTTCGCCAAGGTAAAACATATAATCTTGAAAGAAGAACCTGAGCTTTGCTCAGAACCTTGATTCGCTAAGGAATAATTATATAGTCTTGAAGCAAAAATGCCCAAAGAGAAATCTGCAGGAGTTGTTGTTTTCAGGAAAGAAGGGGATAAGATATATTATCTCCTTTTGCATTATGGGGCAGGCCACTGGGGTTTTCCAAAGGGGCATGTGGAAAAGGGGGAAACAGAAAAAGAAACTGCCATAAGAGAGGCAGAAGAGGAGACAGGCATAAAAGACCTTGAATTTGTTGAGGGATTTAAAGAATGGATTAAATATTTTTATAAAGAAACATACGGATTAAAAGACAAAAAGAAGGCCTCTTGGGTTGTTAAAATAGTTGACTTTTATTTAGCAGAGACAAAAACAAAAGAAATAAAGATTTCTTTAGAACACAAAGGATGCAGATGGCTTCCTTTTGAAGAGGCAATAGGGCAAATAACATTTAAAAAGGCCAAAGATATTCTGGAGAGGGCCCATTGTTTTTTGGCCTAAGTTTGCATAATACAATTACTTTTTGTAGAATATAATCTCTTATGGACTTTAGAAAGAAAGTGTTTAATGTTGTAAAGAAAATTCCCGAAGGGGAAACTTTAACCTACAAACAAGTAGCAAAAAGGACAGGGAGCCCTAAGGCATGGCGGGCTGTTGGTAGCGCCCTTAGTAAGAACTACGACTCTGGTGTGCCTTGCCACAGGGTGGTGAGGTCTGATAATAAGATCGGAGGATATAATAGAGGAAAAGAAAGAAAGCGGTCCCTGCTCGAACAGGAAGCTCTTTAAAAACAGGGGGCAGGACTTGAACTATCATTTTCTGACTTCTCAGAGAGATGAGCAGTCAGAAGCCCGCGCTCTAAAAGAAAGGAATAGAAATGGCTGGCATCTTGGCTTTGAGCGTTAATTCCAAAGTACCTGAAATTAACTTTTCTCAGGATTTTTTCTGGCTTATCTCCTACTTGCAGCATCTGGGAGAAAAATGGTCAGGCGTTGCTGTCTTAAGAGGGAAAAAGATCTTAAGTGAATATCAAAGAGGCCTTTTCCGCCATTGTTTTGGCAGAAGAACAGAATCTCTCAAAGGGGAAGCGGGGCTGGGTTACTGCGGCACAGCCCAAGAGCCTCTATTCGCTAAAACCAAATTCGGTCCCTGGAGCATCTGCTTTTCCGGTAACGTTATTAACTCCACAGAGCTCTTAAGAGAATTCATGGACGAAGGTGCGGTTTTTGAAAGAGGGGATGATGTCGAGATAATAGGAAAGATTATCTCCCAGGGAGATACCGTCACCGAAGGACTGCAGTCTCTGGCAGACAGGATCGAGGGCTCTTATGCTGTTTTGGTGCTTACTCCGGAAGGCGTTTATGCTTCTCTTTCTGCTGATGGAAGATGGCCTCTTGTGTTGGGCCGAAGGGACGGAGCCTGTATCTTGGCTTCTGAAACCGGAGGCTTTGACAATTTTGATTTTGAGATAGTCAGAAACCTTGAGTCCGGCGAAATAGTTCTTCTGAAAGACGGAAAGTTTGAAAAAAAGGGAGAGGTTCCTGTTTCCAGGATTCAGATATGCAGTTTTCTCTGGGTTTATACCGCATTTCCCAACGCAAGATTCTTTTCTATTCCCGCTTCTCTGGTAAGGAAGAAACTGGGGGCCTCTCTTGCTAAAAGAGACCTTGAAAAGGGTTTTATTCCTCAGATAGTAATGCCCGTACCAGACTCCGGGAGATTTCATGCTATAGGGTATTTCCAGGAACTGTGCCGGCAGTCAATGAAAGGCGCGATTAAAAGAATACCTTTCTATGACGAACAACTCCTCAGATACAGGTTTTCGGGCAGGAGCTTTACTCGCTCTACTGATAAGAAAAGAAGGCGGGAGGCTTTTATTAAGATACTCAAGGGCGGGGAGACAAGAGGGGAGATAATAGAATTTCTGGAGTTCTTCAGAGAATACTTCGGAGACGACCTTTCTGTATTAGAGGCCTTGGTCTGTGAGGACTCAGTGGTCAGAGGCACTCAATTGCAGCAGAATCTTGTGCCCAAAGTAAAAGGGATGGGGTTTGACAGGGTTCACGTTAGAGCATCTAATCCAGAACTTAAGTCCTACTGTCCTTGGGGCAAGACTACAAACAAGGGAGAGGTACTTTCTTGCAAAGAGCCCACCCTTGAAGAGAAGAAAAGATTTTTAGGAGTTGATAGTTTGGCTTATAATACTATTGAGGACTTGGTTTCTTCTATCGGCCTGCCAAAGTGCAATCTCTGCATAGATTGCGCTCTGAACGAAGAATAAATGAAACAAAAACCACCTTGCTTAGAGGTGGTTTTTTTTTATTCTTTTACCTTCTCTACTATCTTTTCCATTGTTTCAGGACTCTGTTTCGTTATTTCTGCCAGCACCTTTCTGTTAAGGCCTATTTTATTTTCTTTGAGTTTGTGGAAAAATCTGCTGTAACTTATACCCTGTTTTTTGCAGAAAGCGTTAATGTTTGTCTGCCAAAGCCTCCGGGCGCTCCTCTTTTTATTCTTCCTGTCTGTATAGGCATGGGTTTTGGCATGCAAAAAAGCTTCTTTGGCTGCTTTGTATTTTGATTTTCTGCCCCAACGGTATCCCTTGGTCTCTTTCAACACCTTTTTTCTTCTCTTGTTGGCGGTTGTCCCTCTTTTTACTCTGACCATGTTAGTATTTCTTTATTCTTTTTGCTTCTGTTTTAGAAATCTCGACCCATCTCCTGCTATTCCGCCTTTGTTTGCCGGATTTTTTGGCCAAGTAATGGTTCTTTCCCGTGGCTCTTCTCATCATTTTCCCTGTTTTGGTTATTTTAACCCTTTTTGTTATTGCTTTTTTGGTCTTCATAACTAATTTTTGGAAACAATAGTCACTAATCCTCTCGGTTCTTTTTTAATCTCTCTTTCCATTTTTATAGGGGTCAGGCTGTTTAACTGTTCAACAAACTTTTTGATTTTTTCTCTGGCTACATCTTGGTGGGCTTTTTCTCTTCCTCTTAATCTTAATTCTATTTTTATCTTATTCCCTTTGTTTAAAAATTTTGCGGCCTGTTTCATTCTGGTTTCCATGTCATGCTCTGATATCTTAAAAGAAAGCCTTATTCCTTTTATCTCGCTCTTTTTGTGCTTAACAGAACTTTCTTTCTTTTTCAACCGGTAAAGGTATTTTCCGTAATCTCCTATTTTGCATACGGGAGGGGAAACCTTGTCTGTAACCTGGATTAGGTCTAATTTTTTTTCTTTAGCGGTTTCAATGGCTTTGTCCAAAGGAACAACGCCGATTTGGCTTCCGTCTTCGTCGATCAGCCTTACTTCCTTGGCCCTTATTCTGTTGTTTATTGGGGGTTTTTTCAAATTAATTATTTATTATGTGGAGATGGGGAGATTGAACTCCCGTCCAAAAGTTTTATTAAAACAGTTCTACAAGATTAGTCTGTTTGGGTTTTCAGAATGCCAGGTAGAGAACAGGCAAAAGTTCTGGCATCTTATCCTCTTTTAAGTCAACAGCAGTTTGAGGAAGACTGATGTCTATCTCGATGATATGACACCCTTTTCTGTTTATCGAGAATCAACAGAAAGGATGGCGTTATGCGTATGCTAACGCGGGTTGTTTGTTAAATAACTTGGCAGTTATTTTAAATTCCCATTTTTTACGAGATTGGAACTCGTCTTGCCCTGTTTTAAAAAGAACTTTTGTCGAAACATTCATCCCCTTGCCTCTTTACCTTTTTTTCATTTCTTTTCTCATCTCTCTTTCTGCTTCTCTTTTTTTGATAATTTCTCTCTTATCTTGCCTTTTCCTTCCTCTGGCTACTGCGAACATGACTTTTATTTTAGCATTTTTAGTATAAATTTGCAAGGGCATGAGAGTCAAGCCCTTTTCTTTGGATTTCCCTATAAGGCGGCTGATCTCTGCTTTTCTTAAAAGAAGCTTTCTTGATCTTTCCGGATTATAGTCGGGAGGGGCATTTAAGGGCTGGTAGGCAGGTATGCTCGCCCCTAGCAGGTATAACTCTCCGTCCCTTAAAACAACATAAGAACCTTTAAGGCTGGCTCTGCCCGATCTTATTGATTTTACTTCTTGGCCGTTCAAAACTATTCCTGCTTCGTACTTCTCCAGGATTTCATAGTCGTGATAGGCCTTTTTGTTTTCTGCCAGTTTTTTCATTTGTATATTTCTTTTCTGTGCCCTACTTCTATTAATTTTACAACATTTTGCTCTTTGAATTGAAAAATTACCCGGTAATCGCGGGTAATTCTAAAAGAGTAGAAGCCAAGCAACTTCCCTCCCAGGGCCTTGGTGCGCAGAAGAGAATGAAAAGGATTTTGTCGGAGAATTTCTAATTTTCGGGCAAGTTTTTTCTGGGTTCTCTGAGGTAGCCTTCTAGAAGACCTTAAAAAGTGCTTGCTATAAACTATAGAGGTCATGACCCGCTTTTAATTTGCTCGATAAAACTCTTGGAGTTTTGAAATTTAAAATTGCCTTCCTTTTTGGAAAG
The DNA here is from genome assembly GCA_964479375.1 of uncultured Candidatus Saccharibacteria bacterium. Taxonomy (GTDB): domain Bacteria; phylum Patescibacteriota; class Minisyncoccia; order Minisyncoccales; family GWA2-38-27; genus CAYXTC01. The sequence goes on along the minus strand of CAYZKD010000010.1, from coordinate 9,166 downwards.
ACGGAGAACTTTTTTAACAAACTCGGGCCGGTATTCTCCTTCTCTATCTTTCTTGATAATTCCTGCGATCAGAGAGCGCAGGCTCTTAACTTCCCTTTTGAGAACAGAGACCTCTTGATTTAATTTTTTTATAGTTTTCTGGGTCATTCTTCCTTTATACTAACCTTGTTGCTAGTTTCTGTCAAACTGAACTCTTTGCTTTTATTTTATCAGAAAATAGATTAAACTAGAAATAATGATAAGGCAAGAATTAAAGAAATTAATACAAAAATCCCTTGACAGAGAGGCAGATATTATTATAGAAACCCCGGTTCAGAGTTCTCATGGGGATTATTCTTCCAATATTGCCCTGATAATGGGAGGAAATGATCCTTTTAGGTTTGCCCAAGAGATGAGGGAGAAGATGGGCAGGCCCGAGTTTTTGGATAAAATAGAGATAGCAAAGCCCGGCTTTATCAACTTTTTTCTTTCTCCTGATTTTTTGCAGGAAAAAATAGAGGAAGTTCTTGAAAAGGGGTTTGAATTCCCTGAATTAAACAAAAAAATAAATGTTGAGTTTATCTCAGCCAACCCCACAGGACCCCTTACTTTAGGAAACGGCAGAGGAGGGTTTTGCGGCGATGTTCTAGCAAGCGTGCTGGAGAAGGCAGGGGGCAAAGTAACCAGAGAGTATTACGTTAATGATATTGGAGGCCAGATTAAAAAACTGGGCCATTCTGTCATAGGGGATTCGGAGGCTGTTTACAAAGGAGAGTATATCAAAGAATTAAAGATAAAGGGAAGGGATCCGGAAGAAGTGGGCCAAAAGGCATGCAAAGAGATTTTAGAGAACATAATCAAGCCTTCTATTGATAAGATGGGCATTAAATTTGATGTTTGGTTTTCAGAGAAAAGCCTTGATCCCGAGAAAGTGTTGGGTCTTTTAAAGAAAAAAGGACTAACTTATGAGAAAGAAGGGGCTTTGTGGTTTAGCGCCAAAAAGTTCGGAGACGACAAAGACAGAGTCTTGATAAGAAAGAATAAAGAGAAAACCTATTTCGCCTCAGACATTGCCTATCTAGAGAACAAGTTTGAAAAAGGCTTTGACAAACTAATCTTTTTTTTGGGAGCGGATCACGCAGGATATGTCAAGAGAATGGAGGCGGCCACTTCGGCCCTGGGACACAACAAAGAAGACCTGGACTTTATTATTATGCAATTAGTAAGGCTTTTTAAGGGAGGAAAGCAGGCGAGAATGTCAAAAAGAGCGGGAACCTATGTTACCATAGACGAGTTAATTGACGAGGTGGGACTGGATGTCGCCAGATTTTTCTTTTTAATGAGAGGCGCAGGGAGCCATTTGAACTTTGATTTGGAACTGGCGAAAGAGAAGTCAGAGAAAAACCCTGTTTATTATGTCCAGTACGCCCATGCCAGAATATCCAGCATTTTAAAGAAATCAGATGTTTCTTTAAGAAAGATTGAATTTTCTTTATTAAAAAAGCAGGAGGAGTTGGACCTCATTAAAAAAATAATGAAGTTCTCCGAAGTTATAGAAGATACTGCTTGTGACTATCAGGTCCAGAGATTAACCCAATATGTAAGGGACCTGGCAGATCTTTTCCATAAATTCTATGAGAAGCGCCAGGTCTTAGGGGAAGACAAAGAATTAACAAAAGCCAGGCTTTCTTTGGTGTCTGCCACCAAATACACTCTAGGAGAAGCCCTGAATGTAATGGGGATATCTGCTCCTGAGAAAATGTAATTATGAAAAAGGCAATTACCCTGACACCCAACTTAAGAAACCTCTCGGTTTCTTACGTTGATTTTCCGACACAAGGTAATCGCCATAATTAAAAAATTATGAACAATAAATACTTTTTGTTAAGACACGGAGAGTCGCTCTCTAACGTAAAAAAAGTAATCTCTTCTTGGCCCGAACAGGGCTACTTTCCTTTAACCTCAAAAGGGGTGGAGGATATTGAAAAAGCAGCCCGGGAGTTAAAAAATAAAGATATAAATTTTATCTTTTCTTCAGACCTCTTGAGGACAAAACAGACTGCAGAAATTGTCTCCAAAGAGACGGGAGTAGAAGTTAATTATGATAAAAGGTTAAGGGAGTACAACGTAGGAGAGTTAAACGGCAAGCCTCTGGATGAATGGAGAAAGGTTTTTAAAGAAGGAGACAGCAAGTTTGAGGCAGCCCCGCCGGGAGGTGAGACATATCGGGATGTTAAAAAAAGAGTAGCCGATTTTTTTTATGAAATGGAAGGCGAATTTTCAGGGAAAAATATCCTGATAATCAGCCACCAGAACCCCTTAACCTTAATAGAGGCTGAAATAAAAGGGATTAGCACAGAAGGAATTTTTTCTTTGAGAAAAATAACAGACAAAATGCAAGGGGGCCAGAAAATAGACACAGGGGAATTAAGGAAAGTAAATTGACTTATAATCTTAGTTATGGTATGATTCTTTCATTAATTTGGAAGGTCTGTTTGAGGTTCTGCTTGTCGCAGAATGGGGAACAGACCAAGAGTAAGGAGATGTGAGATGTCTAGCAAAGTGGACAAATCGCAGGTGGTGGCAGGAGCTGGCTGGCTGTCAGCTGTATTCATTGCTCTCGCCAAGAAGGTCCATGCCTTAGGCGGGAGCGACGAGGACATTCATCGCTTGGCAACGCCAGCAGGCGAACCTCTTCTCGAAGAGTTTGCCGAGATGATCGTCCGAGGATTTCTCCAATCCCTCAAGATCACGGTGGACTACACCCAAACCCTCCAAGAGATGATTGAAAAAGGGAAGTACGACTGGGTAAACAGCAACATCATCCAGAAAAACTTCCCTATCCGAGGGGAAGGGAAAGAAGAAGTAAGGATTAAGCTCTTCCATTTCGACTGCGTCATCAGTTCAAGGGACGCAATAGCTGAAATGGACAGACAGGGCTTCCGCCCTGCCACTCTGCCAGAGCTTCTGGCTCTGGGAGCTGTCAAGCCGGAACTTCAAAAGGAGTTCTTCATCGTGGCTTTTGGCTCACGGTGGCAGTTTCCTCCGGGCGGCATCCTGAATGTTCCGGTTCTCAGTTGGAACGCTCAGGAGCGCCGCCTGCGCCTCGATTGGTTCGGGGGCAACTGGCGCGAGCATTGCCGCTTCGCAGGCGTTTGCAAGTAAGCCCCTAGGCCCTTGGATTCTTAGCTATTGCTTTACTTTCTTGGGCAAGACCCCTTTTCATTTAAGAAAAGGGGTTTTCTTTTTGAGGTTGGAAAAGAATGCTTTTTTTTGGTAAGATAACGCATAACTATACTGAATTTTCTGCGGGGGGGGTTTTTACGGAGGACGGGCCTTCGCAGATTAAATCATTAACTGATTCATTTTGCAACATGATTACGCTTCATGCTGTAAGGTGTGTCATGGAGAGTGTGTTAGTTGAGAAAACCCAGTCTTTTTGCTAATATAATGAAATATGTTTGACTTTCCCAGAATTGAAGAAAAAATACTCAAGTTTTGGCAGGATAACAATATTTTCGACAAGTTAAGAAAGAAAAACCAAGGCAAAGAACCCTGGTCTTTTTTAGACGGACCCATTACAGCCAATAATCCCATGGGGGTTCATCATGCTTGGGGCAGGACTTATAAGGACTTATTCCAGAGGCATAAGGCGATGAAAGGACATGACCTGAGGTATCAGAACGGCTTTGACTGCCAGGGTCTTTGGGTAGAGGTAGAAGTGGAAAAAGAACTGGGGTTTGATAATAAAAAAGACATTGAAGATTACGGCATAGACAAGTTTGTTGAAAAATGCAAAGAAAGAGTAAAAAAGTATTCTCATATTCAGACAGAGCAGTCTGAAAGACTGGGCCAGTGGATGGATTGGGAGAACTCCTATTTCACAATGTCAGAAGAAAACAACTATGCTATTTGGAACTTTCTTAAAAAATGTCTTGAACTGGGCTTTTTATACAAAGGAAGAGATGTGGTTCCCTGGTGTCCGCGCTGCGGCACGGCCATCTCTCAGCATGAGATTTTGACAGAAGAGTACAAAGAGATAACCCATAAAGCAGTTTTCTTAAAAATTCCTTTGTTAAAAAAGAAAAACAAATATTTTTTAGTATGGACCACTACTCCCTGGACCTTGCCTGCTAATGTCGCCTTAGCGGTTAATCCAGATTTAGATTATGCAGAAGTGGAAAAAGAGGGAGAGGTTTTTATCGTTCTAAAGAGCAAAAAGGATTTATTAGTAGAAGGGGAAGTAAAAAGAACTTTTTCTGGCAAGGAATTAGAGCGGGTAGAATATCAGGGCATATTTGATGAGTTAGAAGAGGTTGGGCAAAAAGTTAAAGAGCATAAAGTACTTCTTTGGAAGGATGTTTCAGAAGAAGAGGGGACGGGCATAGTTCATATAGCGCCGGGATGCGGGAAAGAGGACTTTCAGTTGAGCAAAAATAAAAATCTGCCCGTCATTGATCCCACAGATCAAGAAAGCAGGTACAGAGAGGGATTTGGATTTTTAACAGGAAAGATGGCTACTGAAGTTCGAGATCTTATCTTTGACAATTTAAAACAAAAAGACCTTATTTTTAAAATAGAAGAATATACCCATAGATATCCTACTTGTTGGAGGTGCAAGGAAGAGTTGATATTCCGACTGGTTGAGGAATGGTATATCTCAATGGATAAGTTGAGAAAACCCTTGATGGAGTCTGCCAAGAAAATAGATTGGATTCCTTCTTTTGGCTTGGATAGAGAGCTGGATTGGCTTAAGAATATGGAGGATTGGCTTATCTCCAAAAAGAGATACTGGGGACTAGCCCTGCCCATATTCGAATGTTCGGAATGCGGTAACATCGAGGTGATAGGGTCAAGAGAGGAATTGAAGGAGAGAGCAGTCTCCGGATGGGAAGAATTTGAAGGACATACTCCTCATAGACCCTGGGTGGATAAAATACAGATTAAGTGCTCCAAGTGCGGGGAAAAAGTTTCCAGAATACTTGATGTGGGCAACCCTTGGCTTGATGCCGGGATAGTTCCTTTTTCTACTATGGGATATTATCAGGACAAAGATTATTGGAAGAAATGGTTTCCTGCCGATTTGATCTGCGAGTCGTTCCCCGGACAGTTTAAAAACTGGTTTTACGCCATAATAGTTATGAGCCAAGTTTTAGAAAACACTAATCCCGTGAAGACAATATACGGATACGCTTCTGTTAAAGACGAGAAGGGAGAAGAGATGCACAAGTCTAAAGGAAACGCTATCTGGTTTGACGAGGCGGTTTCTGAAATCGGAGCAGGTCCTATGAGATGGCTTTACGCAAGACAAAATCCAACCTATAATTTAAGATTTGGATATGAAGCTGCAAGCGAGGCGAAAAGAAGATTGTTAACTCTTTACAATGTTTTTTCATTTTTCGAGACATATGTTAACAAAGAAGAAGTGAAAGAAAAAGAAAGCAATAACATTCTGGACAAATGGATAGTCTCCCGTTTGGAAAATCTTGTTGAAAAAGTGGAAAAGGGAATGGAGCAGTACGATGTTTGCTCTGCCTCTCGGGATTTGGAGAAGTTCTTTATTGACGACTTGTCTTTGTGGTATTTAAGAAGGTCAAGATCAAGATTTCATGAAAAAGGGGAGCAAAGAGAACAAGCTATTGCCACCATACATTATGTGCTTTCCAAGCTGCTTTGCTTAATGGCGCCAATTACCCCCTTCTTTGCAGAAGAGCTTTATCTAAGAATCAAAAGGACCGATGATCCAGAATCTGTCCATCTAAAGGAGTGGCCCGTTTCTAATAAAACAAAAAGAGATAAAAAATTAGAAGATAAAATGAAGATTATCAGAGACATTGCGGGAAAAGTTCTTTCTCAAAGAGCCGAAAAGGAAATAAGGGTAAGGCAGCCCCTGTCTTCTTTAAAAGTAAAAAGTAAAAGGATTGAAGATAGTGAATTGATAGAATTGCTCAAAGAGGAGGTTAATGTTAAAAAAATCTTGTTTGATGATAAAATAAAAGAAGAAGTGGTTTTGGACACTGAAATCACTTCGGCGCTGGCAGAAGAGGGCAGGATAAGAGAGCTAATCAGAAATATCAGATCTTTAAGGAAAAAACTTGGCTTAACCCCGGAAAAAAAGGTCAATTTGATTATTTCTAATTTTCCCCTTGAATTTGATAAATCTTTCTTGGCAGAAGCCGGGGCTGAAAATTATAAGCAGACTTCAGACTCTTCTGAAATAGAGAAGACAGATGCTGTTAAAGAGATAGAAATAGAAGGGAAAAAATATCTAATCGGCATAAAGAAGTGATGAGTTTCTTTAATGAAAAAAAATCTTTATCCCGAAGGGATCTGCGAAAGAAATTAAAAAGAGACAAGGGAGTAATTCCCGGGACCGGAGGTAAGAGATTCTCCAGCAGAGAAAGGGAGAATCTGTCGCGCGATGTCTTTGGCAGTAAACATGGAAGCAATATTTCTAAAAGAGATGCCGAATCTGCTATTCGGGATCTGGAAAGGCAAAAGCAATCAGCAGACAGCCCCGAAGAAGAGGAAAGCATAGACCAGAAGATAAGGTATCTGGAAGACCAGCTCCAATGAGTGTTCGCTATCAGACAGAGGGTTTTTTGATAAAAAAAAGAGATCAGGGGGAGGCAGACCAGTTGCTGACTATTTATACCAGAGAGTTCGGTAAAGTTATTGTTCTGGGAAAAGGAATCAGAAAAATACACTCCAAACTAAAATACGGAGCAGATCTCTTTAATCTTTCAGACATTGAGTTTATTCAGGGAAGGAAAATAAAAACCCTTACCGACATAAGGACTTTGGGAAGTTTTAGGCAGACGAAAATGAGCTTGGAAAGAGTGGGGACTTTGAGTAGAATGTGCTTTTCTTTGGATCTATTGACGCCGGAGGAGGAAAAAGACGAGAGGATATGGGATTTGCTTAAAGAGGCATTTGAAGGCTTAAACAAGGGGGGCTTTCCCTTTTTAATATTTCAATATTTTCTCTGGAACCTTTTTAAGTTTTCAGGGTATGAGCCCTCTCTTTACCAATGTGCTTGCTGCCAAAAAAAATTATCTCCTGATAAATTATATTTTAACTGTCAGGAGGGAGGAGTAGTTTGCGAAAAATGCGTTCAAAAAGGGGGAGAGGCTGTTGACCAAGAGACAATCAAGATCCTTCGCCTTTTTGGCAAAAAAGACCTTAAAAGTTTGGCAAAAATCAATCTTTTAGAAAAACACCAAAGCTCCCTGAATAAGGTTTTAAGAGAATATTTTTCTTATTTCAAAAGGGTTAATAATCTGTTATATTAAAATATTATGAAAAAGCTGTTTATCATCATTATTATTGCAGGGCTTGCCTTGGCTGTGATAGGTTCTTGGTATTGGCAGAAAAATCCCTATTCCAAAGAAGCATTAAAACTAGAGATTTTAGGCCCCGAAGAAATAGGATCTTTCGAGGAAGTGGAATATACGGTCAGGCTTAAAAACAACGGCAATGTCAGATTAGAAGAGCCCAATCTTGTCTTTGAGTTTCCCCGCAATTCTTTGAGAGAGGGCCTGATAAGGAACGAAGTGGCAGCAGAAGAAATAGGGGATATTTATCCCGGACAGGAAAAAACTTTTACCTTTAAAACTCGTCTTTTTGGCAAAGAAAACGAAACCCTAAAAGCCGAGGCCTGGTTAAGCTACAGCCCCAAAAATATTAAGGCGCGCTATGAGTCTCACAGCGCTCTTACTACTTCTATTACCTCTCTTCCTCTAAGTTTTGATTTTGATTTGTCTTCCAGACAAGAAGCCGGAAAGAAATTCACTTTTCGTCTAAATTATTTCTCCAACCTTGATTATCCTATTTCTAACCTAGGAGTGAAAATGGAATATCCTTCGGGATTTGAGTTTCTGAGGGCGGAGCCCGCAGGCACAGAAAACAATGAATGGGAAATCCCCCTTTTTAACAAAGCAGAAGGAGGAAGGATAGAGATCCAAGGAAAACTAACAGGGGAAATTAACAGCGAAAAAGTATTCAGGGTGGGTTTTGGCGCGTGGAATGACAACGAATTTGTCCTGCTTAAAGAAATGACTAGAGGAGTGAAGATAACAGAGCCCCATTTGTTTGTTTCCCAAGAAATCAACGGACACAAAGAATATATAGCAAATCCCGGAGAGTTGCTACACTACGAAATATTTTTCAGGAACATTGGAAAATCTCCTTTCCAAGATTTATTTTTAGTAACAAGACTAAAAGGAGAACTTTTTAATTTAGATAGCGTTAAGATAAATTCCGGCCAGTTCGGCAAAGAAGCCAACTCCATAATCTGGGACGGGGAAGATATTTCAGAACTCCAGTTTCTCGATCAAGGAGAAGGGGGCAAGGCCGAGTTCTGGGTAGGGGTGAAAAAAGAAAAAATTGATATTGGAAACCCAGTGCTGGAAACCACAATTCTGGTAGGCAAGGTGGCTCAGGACTTTAGGACCAAAATTAACACAAAACTAGATCTCAATCAGAGGGGCTATTATTCAGAAGGGGCTTTTGAAAATTCAGGGCCCGTACCACCTGAAGTGGGGGAAGAGACCACCTACACCGTTAAGTGGGTTGCAGATAATTATTACAATAATGCGAGAAACGTTAAGGCAAGGGCAATTCTGCCTCGTAACGTGGAATTGACGGGGGAGATTTCTCCGGACCGCGAAGAAGAGAACCTTACTTTTGACTCAGTGAGCAGAGAGGTGGTCTGGTCTATCGGAGACGGCTCTCCTTTTTATGCAGGAGAGACTCGTAGCATTTCTTTCCAGGTTTCCTTAAAACCCAGCTCCTTTCAAGAGGGAGACCCGGCTGATATTATAGGGCGCGCTAGATTGTCGGGAGAGGATCAGTGGACAGGCGGAATCGTGGAGGGCTTTGATTCTGCCATAGACACCACCCTGCCCGACGATTCAAGCATTTCCCGCGACAGAGGTGTTGTTGTTGAGGACTAACCGTTGATAGAAAAATAATCAAAGTGCGTTATTGTTTTAAATTCTTCTAAAACAAGATGGGCGAGCAGAGCGCTTCTCCGGCTTCTCTTCGGGGTTTTGTACAAACTCGTCCATCCCCGGCCCCCGTTTTCTTTGTATCCTGGCTATCTCTTTGTCCAGGGGCATCATAAAGAGACGGCGTGTCAAATCATTTAACTATCTGACTGAAACGGAGCCTTTCTTCTCGGTTTGAA
>CAYZKD010000009.1:0-25753 GCA_964479375.1 uncultured Candidatus Saccharibacteria bacterium | reverse complement strand
TTTTAAATGATTTAACCGATACCCGTATAGTCAGATTTTAGATGATTTAATACGACGGGCTTTTTATTTCAAACAAAATCAGTTAAAATAAATAGTGCAGGATTTGAACTATCATCCTCTGAGCGCTAGGGCGCAGGATGCGAACCAGAGTCAATTCGCCTAGCCCTCTGGCCTCTCAGAGAGATGAGCAGTCAGAACCCTGCACTCTAAAACAATGGAAAATTTGTTTCAAAAAATAATTTCTTTTTCTAAAAGGCGAGGGCTTATCTTTCCCTCTTCTGAGATATACGGAGGTTTTGCTTCTTGTTATGACTTCGGACCCTTGGGCGTGGAGTTGAAAAATAACATTAAGAAATCTTGGTGGCAGGAAATGACCAGAAAGCATGATAATATCGTAGGGATCGATGCTGCTATTTTGATGAGTCCTCGCGTCTGGGAGGCCTCAGGCCATTTGACAGCGGGCTTTGCCGACAAATTGGTAGAGTGTAAAAAGTGCCATCACAGATTCAGGAAGGATTTCTTAAAAGGGAGCAAGTGTCCCGACTGCGGAGGAGAATTAACAAAACCCAAGGATTTTAACTTGATGATGAAGACCTTTGCAGGCCCTGTTGAAGACGAAGCGTCAAAAACCTATTTAAGGGCGGAGACCTGTCAGGGAATCTATGTTAACTTTCAGAACGTTGCTACCTCTATGAGGAAAAAGATTCCTTTCGGCATAGCCCAGATAGGAAAGGTCTTTAGGAACGAGATTACTCCCAAGAATTTTATCTACAGGGTTCGTGAGTTCGAGCAGATGGAAATGCAGTGGTTTTGCAGCCCCAAAGAAGCTCCCAAGTTCTTCAATTACTGGAAGAAAGAGAGAATGAACTGGTATCTTAGTTTGGGATTAGAAAAGAAAAATTTGAGGTTTAGAGAGGTGGGCAGAGAAGAACTTGCTCACTATGCCAAGAGGGCAGTAGACATTGAGTACAAATTTCCTTTCGGGTGGAAAGAAATAGAAGGGATTCACAACAGGGGAGACTGGGATCTTTCCAATCATTCCAGGAGTAGCGGAGAAGACCTTAGTTATACCGATGAAACCACGGGCAAAAAATACTTTCCCCATATTATAGAGACCTCGGTAGGCGTAGATAGGTCTTTGTTCGCTTTTCTCTGTGACGCCTACCGGGAAATAAGGGGGGGAAGAGCCAAAACTACAGAATCCAGCAAGAAGATAGAGCCTGTTCTCAGTATTCACGGGGAGTTAGCTCCGGTGAAAGTTCTAGTTCTGCCCTTAGTCAGAAACAAGCCAGAAGTTGTCAAAAAAGCAAAAGAAGTCTATCAGGATATTAAACCTCGCTTTTCTTCCCAGTATGACGAAACAGGATCTGTGGGAAGAAGATACAGGAGGGGGGATGAGATCGGAGTTGTCGTTTCTGTGACTTGCGATTTTCAGACACTGGAAGACAATACCGTTACTCTGCGAGACAGGGATACCATGAAGCAGGTGAGGGTTGAGGCCTCTTCTTTGGAAGAAATAATAGGAAAGGTCTTAACGGGTAAAGACTTTTCTGAATTAGGAAAATCGGTTAAATAAAATGAAGACTGCAGCCATTGTTCCAGCCTATAACGAAGAAAAGAACATTTCCCGGACCCTGGAAGTCCTTTTGGAATGTAAAGAAATTGATCAGGTTTTGGTTGTAGACGACGGCTCTAAAGACAAGACGGCAGAGGTTGCCAGGCAATGGGGGGCTGAGGTAATAGTTTTGGAGGAAAGCAAGGGAAAGGGAGGGGCTATGAGAGCAGGAGTGGAGAGCACAGACGCTGAAGCAATCTCTTTTTTTGACGCCGACCTGATTAATTTTCGGCCGGAACACGTTTCTCTTTTATTCAGACCTGTTCTGGGGGGAGATGCTGTAATGTCTGTAGCCATAAGGGACCGCTATTGGGCCTTGCCCCGCTTCTTTGTTAAGATTGACCCTCTTTTGGCAATAGCGGGGGAAAGAATTATGAAAAGGTTTGTTTTTGAAAGTATTCCTCGGAAATTCATGAGGGGCTTTGCAGTAGAAACTTCTTTGAACTATTTCTGTAAAATTAACAAACTGAAAATAGCCTATCCCGTACTTGAGGGGCTGGACGTAATTGTTAAGGAAAAAAAATGGGGTTGGTTTGAAGGAATGAAAGATCGTCTTAAGATGATGAGCCAGTTAGTAAAGATAAGATTTCAGGTTTGGGGGGCCAAAAAAGAATTTAAAGATATTTTTAAAAATGCCTCAAAAAATAAAACTTAGAAATAAGTTAAGAGTTATTGCTGCTCCCCAAAAAAACACCAAAGCCCTAACTCTCTTGGTTTTGGTGGCTGCGGGTTCCAAGTACGAAAAAAAGGAAATAAGCGGAATTTCCCATCTTTTAGAACACCTGCTTTTTAAAGGAACCGAAAAGAGGCCCAGTCCTCTGGAGGTGGTAGAGCCATTGGATGAAGTAGGAGGTGCCTATAATGCTTTTACGAGCCAAGAATATACTGGCTATTACATTAAAGTAAGGAAAGAGTACTTTGATTTGGCCCTAGACATACTTTCTGATATCTTTCTTAATTCTCGATTTGATTCCAAGGAGATTCAAAAAGAAAAGAGCGTGGTTAAAGAAGAAATAAAGATGTATTACGACCATCCTATGCATCATGTCCAGTTTCTCTGGACTAATCTTCTTTACGGAGATCAGCCTGCCGGATGGCATATCGCAGGCACCCAAAAGAGCGTGGAGGAGATTTCTAGAAAAGAGGTGTTGCATTATTTTAAGAATCAGTACATATCTTCCAAAACAGTGGTCTGCGTTGCAGGAAATTTCCCGGTTTCTGTATCTGAGATAAAAAACAAGATTAAAAAAAGCTTTGCAAAAACTTCAGAGGGAAAGATTTTGAAAAAGCCTCCCGTCCTAGAGAATCAAAAAGAGCCTCAAATTCTCACAGAATACAGAAAAACAGATCAGACTCATCTTTGTTTGGGGGTAAGAGGATATAATCTTTCTTCTTCTTTAAGGTATGCCCAGGAAGTGTTGGCTGTAGTTCTCGGAGGGATGATGAGTTCTCGTCTTTTCACCAAGGTAAGGCAGGAGCTGGGACTGGCCTATTATGTCTCCTGCGAATCATTTTCAGATTCCGATACAGGATTTTTGATGGCCAGGGCGGGGGTGGACAACGAAAAAGCAAAAAAGGCTGTTTCAGCGATCCTAAAAGAGTTTGCCAAGGTTGAAAAAAGGATCTCTTCCAAAGAACTGAAAAAGGCTAAAGAGAACCTGAAGGGCAAGATGGCTCTTCATTTGGAAACTTCGGATGATTTGGCTTCTTTCTACGGAATTCAGGAGATAACGGAAAACAGGTTTTTAACTTTAGAGGAGATATATGATAAAATTAACAAAGTGAATGCGAAAGAAATCTCCAAAATTGCCAAAGATATTTTCCGGCCCGAAAACCTTAATCTGGCTTTAATAGGACCTGTGAAAAAAGAGTCTGATTTTAGAAAAATATTAAAGTTTTAGTATGGAAAACCAAAACTTAAATATATCTTGGGACGCAATTTTTAAAATTTCTGTTATTGTAATAGTTTTTTACCTTCTTTATTCTATCAGGGATATTTTTATTTGGTTTATTTTTGCTTTGGTAATTGCTGTCTTGTTTGATCCCATTATTGATTTTCTGCAGAAGAAAAAAGTACCCAGGGTACTGGGAGCGATAGCAGTTTATGTCAGCGCCTTCGGTATTTTGGGACTTTTGGTTTATTTAGTGGTCCCAATTTTCGCCCATGAGATAAATCAGTTTGTAGACACCCTCCCGGTCTATTTTGAAAGGATAGCCCCTCCTCTTCAGGGGCTGGGCCTTGAGGCCTTTAGGGATATAGAGTCGCTAACTAGGGCTTTTGGCGAAAATTTGGAAACGATGTCTGCTAATGTCTTTAGCGCTGCTTTCTCCCTTTTTGGAGGAATCGCCTCGACTATTTTTGTTATTGCCACAGGGTTTTTTCTTTCTATAGAAGATAAAGTCGTAGAAAGGGCCTTGATGCTTATCTTCCCCAAGAGATATGAAGCAGTAGTCCTTAATATTTGGCAGAGGGGGAAGAGAAAGGTTTCCGGGTGGTTTGGAGCAAGAGTCTTGGCCTGTCTTTTTGTAGCAGTAGCCTCCTATGTCACCCTTCTCCTTTTCGGAGTAAAATATCCATTTATCCTTGCCTTGCTGGCTGGGGTCTTGAATTTTATACCCTATCTCGGAGCCGCTGTAACGGGGGTAATCCTGTTTCTCCTTATCTTTCCCCTGAATATGATGAAAGCCCTGTTTGTTTTGATTGCCTTTATTCTTATTCAGCAGATTGAGGGAAATGTTCTTTCCCCGGTTTTAATGAAAAAAATTATTGGCTTGCCTCCGGCCCTTGTGTTAATATCTATGGTTGTCGGAGGGAAGCTCTGGGGGGTTATGGGAGCTATTTTAGTTATCCCCTTGGTTGGCATATTGTTTGAATTTACAAAAGAGTTTCTAAGGAAGAAAAAAGAAGGCGAGGCCATAACAACCTGATATGCTACTTATAGCCATCAGAGATTTTCTGTGCCAGTTTTGAATTATGGAAAAATCATACATTACCACAAGTATCGCTTATACCAATGCTCCGCCTCATATCGGGTTCGCTTTAGAATCCATACAGGCTGATGTTATAGCCCGCTGGGAAAGAAAAAAAGGCAAAGACACTTTCTTTCTTACGGGGACTGACGAACATGGAGCCAAGATTGCCAAGGCGGCAGAATCCAAAGGGCAAGATTCTAAAGAATTTGTTGATGATCTTTCAGAAAAGTTTAAAAAACTGGGAGAGGCTTTAAATTTGTCTAATAACGACTTTATCCGCACTACAGACAAAGAAAAGCATTGGCCTTCTGTAAAAAAGGTGTGGCAGAAATTAAAAGAGAACGGCGATATTTATAAAAAAGAGTATGAAGGCCTTTATTGCACAGGATGCGAGGCCTTTATTACAGAAAAGGACTTATTGGACGGCAAATGCAAAAACCATAAAGTAGAGCCTGAACTTGTCAAAGAGGAGAACTATTTCTTCCGCCTTTCTAGGCATTCAAAAGGAATAGAAAAAGCCATAAAAGAAGGAGGAATGGAGATAGTGCCAGAGAGCAGAAAAAATGAAACCCTTGGGATTATTAAGCAGGGATTAGAGGATGTAAGCTTTTCTCGTCCCAGCAAAGATCTAAAATGGGGAATTCCTGTGCCAGATGACGAAACTCAGAGAATCTACGTTTGGGCTGACGCCCTCACCAATTATCTTTCTGCTATAGGATATGAGGGAGACAGCCGAAAGTTTGGAAAATACTGGCCCGCAGACATACATTTTATCGGCAAGGATATTTTGAAATTTCATACTTTAATATGGCCGGGTATGCTTTTATCTTTGGGACTGGAACTCCCTAGGACTGTTTTTGTGCATGGCTTTATTTCGGTGGCCGGCGAAAAAATGTCAAAAAGCCTAGGCAATGTAGTCGATCCTTTTGAGTTAGTGGAAAAGTACAACACAGACGCTGTGAGATACTATTTATTAAGGGAGATTCCCCCGACTGCAGATGGAGACTTTACTTATGAAAAATTTAAAGATAGGTATAATTATGACTTGGCTTCTGGGATAGGTAATTTGTTTTCCCGAATAAGAACAATGGCGGAAAAAGTGCTTCCCCTCAAAGAAGAACCAGCAGATGAATTCAAGGAGAGAGGGGCAAAAACCAAAGAGAAATCAGAGAATCTTTTAAAAGAATTAAGATTTCACGATTCCTTAAAAGAGATCTGGGGTTTAATCGCTTTTTGCGACAAGTATATTGATAAAAAAAGGCCTTGGGAGAAGGAGAGCGGAAAAGCAATAAGCAATCTTCTTTTTGCTTTGAACGAGATAGCGGATCTGCTTTCTCCTTTTCTCCCAGAAACCTCAGATAAAATAAAAAAAGGAATTGAACTAGACAACGGGGCGTTTAAATACAAAGCCCCAGATGCTTTATTCCCTCGCGTGTAAGCGTTTTATCTATGCCCCAATATCGTCCAGAAGCCCGGGCCTCTGACAATAAAAAATTAAGAGAAAAAGGGATGGGAGAGACCCTAAATCTTCTAATTTTAATTATGAAAACCCCAAGGAATGTGGGAGGCCCGTCCTCCCACATTTTTCCGGAGTAGGGCATATTTCGTGGGAGGCCCGTCCTCCCACATTACATTATCTCAAAAGATTTGGACTGCGTTTGCTCTTAGAATTTCTTCTGGTTTCTTCTGCGCGATTTTTCTACAAAAGCGTTCTGTTGCCGATCAAGCAATGGACGATATTATTCTCCCTGCATATAGCGTCAGGTGCAAAAAGTATGTATACATTTTACCCAACCTTGACAAATTAAAGATAATCCTGTAAGATAGTTATTATAGTTCTTTTTATTTATTAGGGAAATCGCGATGGCATGGCAAGAAACCGGGCAGTCAACGTAAAGAGCATTTCGCTCCAATTGTTTTTCTTAGGAAGAACCAACGGAATTGCCAACAAGAAGGAGGCTAGAATGACTTGGGATGAGGCGAGAAAGATGTTTTGGACCGTGCTGTTTTCTTTCGCATGGATCTGTTGCTGACTCAAAGGGATCCTGGAGGGGTCCCGGGGCCGGAGCACGGAAGCTCTTTGGCGCTCCGGTCTTTAAAATGATCCGCGACATGCGGCTCTGATAGGAGAGAAATGAGACCTGAAAACGAAAAAACTTTTCGTCCCGAGAAGGTGAGAAGAGCCAGAAGAAGGATGTTCCAACTGGTGGATGATCCGGTTGCTATCTGCGTAACCTGCGACAGGTTGGCAGAAATCGTTTTTTCTTGCCATGCTTCTAAGAAGTCAAATAAACCTCGCTTTTAGCGGGGTTTTTTTATTCCCAAATTTTGATAGTATTAAAAAATGATTATTGATACTCATAGCCATCTAAACTTTGAATCTTATCAGGATGACAGAGAAAAGGTTATCGAAAAAACCCTCTCCGCTAATGTTTGGATGATAAATATAGGGACTAATTATGAAACCAGCAAGAAAGCGGTAGAGATCGCAGGGCGTTATTCTGAAGGAGTTTATGCTACCGTGGGCCTTCATCCCATCCATTCTATCCCCGGGGCAAAGACAGATAAAGAGGAAGGGGGATTCACGGCGAGGGGAGAGGAATTTGACAAGGAAAAGTATAAGATGCTGGCTTCTTCCGAAAAAGTAGTAGCTATTGGAGAAGTGGGTTTGGATTATTATTACAGCCCGTATTTTCAGGAGTCATTGCAGAAGAAGATCCTTTCTTCTCAATTGGATCTTGCCGAGGAACTGAATCTTCCCGTTGTCTTCCACTGCAGAAAAGCCCACAAAGACCTTATAGAAACATTAAGGGGGAGATCCTTAAAGGGAGTGGTTCATTGCTTTACGGGTAATTGGAATCAAGCCAAAGAGTATTTAGACATGGGGTTTTATCTCGGATTTAACGGCATAATTTTTAAACTTAATTTGGACAAAACAATCAAAAAAGCGCCCTTAGATAGGATTTTAATAGAAACAGACTGTCCCTTTCTTACTCCTCCTGTGGCAGCAAAAGAAAGAAACGAGCCCATTTTTGTAACTTATATAATCGATAAGATAAACAATGTCCGGGGCGAGCGGGTGGAAAGAGCCACAACACAAAACGCCAAAACCCTTTTTAGACTATAAAAAAAAGCCAGAGGTTATCTGGCTCTTTCTGTTTCTTATTTTTCTAAAAGACTGAGGACTAATTGCGGGATTTGGAAAATATCTGCCGGTTTTTTGAGAAAGCAGTCGGCTTTGTGTTCTGGAGGAGCAGATTCTGCGCTCATGAGAATTACCGGAATCGCAGGGTGCATTTTCTTGATGTGGTCAATCAATGATATGCCTGTCATCTGGGGCATGTGGTTGTCCGTGATTACCAAGTCTATAAGAGGGAAGCCGTCCCTTATTTTATCAAGGGCTTCCTGGCCGTTTCTTGCTATTATCAGTTTGTAATTGCAAGAAGGAGGAAAACTTTTTAAAATGTCTATGATCACTTCCCGGACCTGTTCACTGTCGTCCACTATCAAAATGACCGTTTCTTCCATTTCTTTCTCCCTTTTAGTTTTTAAGGAACCTTTGGTAATATACCATATGTTTAAGATTTTGGCAACTTTTTTAATGATTTAAAATATGATATTATCAATCATATGAAAAAATATGATCCTGATAAAATAGAAAGGAAGTGGCAGAAAGAGTGGGAGAACGGGGGTTGTTTTGAGGCTAAATACGATCCTAAAAAAACCAAGTTTTATGCCTTGGTCGAGTTTCCCTATCCTTCGGGATCTGGCCTTCACGTAGGCCACTGCAGAAGTTACGTGGGTATGGACATTGTCTCCAGGAAGAAAAGAATGGAGGGATTGAATGTTCTTTTTCCGATGGGATGGGATGCCTTTGGCCTTCCTACGGAAAATTATGCTGTCAAAACAGGGATTCATCCGGAAAAAGCGACTAAAGGAAACACTAAGATTTTCAAAGATCAGCAAAAGAGATTGGGTCTTTCTTTTGACTGGAGTAGAGAGATTAATACTACAGAGCCCGAATATTACAAGTGGACTCAGTGGATATTTATTCAATTGTTTAAAAAGGGCCTGGCTTACAAACAAAAGATCCTTATTAATTGGTGTCCTTCTTGCAAGATCGGATTGGCCAATGAGGAGGCGGTGGGAGGCAGATGCGAAAGATGCGGAGAAGAAGTAGTTAAAAAAGAAAAAGAACAGTGGCTTTTAAAAATTACCAAATATGCAGACAGGCTGATCAAGGATTTGGAAAAGGTTGATTATCCGGAAAGAGTTAAAACTTTGCAGAAAGAATGGATTGGAAAGAGCAAGGGGGCAGAAGTCAATTTCTTTGTTGAAGACGCTTCTGTTGGCGTTTTTACTACTCGACCCGATACTCTGTTCGGGTGCACTTATTTGGTTTTGGCTCCAGAGCATCCCTTAGTGGAGAAATTAAAAGATAAAATTGAAAATTTTAAAGAGGTCGCGAATTACGTTGAAAAGGCTAGATTAAGACCGGAAAGAGAGAGAATGGCAGAGGGAAAAGAAAAAACAGGAGTAGAGCTTAGAGGGGTAAAAGCAAAAAACCCTGTTAACGATAAGAAGATTCCCGTTTTTGTCGCAGACTATGTTTTGATAAATTACGGTACGGGCGCCATAATGGCAGTTCCCGGCCACGATGCCAGAGATTTTGAATTTGCCAGGAAGCACAATCTTCCTATTGTTGAGGTTATTAAAGGAGGGGATATTAAGAGAAAAGCCTATGAAGGAGAGGGGCCTCTTGTCAATTCCGGAAAGTTTAACGGCATGGATTCTCGGGAAGCTTTGATTAAAATTATTGACTGGCTCTCTCAAGAGGGCTTGGGCAAAGAGTCTGTCTGCTATAAGTTAAGGGACTGGATTTTCTCTCGCCAGCGTTATTGGGGGGAGCCAATTCCCATGATACATTGTTCTAAATGCGGCTGGGCGCCGGTACCGGAGAAAGACTTGCCTGTAAAACTCCCCAAGGTTAAAGAGTTTAATCCTACAGAAAAAGGAGAATCGCCTTTGGCTAAAGTTGAGAAATGGGTTAATGCCAAGTGTCCTAAATGCGGAGGAGAAGCCAGAAGAGAGACGGACGTTATGCCCAACTGGGCAGGTTCTAACTGGTATTATCTTCGCTATTGCGATCCTCGCAACGGTCAAGAAATTGCAAGCGGTAAATTTCTTAAATACTGGATGCCGGTTGACTGGTACAACGGAGGCATGGAGCATACCACCCTGCACCTGCTTTATTCGAGATTTATTTTCAAGTTCTTGTGGGACGCGGGAGCCTTTCCTAAGTCTCTGGGGTCTGAGCCCTATAAAAAGAGAACTTCCCACGGCATTGTTTTGGGAGAGGGCGGAATTAAGATGTCAAAATCCAAAGGCAATGTTGTAAATCCGGACGACGTAAGGAAAAAACACGGCGCGGATACCTTAAGGGTTTACGAAATGTTTATGGGGCCTTTTGACCAGATGATTCCTTGGGATACCAAGGGACTGATAGGAGCAAGGAGATTTTTGGAAAAGGTTTGGAAATTAAAAGACAACATTCATCAAAAAGAAACCTTTCCAGAGACAAAGAAAGCTCTTCACAAAACAATTAAAAAGGTTTCAGAAGATATCGAGGCTATGAAGTTTAATACGGCAGTAAGTTCTTTAATGGAGTTTGTTAATATTTGTCAGGAGTTGGGGATGTCTGAAAAAGATTTTCAAGAATTTTTGAAAATTCTGTCTCCTTTTGCCCCTCACATTGCAGAAGAGTTGTGGTCTGGGAAAGATCTTTGTTGCAATCAAAAATGGCCTGAGTTCGAAGAAAAACTGATAAAGGAAGAAACTGCCTTTCTAGTTATTCAGGTGAACGGTAGGGTTAGGGACAAGATAGAAATCAAGAAAGGAGCAGAGCAAAAAGAGGCGGAGGAGAAAGCCCTTTCTTCTAAAAGGATAAAAAAATGGATAAAAGAGAGGGAGATCAAAAAAGTTATTTTTGTTCCTGACAAAGTGATTAACATAGTTGTTTAACATTTTATGAATCTCTTAAAAGTGTTATTATGATAGCATGAAAAAGAAAATTTTATTGGGGAATGAAGCAGTAGTCCAAGGGGCTCTGGAAGCGGGGGTTCGGTTTGTTTCAGCCTATCCCGGGACCCCGAGTTCTGAGATTGGGAATATTTTTGGGGACATAGCCAAAGAATATGGTGTCTATTTTGAGTTTTCCACCAATGAGAAAGTGGCCTTGGAAGCCGCTATCGGCGCCAGTTTTTCTGGGTTGAAATGCCTAGTTTCCATGAAGCACTTCGGCTTGAATGTGGCAGTGGAGGCCCTGAACCCTCTTGTCTATACAGGTACCAGGGGAGCAATGGTTATTTTAGTGGCAGATGATCCCTCCTGCTGGAGTTCGGGACAATCCGAACAAAATACAAGGGCTTATGCTTACTTGTCTCATGTTCCCGTCTTAGAACCTTCTGATGCCCAGGAGGCAAAGGATTTTATTAAAAAAGGCTTTGAAATATCAGAAAGATTCAAGATACCGGTGATAATAAGAATCACTACCAGGGTTGCCCACCAGAGAATGCCCGTGGAGACGGGGAAGGTCGCTTTCAGAAAAACCGTCAAAAAAGGAAAGTTCGTAAAGAACTTTAAGCAGTTTGTCACTATGCCTCCCCGGGTTTTAGAAATGAAAGAAGAACTCTTGGAAAAGATAAAAAAGATACAAGAATTCGCAGAGAAAAGCGAACTTAATTTTTCAGAAGGCAGGGGGAGGATTGGCATAATTACTTCCGGCATTTCCTATTTGCACGTTAGGGAAACGATGAAGAAGATGGATTTGAAAATGCCCGTTTTGAAACTGGGTTTTTTTTATCCTCTCCCTAAAAAGAAGATAAAAGGATTTGTTAAGAAGCTGGATAAAGTTTTAATAATAGAAGAATTAGAACCCTTTCTTGAGAAAGAGGTTAAGATAATAGCAAGAGACCTCAAAGTAAGAGTAACGGGGGAGGAATTGGTTCCCGTTACAAGGGAATTGAATTTGGAAAAGGTCAGGAAGGCGATAGCCGAGTTTTCGGGCAAAAATTACGTTCCTCCCAGAGTAAAATCTCTAGAACTTCCTAAAAGGTTTCCGAGATTGTGTCGAGGATGTCCCTACTGGCTTGTGTTTTCTGCAGTAAAGAAGGCAGCCCCGAAAAGTACGATTTATGGAGGGGATATCGGTTGCTATATGCTGGCGGGCTTTCCACCCCACAACCTGCAGGATTATCTCTTTTGCATGGGCTCTTCTATTGGGATAGGCCATGGCATAAAAAAAAGCACGGACCAGAAAGTAATAGCCTTTATTGGCGATTCTACCTTTTTCCATGCGGGCATACCTGCCTTGGTTAATACTGTGTTTAACAAGTCAAACCCTCTGATTATCGTAATGGACAATAGGATTACTGCCATGACGGGCCAGCAGCCCAATCCCGGCGTGGGAAAAACGGGCATGGGGGAGCCCACAAAGGAAATCGGGATCGAGGATATAGCAAGGGCTTGCGGGGTTAAATATGCCAAGACAATAGATCCTGCCCGGATTGAAGAACTGCAAAAAACAATAAAAGACTTTCTCAAAAAAGAAACAGCCTCTGTTATTGTAGTAAGGAGGCCCTGTATTCAGATTAAATAATATGAAGAATTTTAATATCATTATTTCAGGAACAGGAGGCCAGGGGATAATCACCCTGACCAGGATGATAGCAGAGGCTACTTTGATAGAGGGAGTCGACGTTAAAACTTCAGAGCTTCACGGTTTATCTCAAAGAGGGGGAAGTGTGGAGACCCACATCAAAATAGGGGAAGGTATAGATTCTCCCCTTGTCTCCAAAGGGGAAGCCGACCTGATTATATCTCTAGAAACTTTTGAGAGCCTAAGATCTATTCCTTATGCCAACAAAAACACCTTGTTTTTGGTCAACAAGTCCTATCTTCCCTTTGAGGGATCCTGGCCTTCTAAAAAGACAGAGAGCAAACTGAAAGAAATTATAAAGGATAATCTTTACCTGGTGCCGGCTTCAGATATCTGCAAGCAAGAATTGGGCAAAGAGGTGGTTAGCGGGGTCTATCTCTTGGCCTATGCTGCCCTCAAGGGCTTTATTCCTCTAAAGCCCGGCTCAGTAAAGAGAGGAATTTTGAAAATCATACCTTCTAAGCATTCCGAGATTAATAAAAAAGCCATTGAACTGGCATCTCGTTAATTATGATTAAGAAAGCGGTGATTGCAGCAGCCGGCGAGGGCACTCGCATGCTGCATCTAACAAACAAAAAAAGCAAGCATTTAATAAAGGTCAAGGGGAGACCTTTTTTGGCCTATCTCTTGGACAATCTTTTTCGGGCGGGCTATAGACAAATATTCTTGGTGACGGGGTATAAGGAAGAATTAATTGAGGAATTTCTCAGAGAATACAAACCTCCTATAAAAAAATTGAGGGAAAGCCAGTACAAGATAAAAATTATAAGTCAGTATAATATTCTAGGACCCAAAGAAAAAATATATGGCACCGCCTGCCCCTTAATGTGCGCCAAGAAGGTTTTGAGAAAGCAGCCCTTTGTGTATTTGTGCGGGGACAATCTCTATTCTGCCGATGACTTAAAGGCGATGGGGAAAAGAGATAAGTATTGTCGCGTTGCCGGAACTTGGAGGAAGCACCCCGAAAAATACGGGGTCTTGGTGGAAGAGAACGGCTTCTTAAAAGAAATCGTGGAGAAGCCCAAGAAATTTATCAGCAATTTGGTAAACACCGGGCTTTACAAGTTTACGCCGGATGTTTTTGGAAAACTAAACAAGATTAAGGAGTCTCCCAGAGGAGAATACGAGATTACAGATGTTATAAACTTATTGGCAAAACAAAAAAAAGTCAAAGTTAAAAGAATAAAGGACTTTTGGGTAGATTTTGGAAATCCGGCGGACATAATTCAAGTTTCTTATTTATTGAAGTCATTTAAAAAATTTAAAAAACTTTTTTGGAGAAGTAAAAGATTCGAAGTTATTTCTGCCAAGTCTCCCGCAGCGGTCGATAAGGCGGTGGATTGTCTTAACGGGGGCCAGGTCATAGTGTGCCCCACAGACACCGTTTACGGACTTTTGGCCGATGCCACCAACAAAGAAGCAGTGGAAAAGGTTTTTCAGATAAAAAAAAGAAACAAAAAAAAGGCGATTTCTGTTTTTGTAAAAGATGTGGATATGGCAAAAAAGTACGCCAAAATGGACAGGGAGATGAAGATGTTCTTGGAGGAGATATGGCCTGGCAAGATAACAGTAGCCCTTCTCAGAAAAAGGAATACCGATCTTTCGAAGTTAATTTATGCCAAGAAAAAGACTATAGGGCTGAGGATCCCGGACAACAAGTTGGTCGGGGATATCCTAAACAAGTTTAAAAGACCCTTAACAGGCACCTCTGCCAATATTTCAGGCCGCCCCTCTGCCTTAAGACTAGAGGATGTGTTCAGATATTTTGAGGACCAGGAGTTAAGGCCCGGCTTAATACTTTCGGGGGGGAATCTTCCTTACAGCAATCCCTCCACTGTTGTTGATTTCAGCAAAGACAGGCCTAAAATTATAAGGAGGGGAAAGTAATTATGAGAATTAAGAAAACAGACCCAAGAATCTATAAACTCTATCAAAAAGAGAAAGAAAGACAGGAAACCACTCTGGAAATGATTCCTTCCGAGAACCATACTTCTCCTTCTGTAAGGGAGATGCTGGGTTCTCTTCTCACAGACAAGTATGCAGAGGGCTATCCCGGGAAAAGGTATTATGCAGGACTGGAGTATTACGATAAGATTGAAGACCTTTGCAGGGAAAGGGCAAAAAATCTATTTAATGTTCCCTTTGTGAATGTGCAGCCCTACTCGGGCTCTCCCGCCAATCAGGCAGTATATTTTGCTACCTGCGAACCCGGAGACACCATAATGGGCATGCATTTGGCTCACGGGGGGCATCTGACCCATGGGTGGAAGGTTAATTTTTCTGCCAAGTACTACAACTCTATTCAGTACACAGTGGACGAAAAATCTCTCCTTTTAGACTATAAAGAGATTGAGAAGTTAGCCAAAAAATACAAGCCCAGACTGATCTGGGCGGGAGCGACAGCTTATCCCAGGGTTTTTGACTGGAAGAAACTGGGAAAGATTGCAGATTCTGTTGGTGCCTATCTGGCCTCAGATATATCCCACATCGCGGGTCTTGTGGTGGGCAGGAGCCATCCAGATCCCGTCCCTTGTGTCCATATTGTAACTACTACTACCCACAAAACGCTGCGGGGGCCCAGGGGAGGAATGATAATGACTACCGGAAAAGGCGTTAAAAAGGACAAGGACTTAGCAAAGAAAATAGACAAAGCCATTTTTCCCGGCCTTCAGGGGGGGCCTCACGAAAATTCTATTGCCGCCATAGCCGTCTGTCTAAAAGAAGCCTCCTCTCCCGGGTTTAGAAAATATGCTAGTCAAATAGTGAAAAACTGCAAATCATTGGCAGAAGAACTAAAGAACCATGGATTTAACTTAGTAACGGGAGGCACTGATAATCATTTGATATTAATAGATTTAAGGAACAAAAACATTTCAGGGAAAGAGGCTCAGAAAAAACTTGAAAAGGTGGGCATTACCACAAACAAGAACGCCATACCTTTTGATCCTAGTTCTCCTTTTAATCCTTCGGGGCTGAGAATGGGCACTCCCGCTATTACTACCCGGGGAATGAAAGAAAAGGAGATGAAAAAAATAGCGCTTTGGATTTCAGAAACGGTTTCTGGCAAGAAGAATATTCTAAAGGCAAGAAAAGAGGTCAAGAAACTTTGTGAGAAGTTTCCCCTACCTTAACTGATATGGCAGAATTATTAGACGGGAGGACCCTTTCTAAAAAGATATTAAGAAGAATCGGGGATGAACAGTTAAATCTTTGTTTGGCTGTGGTTTTAGTCGGGGAAGATCCTGCTTCCAGGAGTTTTATCAAGCAGAAAGAAAGGGCCTGCAAGGCGGTTTCTGTAAAGTTCAGGAAAGTAGAGTTCGAGGAAAAAATAAATCAGGATGATCTAATAAAAGAAATTAAAAAAATATCTAACGAGAGTTCCGGAGTAGTGGTGCAGTTGCCTCTTCCTCCTAATTTTGAATCTCAGGGGGTGTTGAATGCCGTCCCTCAAGAAAAAGATGTAGATGTTTTGTCCGAAAAAGGATTTGAAGACTTTCGATCCGGGGATTCTCCGGTTTTGCCTCCCGTGGTTGGCGCAGTAAATTATTTTTTAAAAGAATATTCTATTTCTCTGTTAGGAAAAAAAATTGTTCTCTTGGGAAAGGGAAGATTGGTAGGGAAACCCCTTTCTGTCTGGCTCGGGAAAAAAGGAGTGGATTTTTCTGTAGTTGAAAAGGATACAGAGGGACCTAAGGATATTTTAAAGGAGGCAGACCTGATAATCTCTGGAGTAGGCAAGCCCAACATAATCAATAGAGAAGACATTAAAAAGGGCGCTGTTGTTATTGACGCTGGCGCTTCTTTGGATAAGGGCCAATTAACAGGGGATGTAAATTTTAAAGGGGTCTCGAAAAAGGCCGGTTATATCACGCCCGTACCGGGAGGCGTGGGTCCTTTGACTGTAGCCTGCCTTTTAGAAAATCTTTTAATGCTTAATCAATAGTGGACTCTTATCTTTTTGAACTAATAAATAATTTGGCAGGAAGGTGGGAGGAGTTGGACCTTTTGGGGCTGTTTTTTGCTGATTATTTGGGCTATTTTCTCATAACAGTCCTGCTTTTGCTGTTTTTCTTAAGGTTTCATAAATTCTGGAAAGCAGTAGTGGGGGGTTTGCTGTCTGCTTTTCTGGCAAGATTTGTCTTGACTAATATTATCTATTATTTTTGGACGAGGTTGAGGCCTTTTGAGGCGGGGGATATTAATGTGCTTTTGGAAGATCCGGGCAATTCCTCTTTTCCCTCGGGACACGCTGCTTTTTATTTTGCCATTGCCCTCTTCCTTTTTTATAGGAATAAAAACGCAGGAATCCTTTTTTTTACAGGGGCTCTTTTGATGGGTTTGGCCCGGGTGTTTGCAGGCCTTCACTGGCCCTCGGACATTTTAGGGGGAATGGTTATAGCAGGAATCGCTGCTATAATAATTAAGAAAATAATAATTAAGAAAGTATGAACTTAAACGAATACCAAAAATTAACCAAGAACACGGCCAAGGAATTCGAAACTGCAGAAAAAGAAATAATGACTTGGGGCTTGGGAGTGGCGGGCGAGGCAGGAGATCTGGCGGGATGTATTAAAAAAACCTACTCCCACGGCAATGACCAAAAAGAAGGTATAAGAGAGAACTTAGGAGACACTCTTTGGTATGTTGCCATGATCTGCAACTTTTTTGGCTGGAATATGGAAGAGATTCTGGAAGAGAACATAGAAAAGTTAAAGAAAAGATATCCCGAAGGGTTTACAGAGAAAGCAGCCTCCAGGAAGGGGAAAAGAGTGGACTGGAACGAGAAATAATAAAAAGCGGGGAAACCCCCGCTTTTTAGTGTTCAAAATAAATCAATTTAAACTCTCTCCGTCATCTTACTAAATTTGATCCATAAAACTGGGGCGAAATGCCTGGGCGACGCTTTGCGTCGCCCGCCTGAACCCGCCGAAAAAATCGGTGAGTTCTTTTTTGGTGCCGGAGGTGGGACTTGAACCCACACGTCCTTTGGGGACAGCGGATTTTGAATCCGCCCTGTCTTCCGATTCCAGCACTCCGGCGGATCTATTTATTTTGACACATCTTTTTCAAAATCGCAATCTTTGTTAGAGCATTTTATCTTTTTTCCTTTTTCTATCAACAAAGAATTGCATTCAGGGCATTTTTCTCCTGTGGGCTTATCCCATAAAGCAAAGTCGCACTTGGGAAATCTGTTACACCCATAAAATATTTTTCCTTTTTTGGTTCTTTTTTCTGTTAGCTCTCCTTTTTGGCACCTTGGACACTTAATATTCAAGGTTTTGTCTTCCAGGGGCTCTGTGTATTTGCACTCCGGGAAGTTAGAACAGGCATAGAATTTTCCGAATCTGCCCAACCTTAGGAATAGCTCAGAACCGCACTTTGGGCACTTTCTGCCGGTTGGTTTTTCTGTAAATTCTTTTTTGGAAACTTCTTCATATTTTTTTTCTAAGTTCCGGGCAAAGGGGGTGTATAATTCTTCGCAGACCTCTGTCCATTTAATCTTCCCTTCTGCTATCTTATCTAGTTTTTCCTCCATTCCTGCTGTAAATTTTAAATCAACAATCCTGGGGAAATGCTCTACTAAAATTTTATTCACCACCGTTCCTATTTCTGTAGGATAAAACCTTTTCTGTTCGTTTTTGAGAATATAATTTCTTGCTTGAATAGTTGAGATGATAATGGCGTAGGTGGAGGGCCTCCCTATGCCGTTCTTTTCTAATTCTTTGACCAGGGAGGCTTCGGTGTATCTGGGAGGCGGTTGAGTAAAGTGCTGTGAGGGAGCTAGTTTTTTAAGGGTTACTGGATCTTCCTTTTTTAACTCCGGGATCTCAGATTCTTTAAAGTTCATCGGGTAAACCTTTAAGAATCCTGCGAACTTCATTGTTTGTCCGGTGGCTCTAAAAGTATGAGAGGTACTCGCTTTAATATCTGCTTTAGTAGAATTAAAAAAAGCAGGAGCCATTTGGCAGGCAACAAATCTCTGCCAAATTATAGTGTAGAGTTTTTTTTGGTTTCCGGTTAATTTATCGGGCTCTTTTTCGGGATCTGCCGGCCTTATCGCCTCATGGGCTTCCTGGGTTTTTCCCTTAGCCTTGTATCTTCTAAAATATCCCGCCCAATAATCTTTTCCGTATTTATCCTCAATAACTTTTTTTGCCGAAACCAAGGATGTCTGGGACAAATTAAAAGAGTCTGTTCTGTGATAGGTAATTAATCCCCTTTCATACAACCGTTGGGCAATGCCCATTGTTAATCTGGCAGGAAACCTTAATCTGGCCCATGCATCCTGTTGAAGAGTGCTGGTGGTAAAAGGGGGTAGGGGATTCTTTTTGGTTTCTTTCTTATCAATCTTTTCTACCTTATACTTAGCCCCCTTTAACTCTTCTAATATTTTATTCGCCTCAGTTTGGCTCTTAATCCCCATTTTAGGGATGGGTTCTCCTTCTTTTTTAATGAGAATTCCTTCGAATTCTTTTCCTTTTTCAAACAAGGCCGTAATTTTCCAGTATTCTTGGGGGTTGAAGCTTTTGATTTCCTTTTCCCTGTCATTTATCAGTCTTAAGGCCACTGACTGGACTCTGCCGGCAGACAATCCTCTAGCCACTTTTTTCCACAAGAAAGGGGAGAGTTTATATCCTACAATCCTGTCTAATACTCTTCTTGCCTGTTGGGCATTAACCAAGCCCATATTAATTTGCCGGGGATTTTTTAAAGCTTCTTTAATGGCTGATTTTGTAATTTCATGGAAAACAATTCTTTGAGGATTATTAAGCTCTAAAACTTTGGATAAATGCCAGGCGATAGATTCTCCTTCTCTGTCTTCGTCCACGGCCAAAGTGACTTCATCTGCTTTTTCCGCCTCTTTTTTAAGAGAAGAGATTACTTTTCTCTTTTTTGTGGGAATGATGTAATTCGGCTGAAAGTTGTTTTCTAAATCCACTCCCAGTTTCGATTTGGGCAGGTCGCGTATATGTCCGAAAGAAGACTCCACTTTATAGTCAGGCCCTAGGAATTTCTGAATGGTTTTCTGTTTCGTGGGACTTTCGACTATGATTAGATTTCTCATAATAGTTTATTCTACAGATTGTAACATAAAAAAATAAAAACCTTGAATTTTTTTAATATTATAGTACTTTGAGAGAAGAAGCCCTTTTACAACTATCAGAAAGGAAAAAAATGGCCAAAGGAATTCTCGATTTGCTGAAGCAGAGACTGAAGGGGCAAAAGACTCTTATAGTCAGCGGAGATGACATTGCAGTCATTCTTCCTCATCGGGGAAGAATGCTACTATTAGATCAGGTGACTATTACTAAGGGAAAAAATCCCAAGGTTTTAGGAAAACTCCTAGTTACCGAAGAGATTTGCGAGGGGCATGCTGTCCTAGGAGGCCACTTGGTTTTTAGGGGGGTTGACATCGCAGAGATGGCAGCTCAGACCCTGGGCGTTTACTGGGGCATCAACCATCCAGAATTTGTTGAGAGGAAGTGCATGCTCAGAAGTTTCGGCAACGCCAAGTTCAGCAAGCCGGTTTTTGTTGGGGATTCCCTAGTAATAGAGGTCTCTACTAACAACATCAGCAGCAGAAGCCTCGGGGGGCCGGAAATAAAAAAAACCATTATCCGGATCAAAGGGAGAATGTTCATAGCCAGAGTAGACCGGGAAAGAAAAGCCCAAATCAATAACATTGAGCTTGCTCTTCTTCCTTAATTTTCAAGGGGCCCATACGAGCCCCTTTTTTATTAGAGCGCAGGGTTCTGACTGCTCATTTTTCTCCAAAATAAGATGATTCCAAGGCTTCTTGACAAGGCGTGTTCTGTGCGTCGCCCGAGGAGGTGTAGCGAAGTCAGCCGTTTTCTGGCTTCCCAGAGGGCTAGGCGAACTGACTCCGGTTTACATCCTGAGTTCTGGCGTCCAGAGGATGATAGTTTAAATCTTGCGCTCTTTGAATTTCTCTACCGCTTGGCTTATCATTTGGCAGTATAAGTTCAAGCCGATCTGGTTTATAGTTCCTGACTGTTCTTTACCGAGGACATTTCCTGCTCCCCTTATTTCCAGGTCTTTCAAGGCCACCCTATAACCGGATCCTGGCTGGCTTGCTTTCTTAAGGGCTCGAAGTCTTTTTCGAGCTCTCAGGGTGAGTTTGGAATTGAAAAGGAAATAGGCGAAGCTTTTTCTATAAGATCTTCCCACCCTGCCTCTTATTTGGTAGGCTTGGGCCAATCCAAGGTTGCTTGCCTCCTCTACTATTAAAGTATTGACGTTCTTTAAATCAATGCCGTTTTCTATAATAGTAGTCGCTATCAGCATGTCTATTTTTTTGTTCTTTAGGGATTGTATGCTTTTTAACAATTCTTTTTCTTTCATTCTTCCGTGAGCCAGGCCTATTTTTAGTCCAGGAAACATCTTCTCTAATTTTCTTTTTGTCCTTTCTATGCTTTGCACCCTGTTGTGCAAGTAATATACCTGACCGTCTCTTTCTGTCTCTCTGTTTATTGCCTCCCTAATTGTTTTTTGAGAGTAGGGGAGGACAAACGTTTTAACGGGCAGTCTTCCCGGAGGAGGGGTCTGGATTAAACTTATTTCTTTGAAAGAAGAAAGGGCAAGGTGAAGAGTTCTTGGAATCGGGGTGGCAGAAAGCGAGAGCACATCAATAGATCCTCTTATCTTCTTTAACTTTTCTTTCTGCCTGACCCCGAATCTTTGTTCGTCATCTATAATCAAAAGACCCGAGTTTTCTTTTTGGAAAAGAGAAGGAGCAATGTCTTCAGAGAGCAACCTATGAGTTCCCACTATGATGTCTGTTTTATTTTGCTTAATCTCTTCTAATATCATTTCTTGATTTTTCTGGAATCTTGTTAACAAAGAAACCCTAAGGGGGAGCTTCCCAAGGCGCTTTTTGAAGTTACGATAATGCTGGTCGGCCAAGATAGTGGTCGGAGCTATTAATGCTGCCTGCCTTCCTGATTTGGCTACTTTTACGGCAGCCCTTAAAGCAGCCTCTGTCTTTCCGAACCCCACATCTCCGCAGACCAATCTATCCATTGGCTTTTCTTTCTCAAGATCTTTTCTTATATCTTCGATGGCTTCTTTCTGGTCCGGGGTTTCTGTATAAGAGAAAGAGGCGGCAAGGTAAGAATCGAATTCATCATTCGGAGGGTAGGGGATGCGCGCGGTTGTCTCTTTTGCAGAGTAAATTCTTAAAAGTTCTTTTGCTAATTTTTCTGCTTTTTCTCTTGTTTTTCTTTTGGTTTTCTGCCAAGCGGTATCTCCCAGTCTGGAAATAGGGGGACAGAGAAATCCCACATATCTTGTGAGTTTTCTCTCTAACCCCCTGGGTACGAAAAGGCGGTCTCCCCGAGCATACTCTAAGAGAAAATATTCCCTTTTTTTGAACTTTTCAAATTTCCGGAAAATGCCGATTCCATGGTCTAAATGAACAAGATAATCCCCGGGCCTTACGTCTTTGAGATCAGAGTATGCCTTTTGATTTCTCAACCTTTTTTTCAAAAGATCTCTGCTCTCTTTTTCGTTTTTTACTTCCCCGTCTAAGAGATTGATGATGGATATTCTATTGCCGAGGAAGTCTAGCCTGACAGCGTTTTTCTGGCTGATGGGAAAGATCTCGACAATGCCTCCTAACTGGGAGAACTCTCCCGGGTTTTCTATGGTCTGGACTTTTTCGTACCCCAGCTCATCAATCTTTCTTATTAAATGAGAAAGCCTTAATTCTTGGTCTTTTTCTAGAAAGATCGTGTTTTCTTGGAAAAAAGACTGGGTTTCCCTCGCCCGTCTTATCTTGCTTTTGTTTTTCTGGAACCACAAGAACCCCCTTTTTAAAAAATAGGGGGTTATTCCTGCTATTAAAATTTCATTCACTGGCCGATTCATTTTCAAATAGGATTTCTATGGCATGGGGCTTACATATAGTTATTAATTATAAAGAGTCATTGCCTTTTCTGTTCCTTTTTTTAAAACATCTCCTAAGGCATTAACTGATTTTTCTATGATATTTCTTATTTCTTGTTCTTTTTGGTTAAATTTTTGAAGTACAAACTTTTCCGGGCTGGCGACCCTTTTTTCTGGTCTTATTCCCACCCTTATTCTTATGAACTCTTTATTTCCGATTTCTTGAATAGTAGATTCTACGCCCTTGTGGCCGGCAGAACCCCTGTTTTCTGCGATTTTTATTTCGCCGAACGGGAGATCGATGTCGTCGTGAATCGCAATTACTTGGCTTTCTTTCCAAAACCCTAGAGCCGCCTTTACTGCTAGCCCCGATTTGTTCATAAAAGTCTGGGGTTTGATTAAAACAACGTCATCTTTTTTGGAAACTAAACTGTGAGTCTTTTGGGAAAAAGAGAACTCAGGAAAGTTATTCTTTCTTGCAAAATTTTCTACTATCTCAAAGCCGATATTGTGGGGAGTGTTTTGATATTTTTCTCCTGGATTTCCCAGTCCGACGGCTAGCATCATATTGAAATATTTTACCATTTTTCTTTAATATTTGAAATGGAGAATGAGGCATATGAGTAGGGCTTTTAACCTGTCAAAATTTGCTGAAACGAGGGTGTTATCTATGCATTTTGCATATTGATGTTGACATAATTATTTTATTCTGATATAATATCTGATAATCTGATATAATAAAAGAATAAGATATTATGAACAAAAAGAAAATACATTCTGTTTTTAAGTATTCAAAGCCATTATTTTTTTGTGTGGTCTTCGCCTTTTTTATTTCCGCGTTTTTATTTGAATCTGCTGGAGCAAAAACAATTATGCCCTGTCCTTTTGCTCAAAAGCAAGATAGATATATTGTTGAGTTCCATGAGCAACTGCGTTCGATCGGCTCATCTTGGGCTCAAACAACAAGGAATTTTAATCTTCCTGCGGGGGAATATAAGGTTCAGGCTTATTCTTACGATTGCCACGAGGACAGAGCGAAGCAATCTCAGCCCCATGAACAATGGTATGCAACATTAAAGGGTGATTTGGGGAATATAGCAATTACGGGTGAAACAAAAGACCTGCAAGATTATACGTCTTGCGCAACCAGCATTGAAACAGTTGATGAAAAGATTGTTGTTTCTTCATCTGTAAAAAGCATTACCGCGACGCACGCTGCTTATCCTCATTCAAACTATAATAGCCTTATGGCAGGATGCATGGTTTTCGATTTAATTCCGCCTCCATTGCCTCCCCTAAGCGTTTCTTGTTATGTTTCTCCGGAATCTATTAAAACAGGTGAATACTCAACCTTTGTTTCCTCTGTTTCGGGAGGTACGGGATCATACAATTATTCTTGGTCGGGAGACTGTGGTGGCTCCGGCAGTAATTGTTATAGATCTTTTTCTTCTCCCGGCAATTACGAGGCAACAGTTTTTGTAACATCTGGGAATCAAAGCCAGAGTGCTTCTTGTTCGGTCTCCGTTGAGCAAAGATGTACTTCCCGCGACCATAGGGCCTGCTACAACGGAGATGTTTATTGGTATGACTCTTGCGGCAATCCCGAAGAAAAATATGACGATTGTGGATACAACGAAATCTGTCAAGAAGGCGTCTGCGTAAGAGACGACAATCTTTATGTCACCTGCGATGCTTATCCAGATCCTGCAGAAACTGGAGAGGAAGTAACCTTCTCTGCTTCAGCAAGCGGAGGTAACGGATATTACTATTCCTATAAATGGCATGGAGATTGCTATGATTATCATTCTTCTGCCTGTAAAGAGAGATTTTATTCTCCGGGGAATTATTCTGCAACCGTAACGGTGAGATCTGGAAGTGATAGCAAAACAGCCACTTGTTCTGTGAGAGTTGAAGATGACGAAGAAGATCGTCTGGCTTGTTACCGTGGAAATGTTTATTGGTTCAATAAATACGGAGATCGCTTAAGCAAGCATGAAGATTGTGGCTCAGACTATTGTGAAGAAGATGGAGAAAATTACTGCTACAACGGAGATGTTTATGAGAGAGTAACCTGTTATGAAAAAGGATGCTCTAGCGGATCTTGTTATTCTCATACCCGCACAGAAAGAGAATTGGTGGAAAGGTGTGACTCTAACGAAGCCTGCAGAAATGGAGAATGTGTCTCAGAATGTGAGTGTTCCAGCGGTCCTTGCTGTGACGGATGTTATTACAAGTCAGATGACACAGTTTGTGATGTCCAGACCCAAAATCAATACGGATGTCCTTGGGGCACGGGGTGCGGCGCTGATGCAGGAAAGAGAACAGAAAGCAGATTTAAATATTGTTCAGGATCAAGCTCTCAGTGCACGGGAGAATGGAGCGACTGGGATTGGGGAAACTGGCAGGTTTCCGATTACTGCACTTATGCTGAAACCTGTTCCTCGGGCAGTCCTTATTGTCAATACAATCCTTCCTGCGTAACCCCTCAGCAGACATATTATGCTCACTACACCAAGGGATGTTATGAAGATGATATGTACTGGTATGACTCAAATGGGGGGAGACAGGAAAAATACAGAGAATGTTCTGACGACAACGACTGCACCTTAGACGGGTGTAGCAATGGAGTCTGCTTTAACGATCTTAAGTGTGATGGTTCTGTCTGCCAAAAGGGATCTGAAGATTATTGCCAAGAATGTGATCACTGTGGAGACGGCTCCTGCAATTGCGGAGAAGACAACTGCAGTTGTTTTGAGGATTGTCTCGGATTGGTTGTCTCAATTTTAGTAAAAAATGACGAGGAACAAAACAAGTGGCAGGAGTCTATAGAATCCGGTGCAGGGGAAAAAGTTTACTTCTTAATGAATATTACTAATAGCGGGCCCGAAGATCTGGACGGGGTTGCGGTTAAGGCCATTTTTCCTTCAGAGATAGATTATGACAATGAACTGACAATAGAAGGAAGTTTTCTCTATGGAAATATCGAGAAGGGGGTTAGTATTGGCTTTCTGCCCAGCAACACAACCAGAACAATCAGTTTTCAGGGTAAAGCCCTCAAAGATCTGGAGACCAGCCAGCAAGTGGAGGTGATAGGAGAGGTAAGTGTAAACGATTCTTCTGCTTCAGATTACGCAGAGATAGATATCGCGGTTAAGGGAAGAACCAGCGCCGCTGCCAGTCTCATCTTTTCTTCAGACCTGTTTAAGAGATGGTATTTCTGGCTTTTAATACTGCCTGTTACTTTGGCTATTCTCTTCCTCGTTTCCAAAAAAATATTTTCATTCTCTAAGAGTTAACTCTTAGTTAGTTAACGCACATTTCGGACAGATTAATATAGGGGGCTCGCCTTCCCACAAGTTTTTGCGTATGCCATATACATACATTTTACCAAAGACTGGCGCAAGGGTATTGAATCACCAATGTTTATCATACGGACATTTCGCCCTCAGATTATCTGAAAAAGTGCAATATGTCTGTATACATTACCCCATGAATTCTATTCCAAAGTGAAACGTTTTTAGTTTTCTCTTTTTGCGTAAAAT
>CAYZKD010000008.1:0-28123 GCA_964479375.1 uncultured Candidatus Saccharibacteria bacterium | reverse complement strand
ATTTTACGCAAAAAGAGAAAACTAAAAACGTTTCACTTTGGAATAGAATTCATGGCGCTCTCCTGCGGCACACTTTACAGTATGAAGCATTAAATCATGTTGCGAAACGAATCAGTTAATAATTGGCTAAAGTTATTCAGATTGTGGGAGGACGGGCCTCCCACAATTTTTCGTGGGTGGTGCTTTGCGCCATTCATCAATTCGTCTCGTCGGTTAAAAATCGGAAAGTCGAATAGTGGAGCGGGAGACGGGATTTGAACCCGCGATCTTCTCGTTGGCAACGAGACGCTCTACCGCTGAGCTACTCCCGCATTTTGTGCCGCGGGTCGGAATCGAACCGACGACCACATCTTTTTCAGAGATGTGCTCTACCCCTGAGCTACCGCGGCCTATTTATTATTTTAATAAATCTGGTTAAAAGATTCCAGTGGGCGGTGCAGGACTCGAACCCGCGGCCTTCTCGATGTAAGCGAGACGCTCTAGCCAACTGAGCTAACCGCCCATTAAGACGCAGGATTTGAACTATCATCTTCTGAGCATTAAGATTTTACTTCAGATGTGCGAGTTCTTTTGAGGAGGCGATGCCTTGGTGCCTCGTCCCGAGGAAAACTCGCGCAGATGAGGCAAAATGTTAACGCCCTTGGGGAAGCCAGAGAATGAATGATTTCTTTGTTACGGCTTCGTCGGCGCAGCACACATACTACAACTTCCTTGCCGCGCTCTGAAATCACCCTTTCTCTGGCTTCTCAGAAAGATGATCAGCCAGAGCCCCGTTCTGATGTGCCGAGGGCGGGACTTGAACCCGCACAGCCTCACGGCCACAGGCCCCTCAAGCCTGCGAGTCTGCCAATTCCTCCACCTCGGCGTTTTTAAAATATTTTCTTGAGAAAAAAGGAATTGCGATTTTTCTGATTGCCACTTATTATTTATTCTCTTTGGCTTCTTCGTCTCCTTTTTCTCGTTTCTCAGCCTGCGATTCTTCCGGACTCTCTTCTTTATCGTCATCGGTGGGAGTTTCTTCTTTTGGTTTCTCTTCCTCAAAGACAATGGCTTCTGTTAAGTCCTTTCTTTTTAATCTGGTTTTCTTTCCTTTAATGGACTTAAGATAATATAACTTAGCCCTTCTTGTCTTAGATCTTTTAGTAACCTCTATTTTCTTAATAGAAGGAGAATGAACAGGGATAATATTTTCTACTCCTACACTAGAAACCACCCTTCTTACTGTAATGGTGGAAGAAGGTCCTTTGCCATGTTTTTTGGCTATAACTACGCCTTCAAAAATCTGGGTTCTTTCTTTATCTTTTTCTTGGATAGATTGGTGAATTCTAACGTGGTCCCCGGCTCTTATATTTAATTTCTCCCCGGATTTTTTTAATTGTTTTTTGTTGAATAATTCTATTTTACTGCTCATGTTTTTCTAAGGCGTTAACTACTTCTTTTAATTCTTCCGGCAGTTC
The DNA here is from genome assembly GCA_964479375.1 of uncultured Candidatus Saccharibacteria bacterium. Taxonomy (GTDB): domain Bacteria; phylum Patescibacteriota; class Minisyncoccia; order Minisyncoccales; family GWA2-38-27; genus CAYXTC01. The sequence goes on along the minus strand of CAYZKD010000008.1, from coordinate 26,666 downwards.
AGAAAAAAACTCCTTTACCTTGTTATCTGGCATATTTATTCTTAGATAACTTGCGTGGAGAAACTGCCTCTTAAGATTTATTCTGACTTGGTTTTTGAAGCCGTAAAGGCTATCTCCTGCTATGGGGTGACCGATATAAGAAAAATGGCATCTTATTTGGTGTTTCCTTCCCGTGCGGGGTCTGGCTTCTATTAAAGTATATTCTTTAAACTTTTGCAATACCCTGTACTTAGTTATTGCTTCTCTTTTTCTTTCTGACTTGGGCTCAAAAGGGAGATATGCTCTTTGTTTTTTTCTGTTCTTGGGCGCCCTTCCTATTAATGTTTTAATGATACCTCCTTTTTCTATGCTTCCTGTTACCAATACCCTGTACCTCTTTTTTACTTTTCTTTGTTTGAATTGGCTTTGAAAGAATTTTAAAGAGTCCTTATTTTTGGCTACCAGCAGGACCCCCGAAGTGTTCTTGTCTAATCTGTGGACTATGCCATGCCTAGGAGGAGGGCCTGCTTTCTTTAAATCGGGATATTTTTTTAGAAGGTGGGCGATAACCGTTTCTGAGTTCTCTTCTGAAAAAACAATCATCCCGGCAGGTTTTTCTATTGCCAGGATGTCCTTGTTTTCATAAATAGTTTTTAAATTCATAAATCAGTGGGCGCGACAGGACTTGAACCTGTGACCTCCACAATGTCAGTGTGACGCTCTAGCCATCTGAGCTACGCGCCCCGCGTACCTATATTAGCTCCGTTCGAACTCATTTTATCAGAAATTCTTGAAAATTGGAAAGGGCGCCGTTCGCTTCGCTCGCAATATCCTACTCCGCGGCTTTGCTGTCTAGCGGTGGCGCAAAATCCAGCCAAAACTTATTTTTTTAAGAGGAGCATACAAAATTCTTTCTATCAAGCAATCAATTTTTATGGGTTTTGCGCCGCTCACGAATTAGTCTTGAAGAATCTGAACGTTTGGTTTCGGTGGGCACGCCTGGATTCGAACCAGGAACCTTTTCTTTATAAGAGAAATGCTCCACCCTTGAGCTACGTGCCCCAAATCATTTTACCTTTTTTGTCCTCGTTCTTATGCGCTTCTTGCTCACTTTCTTTTTAGAAGCCTTCTTTTTGCCTGACCTTATAATGTCTTCAAAATCTTTCTTTTCTATGGTTTCCTTTTCAATCAGAGTTTTGGCAAGCTTTTCCAGAATCCCCCTCCTTTTTTTAAGAATGCTTTTAGCGTTATCCAGCGCTTTCTTTGTAATCTTTTCTACCTCTTTGTCAATTCGGGCTGCTACTTTTTCTGAATAATTTTTTTCTTCTGAAATTTCCTTACCCAAGAAGACCATTTCTTCTTTCTCTCCGTAAGAAATAGGGCCTAGTTCTGACATACCGTATTCTTTTACCAGTTTTCTTGTCAACTCCGAGGCCTTTTTAAGATCGTTGGCGGCACCCGTAGTCAGTTCTTTAAACTTGAATTTTTCTGCCGAGTATCCCCCTAGAAGGGTAGCGATTTCTGAGAGGAATTCAGTTTTTGTCTTTAACCTCTTTTCCGTAGTAGGCATTTTCAAAGTATATCCCGCCGCTCCTCCTCTGGCAATGATAGATATCTTTCTAATAGGTTCTGCCCCCGGCGAGAAGCTAGAGACCAGGGCGTGGCCTGCTTCGTGGTATGCTGCAATTTCTTTCTCTTTTTCTGTTAAGATGTGGCTTTTTCTCTCGGGGCCCAAAAGAACCTTTTCAATGGATTCTATCAACTCTGCCTGGTAGACTCGTTTCTTGTCTCTTCTGGCCGCTAATAAGGCAGACTCATTGATAACATTGGCTAAGTCGGCACCCGAAAAACCGGGGGTTCTTTCTGCAACCTCTCTTAAATCTACATCTAAAGCCAAGGGTATGTTTTTGGAATGGATTTTCAAAACAGCCTCTCTGCCGTCAACGTCCGGAAGATCCAGAGTTATTTTTCTGTCAAACCTCCCCGGCCTTAAAAGAGCGGGGTCTAAAACGTCTGGCCTATTGGTATTGTGCAGGAGGAGGGGAGTTTCGCCTCCAAAAAAGGCCTCGTTTTCGCAACCGCAGAAGTCATAAACATAGCCTCTGTAAGGAATTCTCTCGACTTTCTTTACAATGGGACGGCAGACAGAACCAGTTGCTCTGCTGTTGTCTTTCAAGGGGTTCTGAGACCTGCCAAATTCCAATCTCCAGGCATTGCTTTTTTTGAGGGGCTTGCCATTGCCGATTTTGCGTCCTTCTTTGGTCTCAAAACAGGAGATATAACTCTTGAGCCCGTGCATTCTAAAAAGCCAGTTAAGTTCTAAGATCAGCTGTTTGCTCGTTGAAGTTACTTCTCCTTTTCCATTACTGTTTTTGTAAAAGTGCTCGTTGCCTGCCGAATACCCCCTGAAAAATTCTTGAAAATATTCAAATGGTGCATCAAAAATAAATTCTGGCAAATGTTTGTTTTCGCTTCCTTCCCCGCAATGGCGACTAAAGAAATCTGCAAGGGGTTTGGACTGATAGACAATATTTACAGCTCTTGGGGTCTTGAATCTCATTGCGTCGGGCTCTAGGTTGAATACCTCTTTCATTAAGTTTTTAGTATCTTCTATTATTTCCCTATTGTTTCTATTAAAGCAGAAGTCAATTTCTTTTCGCGTATATCCTTTGGCCGTATAGTACCCCAGAAGACGCATTAAAGCGGGGGTTACTTTAATCTTTTCCGGGAGCATGTCTTGATGTTGATAATAGTTCTGCGACAGACTTCGTGGTTCGCATATTCCTTGTTGCCATCTGCCAATAGTTCTCTGTGAGAAACCGGTTAATCGGGCTATTTGGGGTTGGGATATTAATTCACTGTTTGCCAGGGCAAACTGATAAGCAAGATTTACTGGTTCAAGCTTTTCAAAAAGAGGTTTCCGTATCGGAAGTTCAAGGTTGAATTCTGGGGCGAAATTGTGCGCTCTGATTTCTCTTCTAGCAACGGTGGTTCGGTTGGCTTTGTGGGGAAGATCGACCAAGATATCCCCTGGTAACAATTCGCTGACAGCTTTTGTTTTTAATCCCAGGGAGGTTCTTATAAAGACAGAATGGTTTCCTGTAGCTTTAATCTCTCCTCCTAGATATTTAATTTTGTAAATCTCATTGACTTTGTGCCTGAAAACACTCCTAACCTTTTTAAAAGCGCTGTTGGAGAAATAAAGGTTGTTTTTGAATTCTCTCTTGGCGTCTTTCTTTTCAAACCCCAGGATACGGAGACGAGGGGTCTTCTTTTCAGTCTTTTCCTCACCCTTTTTATAATAAGGATCAACAACTTCTGAGATTGGCAGAAGTTTGTGTTTCCCATCTGTCTTTATCAAAACCGGGGTGTCGCCTGTTACGCTGGCCGCCATTACTATGACATTTGCTCCTTTCTCAAATCCGTCCATTTCTGTCAGAATCTGGTTCAGGGTTTGTTCTCTTTCGTCGTGCCCTCCTCCAATCCCGGTTCCTCTGTGCCTGCCTATGGCATCCAATTCGTCAATAAAAACAATGGCAGGAGCGGTTTTTTTGGCAGTAGCAAAGAGATCCCGGACTCTGCTTGAACCGACTCCTACGAACATTTCCACGAATTCTGATCCTGAAATAGAGAAGAAGGGAACATTGGCTTCTCCTGCTACGGCCCGGGCCAGAAGAGTTTTTCCTGTGCCGGGCATTCCCGTAAGAAGAACTCCTTTGGGAATCCTTGCTCCTATTTTCAAATACTTCTGGGGTTCTTTAAGGAAGTCAACAATCTCTTTCATCTCTTCTTTGGCGTTTTTTAGGTCAGCTACGTCGTTAAAAGTAACCTTGTCCTTAAAAGATCCTTTTGCTCCGAATAGTTTGGCCTTGGCTTTGGTGAAGCTTAGCGCTTGGGAGGCCCCCGACTTTGCTTGTCTTAAGATGAAGAAAAAGAAGAGTCCAAACAAAAGAAGCGGGAGCACATATACTAAAAGCGGCAATAGCCAAGACCAGGCGCCGCCTTCCTGGCGGGTTTCGATTTCAACTTTCTTTATCTTTTCAGGGGAAACTTCGTAATTAAGAAGAGACTCGGTAAGAGCTACCTCCTGTTCTTTCCTGGAGATTGTTTCCCCTCCGTTTTTGTAGACGATTGTCAGTTCCGAATTCTCCACTACTATCCTTTTTACCTCTTCCTGCTCAATATCTTCTACGAGTTTGGTAAAGGATATTTTTTTCTTTTCCTCAAAAGGATTAGTAAACAGGCCGAAAAGGGCAGAGATTACCAGGAAGATTAAAAGAATCCCCACAAAATTCTTTATAAAGTTTTTAAGAGATTTTTTCTTCATAGATTATTATTAAATTTACCACTTTATTCTTAATAATTCAAGAATAAAAAAAGGCCCCGTATACAATAATGCGGAGCCTTTAGGGAAAGGAAAGAAACATGAGATGCGGGTTGCGAGACCCTATTCGACCTCTTCTTCTGAAACGGGCTGAGCTTCTTCGTCGGACCCCGACTCTTGCTCCTGCCTGGCTTCAACGTCTTGCAGGAACGTCTTCAGCGAACAGATGGCGGCGAAGAGCCGACGCTCTCTCGCGGCTGCCTCCTTGACTTCGGGAGACACCTCCTTCGCGTCCTCAAGGAGCTTGCGGTACCTCTTCAGCCGGGCTTCGTGGAAGATCGCGGGGTCGATCCTTCTACCCAGGCTTTCGTTGATCTCTTGTCCTGCTCTCTCGAGTATCGGCCAGGTGACAGCCGAAACCTCTTTGTGCTCTTCCTGTATCCGGACGAGGGTGCGAAGGCCCATCTGGTAGGCCCATTCCACCCGGTTGGGAAAGCTCTCGAGATTTGCGGCCCTGTTTGCCGCCTCCTCGCTATAGGCCTGGTTGCACTGGGAGCAGAGAGGGTGTTCCGGATCGCGGTTTCTCTTGCCGCAGACAGGGCAAGCTTGCCACTGAATCTGGACATGGTCGCTGTGTTCCATCGTAAAACTCCTTTCGTTTTTTTGTTTCTTTCCTTTTCCCTTTGTACGTCAAAGAGCTGAGTTTATTATAACTCCTGCGGTTGAAAATGTCAAGGGTTTTCGGGTATATAAAAACAGAGAACCTCTTTCCCTGTTTCCTGCTCTTGTTCCCTTGCCTTTTTATTTAATCAGCTTCAGGCCCATTTTGTGATTTTTGGAATCAATAGACATTACTTTAAATTTGTATTTGTTGCCTATTTCCAGAGACTCCTCCATCTTTTTTTGAGTTCCAAATTCTGAAATATGGCAGAGCCCCTGAATTTTATCTGTGATTTGGACAAAAGCGCCGAAAGGATTAAACTTTTTTACTTTTCCCTCAACCACATCTCCTTTTTTGTACTTCTTTTCGATTTCTTCCCATGGGTCTTTTTTAAGCGCCTTTAAGGAAAGCGAGGCCTTGCCGTTGGAAATATCTACTATTTTCGCTTTTGTTTTCTGGCCGGTTTTTATAACCTCTGAGGGGTCTTCTATAAGTTGCCAATCAATCTCTGAAATATGGATAAGCCCTTCTATGGCGTTGGTTTCATCTTTGTCTGCAGGGAATTTTATAAAAGCGCCAAAGTCAACTACGCCGGTAATTTCTCCCTCAACCACATCTCCCACCTTATAATTTTTGAGTACTTCCTCTGTTCTTTCGTTTTCTTTGGTTTTTTCAGAAAGTATAAGTTTGTCTTCTCGGGAGTCGAGGTCAAAGATCTTAACTTCTAATTCTTGGCCCACCAGTTTCTGCAGTGACTTTAATATCTCCTGGGCATCCCCGTCTTTTACTTTAGGGTAGTTATCGGGAGATAATTGGGAGGCTGGCAGGAAAGCAGAAATGCCTGAAACCTTGGCCAAAAGCCCACCTTTGTTTGCTCCTACTATTTTGGCAGGGAAGGCTTCGTCGTTTTCTCTGAGTTCCCTTACTTTTCCCCAGGCCATTTCCTTGTTGGCTTGGGACAAAGAAAGCTCTATATATCCCTCTTCGTTTTCTAAATCCACTATTTTGGCGCAAACAATGTCTTCATCCCCCAGTTTTTTTATCTCGTCTTTAGCGTCGTAAAACTCCTTTCCATAAATTATGCCGGTTCCCCGAGTCCCCAAATCCAAATACAGAGAGGCCTTTCCTTTGCCTACTACTTTTCCTTCCACTATCTCCCCCGCTTTCGGCGGCTTGACCAAAATATTGTCGGCTAATATCTTTTTCATATATTTTTGAAATTAACATAAAATTATCCAGAAAGCAAGAGTCAAATAATGTTTAATCTATGGAACTATAATTGAAAATTAAAATTATTAATGGTAAAATAAAAGAATTGAAGATTAAATATCATGAATATTAACTGGTACGGACAAACTTGTTTCAAGATAAGTTCGCAGAAAGGAAGGGGAGAATCCTTAAATATACTAATAGACCCGCTGGAGAAGGGAACGGGCCTTCGGGGCCCTAAAGGTGGATGCGACATAGTAATGCTGACTAATCCCGGGGCCTCTGAAGAAAAAGGGGAGTATTTTTTAATTTCAGGGCCTGGAGAGTATGATGTTGGCGGATGCTACGTCCAAGGGCTTTCTTCTCACAACGAGACAAAAAACACTATTTATGTTATTAGAACAGAAGGAATAACTATCTGCCATCTTGGTCTGTTAAAGCAAAAAGAACTGAATCCGGAGCAGGTTGAGGCCATAGGGGATATTGATATTTTAATGGTGCCGGTGGGAGGAGGAGAGGCTCTTGACGGCAAGGAGGCTCTTAAAATAATGACTCAGATTGAGCCCAGGATCACCATTCCTATGTATTACAAAATCCCGAAACTGAAAGAAAAGCTAAATACCCTAGAGGGCTTTCTTAAAGAAGCCGGCGTAAAAAACACAGAGCCCCTCCCCAAGATTAACATCAAAAAGAAGGACATTTCTGCAGATTCTGCCAAAATTATCAGTTTAAAGCCATAATTTGTGAGCTTTTTAGAAAAAATCCAGAACTTGTCCTCCGGCAAGAAGAAGATTATTCTCTGGGCTACAGTTGTCGTCTTTGGAGCAGGACTATGCCTTTTCTGGACACTTAATGTTAAAAAGGCCATTGCTGATTTTCAGACAGAAGAAATTAGGCGGGGCATGGAAAGAGGCAAGGAATCTATCAAAAATGATTTAAGAGTCGTCCCTAAGATTGAGATTCCTGAGGAGGGCGAAAAGAAACTTCAGGAACTCTTAAAAGAATCTAAAGGAGAAATCAATGACCAAAAAGAAGAACAATAATAAAGAAGCCCAAGAGCCGAAGATCAATACCAGAGAGATAGTGGTTGAGATGAAGACTTCGTATATCGACTACGCCATGTCGGTTATAGTCAGCCGGGCTCTGCCCGATGTTAGAGATGGGATGAAGCCTGTGCATAGGAGGATACTCTATGCCATGTATGGCATGGGGCTTTCCCCCGGAGGCGGTTTCAGAAAGTCTGCCGCAGTAACGGGCGAGGTTTTGGGGAAATACCACCCCCACGGGGATGTTGCAGTTTACGATACTATCGCTCGGATGGCTCAGGATTTCTCTTTAAGGTATCCTCTGGTGATAGGTCAGGGGAACTGGGGGTCAATCGACGGAGATCCTCCGGCTGCTGCAAGATACACAGAGTGTAAATTAAGCAAAATAGGGGAAGAACTGCTTAGAGACATTGAGAAAGATACGGTGGGCTTTATGGATAATTACGACGGCACCAGGCAAGAGCCTTCTGTGCTCCCCGCCCCTGTGCCTCAGCTTTTATTAAACGGGGCGGTGGGTATTGCCGTGGGCATGGCAACAAATATTCCTACTCACAATCTTACTGAAGTATGCGAAGCCGCAATTCACTTATTGAATCATCCCAGGGCCACCACAGAAGACCTTTTCGAGTTTATGCAAGGACCTGACTTTCCTACGGGTGGGGCCATATACGGCAAAAAAGACATTGTTTCCGCCTACTCTCAAGGCAAAGGAGCCGTTATAAACAGGGGCAAGGCAGAAATTATAGAAGGGAAGAAAAAAAACGATCAGGTCATAATTACAGAAATTCCCTATCAGGTCCAGAAGGCAAAATTAGTCCAGCAGATAGCGAAACTTGTTCAAGACAAAAAAGTAGACGGAGTGAAAGATGTCAGGGATGAATCTGACAAAGAAGGCTTGAGAATAGCCATAGATCTCCAGAGAGGCGCCTATCCCAAAAAAGTTCTTAACAGATTGTACAAGTTTACAGACCTCCAGAAGAGTTTTTATCTAAATATGATAGCCCTGGTGGACGGCATCCAGCCCAGACTGCTTTCTCTGGTAGATTTCCTAAGTTTCTTTCTGGACCACAGGAAACAAGTAATTTATAGAAGGACTAAGTTTGATTTGGAAAAATCCAAGGCCAGAGAACATATTTTAGAGGGGCTTCATAAGTGCCTGAACAAGATCGACGACGTCATCAAAACCATTAAGTCTTCAGAGAACAGAAACGACGCTCAGAAAAAAATAATGAAGAAGTTTAAACTTTCTGAGATTCAGGCCAACGCCATTTTAGACACTAAACTTTCTTCTCTGGCAAAACTGGAAAGGAAGAACATAGAGGAAGAGCTTAAAGAAATTAGAGCGAAGATTAAGGAACTTACTGTTATTCTGAATAGTCCCCAAAAAATAAAGAAAGTGGTGGAAAAAGAATTAGAAGAAGTCAAAGAAAAGTACGGAGACGAGAGAAGAACTAAGGTTTACGTTCAAAAACTGGGGGAGATCGCAGAGGAGGATTTAATACCTCAGGAGGAAACAATCATTACTTTGACCAAAGGAGGATATATTAAAAGAGTGAGTCCGAGTATTTTTAAGACTCAAAAGAGAGGAGGCAAGGGAATCTTAGGCATGAAGACGATGCAGGATGATATCGTAGAGCATTTCCTTTTGGCCCAGACCCACGATTCTATGCTGTTCTTTACTGATTCCGGCAAGGTTTTTAGAACTCTTGCTTACGAGATTCCCAAGGGAACAAGAGTTTCCCGAGGCAGGGGACTCTTAAACTTCTTGGAACTATCTTCCGGGGAAAGAGTTCTTTCTCTGCAGCCTTTGGGAAAGGAGGATTCGGATTACGGATTTAAGAATTTAGTTATGATCACTGAAAATGGTATAATAAAGAAAACTCCTTTAGGGGCTTTTGAAAACATTCGTCGGTCAGGATTAATAGCCCTGAAATTGAGGAGAAACGATTTTTTAAGGAAAACAGTTAAAACAACCGGTAAAGACGATCTTGTCATAGTAACCAGAAAAGGCAAGTCCATTAGGATAAGGGAAAAAGACGTGAGGACAATGGGGAGGACAGCAGCCGGCCTTATAGCCATTAGGATGAGCAAGGAAGACAAGGTGGTTTCTGTGGACGTAATCCGCAAAGGCGAAGAGAAACCCCAGTATTTACTGGTAATAACAGAGAAGGGGTATGGCAAAAAGACAGAAATTAAAGAGTATCGTATTCAGGGAAGGGGAGGAGGCGGCATTAAGACCGCTAATATTACTTCCAAAACAGGGGATATAGTGGCCTCCCGGGTTTTAAGAGAGGAAGAAGACCTTATTGTTATCTCAGCCAAGGGACACGTGATTAGAACTAAGATATCCTCTGTCCCCAAATTGAGCAGGGCCACTCAAGGAGTAAGAATAATAAGATTGGCGCAGGGCGACAAAGTCGTCTCCACTGCCTTTATATGACTTTTCTAAAACCAGAGGAAGTTTTGAAAGAGATTCCCTTAAGTCTGGACATGGTGGTAGCAGAGTTTGGATGCGGCTCCGGGGGCTTTGTTATTCCTTTGGCTAAGAAAGTAGAAGATGGGCTTGTGTATGCCATTGATGTTCAGGAAGAGCCCCTTAATGCTTTAAAAAGCAAGTTTGTCGCAGAAAAATTGAGCAACATTAAGATAATAAAGGCGGACTTGGAAAAGAATTCCACCCTGAGAGAGGATTCGGTGGATTTGGTGATTATATCTAACACCCTTTTTCAGGCAGAAGATAAAGAGGCCATGATTTCAGAAGCCAGCAGGATTTTAAGGCCCAAGGGAAAGTTAATTGTTATTGACTGGGCAGAGTCTGCCTCCCAAGGACCTTCCCAAAAGGTTTCCCAGGAAGAGGTTAAGGATATAGCCAAAAACTTTAGATTTTTGAACAACATACATGCGGGGCAATATCATTACGGATTGATTTTTGAAAAAGAGTAATTTTTATGTATAATAAAAAAGCATGAAAAAACACCTTTTAGTATTTATACTGCTTTTTCTTCCCCTAGCGGTAAGCGCTGTGACTATTGATAATCCGATAGAATCAAACAGCTTTACAGAATTAATAGGAAGGATTATTGACTTTCTTTTTGCCCTGGCAATGGTGACAGCTCCGATGATGCTTATTATATCAGGATTTTACTTTATTACCGCCCAAGGGAGGCCCGAGAAGATAGAAACCGCCAAAAAGATAATTCTTTGGACGTTAATCGGTCTTGGTATTATAATAGGAGCAAAGGGGCTGATTGAGTTCTTCCATAGAGTTGTTGTGGGAAAGGAACTCCAACCGCCCCCCGGTCTTTAAGTAAAAAATCAGAAAAGGTCGAAGACTAAACTTATAAAAAGCGAATTATGAAAAAGGCAATTACCCTGACACCCGGCTTAAGAAACCTCTCGGTTTCTTACGTCGCTCCCGCTCCTATTTTCCAACACAGGATAATTGCTATAATTAAAAAATAATTATGAAAAAGATTTTATCGCATATTGCCTCCGTAGGTCTTTTAGCAGTGCTTCTTCTGCCTTTGCTTGCCTTTGCTCAACAACCCGGTCCCGGCGATGCCCCTGCTTGGGGAGAAGTTGATATAATGCAAACACTGGCTAGGATTTCTGACTGGCTATTCGCTCTCCTGCTTATTGTTGCTGCCATCTTCATCATAGTGGCGGGCTATTTCTTTGTTACGGCTCAGGGCGACCCTGACAAGGTGGGCACGGCAAGGCAATTCGTCCTTTATGCTTTAATTGGCGTATTGGTTGGTTTTTTGGCTAAAGGACTTGTTGTTTTGGTTGATATGATAGTCAGAGGATAAAATAAATTGCTTTCATTTTCTTCCCCGTTGAAGATTGCGAAAACCTTTTGCGTCTTCAGCGGGGTTGATTTTTGGAAAAAAATTGTAATAGATAAATAGAAAGGGGCCGGGGTGGTGGAATCGGAAGACACGTAGCGCTTAGGACGCTATGCTCAAAAGGCTTGTGGGTTCGAGTCCCACCCCCGGCACTAAGATATGGCTTTTTGGTTTTCTAAAAGAGAGGGCGCGTGCGGCACAAAGCATCGTTGTTTGCATCTGCTCGCTGTTGAGCAAAACACCTTTTCCTTAATTGAGAAAATTTTTAGGGAGGGTGCAAGAATAAAAAAATGTAAAGAAAATTTTTCTGCGAGGCAGATTGTTGTTTTGAGGCGGCTGGCGATAGGGCGGAGCGAATCCTTCATTTTTTCAAAAATTCTTGGCAAAATAAGTTCGATCTTGGTTAAGTGGTTGCGCCAGAACGAATACTGGGGGAGCGCCCTGTCTGGCTTGAGAAAGATTATTAAAACGAAGCGTCTGGTTAATGCTTTGTTGGGTCGCAATACACAACGCCACCCTGAAAAAAGGGTGGCGTTGTGTATTTGTCTTTATAAAAAAGCAGTATTACGGCTTTTCGCCGGGGATATTTGCAGACGGCCCTCTGTCCGACTCTTTTTCCCGAAATCCTGCGCCGGGCGAGATGTCCCTGTCTGGGCCATCCGGCTGTTGCGGGACAAACTCCTGTTTCTGTTCAGGTATTGTTCCGTTCGATTTCTGATCGTCGTTGTTTTCTTCATCTGTTTCCGGGCCAACTCTTGTGGGTTGAAACTATTGCGACTTCACCGAAATCTTTCTCTTTTTCTCCCTTTCAATCTTAGGCATCTTTATAGTCAGCACTCCTTTGTTCATGGCGGCTTCTGCTCTGGAATTATCCACTTCCGCAGGGAGAATAATTTCTTTTGAGAATCTTCCCCAGTAGCATTCTTTATAGAAATAGTCTACCCCTTTTTCTGCCGGGTTTTCTCTGACGCCTCGGATAACCACATGGTCTTTTTCTATAACAATATCAAGATTTTCAGGCCTCACTCCGGCAATAGCGGACTGAATCACCAGTTCTTTGTCTGTCTGGTAGACATCGATTGCGAGTTCACCCTCTGGTTCAAACCATGATTCCTTCAACTTTGCAGGCTTTTCAGGACTCTCCCCCTTTTCTTCTTTTACCTTTACTTTCTTTGAGGATTTATGGGTTTTTTCTCGGGGCGAATCTTTTTTCTTAGGGGTGTCGCCTACTGTAGTTACCTCAAATTCCTGAGAGGGCTTTTCTGATTCCATGTCTTTTTGTAGTTTGTCTAAGAATGATTCGTCCATAATTTATTTGTTTTACAGATGCTTTTTAGTTTTTTTAACCTTTTAAATCCAAAAGAAACAAATATTCCGGACAAGGCAAGAACAATCACTGAAATAATTATGTATCTGTCGTCCTCTACTATTTTAATTATAGATAAATTGTAAATAGTGTGCAAGGAAACGGCTATCAGGAATCCTAACAAATAATAGCGGGTGCGCCTGTGAGTGTAATAAAAAGAAAGGGCCAAGAAAAATCCAATAATTCCTGAAGCTAAAGCATGCAGGAAAGTAGCCCCTATGAATCTTAAGAAAACAAGCCTTACCGTCTCTTTTAAAAGAAAAGAGCCTCCGAAAGAAATTAATATTAAAAGGTTTTCCAGGGCTGCAAAACCTAAGGCCGCAATTATCATGTAGATCATAGCGTCCACTGGTTCGTCAAAAGCAGAGTGCTTGATGATTTTTTCCCTGACCACCAGATATTTAGACAACTCTTCAATCAAACTGATGGCGAAAAAGTTATATAAAAACAGGAAAAGAAAAGAGCCTCCTTTGATCCATTGGGAAAGGGGAGTGATAAGGAAAGAAAAAATGCCTATTTCTAGCAAGGCGGCAGGGATGGTAATAAGCATTCCCCAGAGAAATATTTTTATAACCATCCGGCTTGATTCGGGATGGGAATCCTTCCTTAAATAAAACAGGAGCCAGATAACGCTGGGGAGAAGCCCGAAAAAAATGTAAAGAGGGTAGCCCATATTATTTTTTGGGCCACTTTTCAATCATTAGACATTCTGCTTTTTTCTTAACGGGCAGTTTCTGGTAAATCTCTTCTGTGACAAAAGGAATGAAGGGATGCAAGAGTTTTAAAGAGGTGGCCAGGGTGTATAGGAGGACTTTTTCCGTCTCCTCCCCTTTTTGAGTCTTTGTTTTCTCTATATACCTGTCACAGAAACTATGCCAAAAAAAATCGTATAATATATGGGCCGCTTTCCCGAACTGGAACTTTTCAAGGCAATTGTCTGCTGAATTAATTGTTTTATCTAGGGAAGACAATATCTTTTTGTCTTCTAAGGTCAGTTTATTTTTGTTGATTCTGGAAACATTTATCTCTTTTTCTGTATTCATTAAAATAAAGCGGGTTGCGTTCCATATCTTATTGCAGAACTTCTTGCCCATGACAATATTATCCACCACGAATTTCATATCTTGATTTCCCATAATCTGATAAGCAATGCCGAACCTGGTAGCATCTGCTCCATATTCTTCGATAAGCCCTAAGGGGTCTATGCCAGTGCCCAAGGATTTGGACATTCTCTTTCCGTTTTTTGTTAAAACGGTGGCATGGACGTAAACGTCTTTAAAAGGAGTCTTTTTGGTAAACTCTAAGCCTGAGAATATCATTCGTGCTACCCACAGGTTTATGATATCTCTTGCTGTAGTAAGGAAGATGGTGGGATAGAACTGTTTTAAATCCTTTGTTTTCTCAGGCCAACCCAGAGCGGCAAAAGGCCACAGGGCAGCGCTGAACCAAGTGTCTAAAACATCCTGTTCCCCCTTAATCGGGATTTTGTGCCCCCACCATAATTGTCTGGAAATACACCAGTCCTTTATATTCTTCAGCCAGTCGAGGTAGGGCTTTTTAAAATTTGAGGGATGGAACTTAATTCCCCCCTGTCTAACGGGCTTTTCTGCTAGTTTGGCTAATTCATTCATTTTCAGGAACCACTGGAGGGAAGGGATTAATTCTACCAAGGTGTCGCATCTGTAGCATTTGGGAACCTGATGGGGAAAATTTGCTATTTTTTCGATAAGACCTTCTTTTTTTAGGTCTTCCACTACTTTTTCTCTCGCCTCCAAGATCTTTAGTCCTTGGTACTTTTTGGGCGCCTGCTTTGTTATGGTTCCCTTTTCGGAGATTACCTCTGTCATTTTCAGGCCATGGTTTTCTTTTATCTTAAAGTCGGTAGGGCTATGGGCCGGAGTAACTTTCAAGGCTCCTGTGCCGAAATTTTTATCCACCAGCCTGTCTGAAACAACAGGGATTTCTTTTTCTACCAGAGGAAGAATTACCCTCTTCCCTATTAGGTTTTTGTACCTTTTATCTTTGGGGCTTACTGCCACAGCGGTATCTCCGAGCATAGTCTCGGGTCTGGTGGTGGCTACTACAATGTGCCCGCCTTCTTTCAGGGGGTATTTAATATACCAAAGATTTCCTTTCTCTTCCCTATACTCTAATTCCAGGTCAGAAAGACTGGTGCCGCACCTGGGGCACCAGTTTATTACTCTTTTCTCTTTGTAAATCAAGCCCTTTTTGTAGTAATAGAGAAAGGCCTTTTCAACGGCCTTTCTGTACTTCCTATCCATCGTGAAGCGGGTTCTGGACCAGTCGCAGGAAGCACCGATTCTTTTTAACTGGTTTAAAATAATGCTGCCGTACTTTTTCTTCCACTTCCATATCTCTTTAACAAATTCCTCTCTTCCCAAGCCAAATCTGGTTAAGCCTTGTTTCTTTAGTTTTTTTTCCACCACATTTTGGGTAGCAATGCCTGCGTGGTCTGTGCCCGGCAGCCAAAGGGTTTTGTATCCCTGCATCCTCTTTTTTCTTACTACAATATCTTGTACAGTTGAGTTTAGGGCATGGCCCATATGAAGGTTTCCTGTAATATTCGGAGGGGGTATGACTACAGTAAAGGCGCCTTTTTTTGCCTTTAAGTTATCCGGATTAAAAAACCCGGATTTTTCCCAAAATCTGTAAGTTTTGTCTTCCACCTCTTTGGGGTTGTAAGATTTCGGCAGTTTCATATTCTCTCTTATTTTATCACACCCTGCTTTATATTCCTACATTTGCGTTAGCCTTTGCGTCCTTTATTCCTTTGTCAGGGCAATCAGAGTAAAAGGAGGCGGCGATGGCTATCATGGCGCCGTTGTCTGTGCACATGTTTTGAGAGGGGATGAGAAGCTGAACGCCGGGGCCTGCTTTCTCTTTAAACTTTTTTCTCAGTTCTTTGTTGGCTGCGACTCCGCCTCCTAACAATATGGACTTTGCCTTATGATCTCTGGCTGCCTTAATTGTTTTTTTAGCCAGTATGTCTGTTATGGCATCTTGGATTTCAAAAGCCATCCCCCGGATATATTCTTTTGTTTTTCTGTTGGGCTGCTTTTTGTAATTGTAGAGCACTGCCGTTTTTAAGCCGGAAAAACTGAAGTCATAATTTTTTTGGTTGATCATGGGTCTGGGCAGTTTGGGAACTTTGGGAGACTTTTCTGCTTTTTTGGCAATTTCAGGCCCTCCGGGGTAGTTTAATCCTAAGATTCTGGCCGTTTTGTCAAAACATTCTCCTGCTGCGTCGTCTCTGGTTTCTCCTAAAAGCACGTATTTTTTAAAATCTTTCATCAACACTATCTGGGTATGTCCTCCTGAGGCGATCAGGGCAATGGCGGGGAAAGAGATTTTGTTTTTGAAATTAGCCAGCATATGAGCTTCAATATGATTAATGGGCATTAAAGGAATATTCCATTGTTCGCTTATGGCCTTGGCAAAGTTTATGCCCGTCCAGAGGCAAGGCTCCAGGCCCGGCCCTCTTGTTACTGCTATGAGATCTATTTTGGGCTTGGAGTATTTCTGAAGAAAAAATCCGAGTTTTTTGGCAAGTTCTTTTTCCCGCATTTGAAGAGAAACTTTCTTTTGCTTTGATCTTTTTAAAAGATTGGCTTCTTTTAAGGCTTTTTTTAAAACAGGCACTAGGTTTTTCTCGTGGGCTCTCTTAGCTAAAGTAGGATAAACCCCGCCCCACTTTTTGTGGATTTTTATCTGGGAAGAAACAACATTAGAGAGAATATTGATCTCTTTATTTTTTTTGACCACCGAAACGGCAGTGTCGTCGCAGGATGTGTCAATTCCTAGGATTTTCATATTTTAATACTATCTGAAGTTGGTTAAAATTGAAAGAGGTGTTCAAGCCGAGACGAGTTCTATTCCAAAGTGAAACATTTTTATTTTTTTCTTTTGCGTAAAACATTTCATAAGGCGTTTCTTGGTTTAATCTTTAAAATGTGGGAGGACGGGCCTCCCACAATTTTCTGCAGAGGACCGGCCCCCGCAGATTAATTTTGCAACATGATTTTAAAGTGTATCATAGGAGAGTGCAGGGGGTTGATTTCTGCGGTTTTTAAAGTTAGAATGGTAAAACTTGGCCCTGTCATCTAACGGTTAGGATACGACTCTTTCAAAGTCGAAATACGGGTTCGACTCCCGTCGGGGTCACACATTAATTCCAGACACAAAAAAGCACTCAACCTCCGTCTGAAAGGAGAGAGTTGTGGGGAAATAAAAAAACGTTAGGTGTTCCTGAAAGCGCTCTTGGTAGATGGTTCAAGAATTTGGAATTTCTTGCATCCCCTCCGTAAATTTTGAAAGAGAAAGACAGGAAAAGCCTGATTTATCTGACTGAATATAATAAAAGTTGCACGCGCAGGATTCAAATTGAAAATTATAAGACATTAGAATCTCGTAAAAAGCAGATTAAACCGCTTTCAGAATACGAATTAAAATTGTTGGGTAGCGTGCTTTATTGGTCAGAGGGGCACCAGAGATATTACAGGGAAGGGACATGGGGTTTGTTTTACTAATTCTGATTCAGACACGATCAAGGCATATCCGCGCTTTTTAAGAGAAATTATTTGCGTTCCAGAGGACAAATTAAGGGCAGATACCCATATTTATCCAGGCATTAACGAAGAGAAAACTTTTATATTCTGGGCTGGGGCGATCAATATTCCGAGAGAGCAGTTTCGTATTACCCAATGCATAAGCTGAGGGAGCAAAAGAAAGCGCCCCTTGTATGGTACCTTGAATCTGTCTGTCGGAAAGCGCCAGAACTTTTTCAGAATTAAGAGATGGATTAAGGGAATAATAATAGAAAATAGTTAAAAAGCGTGGATTATCTCAAAATAGCCCGGGCATCTGAAATTAAAAACACTAAAGATAGAACTATCTATCGCTTTTTCGAGATTCTTCCCGGATTTCTAAGTTGGTCAGCCCTTTCGCTGGCCCTTCTTCTTTCCTGGTTGCGGCCCTTTTGGGTTGCAGTTTTTATAATAGTCTTTACCGTATTCTGGTTTTTTCGCACTATCTATTTTTCTCTTCATTTATGGTCGGGGTATAAAATAGTGAGGAAGAACGAAAAAACTGATTGGATAAGAAAAGTGAGAACTGTTAAAAGTTGGGAGAGAATACGCCACCTGGTTGTAGTGCCCATGTATAAAGAGTCCTATCAGGTTGTCAGGGACACCTTTAATTCTTTAGCAGAGGCGGACTATCCTAAGAAAAAAATGGTAGCGGTTTTAGCTTGCGAAGAAAAGGCGAAAGGAGAGGTTGAAAAAACAGCCAGGGAGATAAAAAAAGAATTTTCCCCCGTGTTTTTTAAGTTTTTAGTTACTTGGCATCCTTCGGGCAGAAAGGGGGAGATCGCGGGGAAGGGGTCTAATGAAACCTGGGCTGCAAAAAAAGCAAAAAAAGAGATTATTGATAAAATGGATATTCCTATTGAGGATATAATATTTTCTTCTTTTGACGCAGACACTTGTGTCTTCCCCCAATATTTCAGTTGTCTTACTTACAATTACCTAACTTCAGAAAAACCCACTAGGACCAGTTTTCAACCGGTTCCTTTATATATTAACAATATCTGGCAGGCACCCGTTTTTTCCAGGATTTTTTCCTTCTCTTCCACTTTTTGGCACACCATGAATCAGGAAAGACCGGAAAAACTGGTTACTTTTTCTTCCCACTCTATGAGCCTTAAGGCCTTAGTTGAGGTGGGATATAAGCAGACTAACATTGTAGCAGACGACTCCAGGATTTTTTGGCAGTGCTTTTTAAGATACGACGGGGATTATCAGGTGAAACCCCTTTATTATCCTGTTTCCATGGATTCCAACGTTGCCAGAAATACTTTCAGGACAATAATCAATATCTACAAGCAGCAGAGGAGATGGGCTTATGGGGCAGAAGACATCCCTTATTTTCTTTTTGGTTTTTTAAAGAACAAAAATATTTCTTTTCTGGAGAAGATGAGAAGAGCCCTGGAATTGATAGAGGGGCATTTTTCCTGGGCTACGGCCAGCATTTTAATACTGGTTCTAGGGTGGTTGCCCCTGGCTTTAGGAAACACGGATTTTTCCCATACCATAATGTCTTACAGTCTGCCCAAGGTGATAAGCAAGATTATGACTCTGGCCATGATCGGGCTAATATTATCCATTTATTTCAGTTTTCTGCTTTTGCCTCCCAGGCCTCCGAAGTATGGGAAGTGGAAGTATATAGTTTTTTTCTTCGGATGGGCTCTTTTTCCTATTAATATGATATTTTTCGGTTCTCTTCCTGCTCTGGATGCCCAAACCAGGTTGATGCTGGGCAAGTATATGGGCTTTTGGGTGACAGAGAAGTTTAGGAGGAGGTAATCTATTCTAAGTGAATATTTTCGCCGAACTTTTTTAGTTTTTTCTTCAATAAGGGATATTTTTTTAAGTCAGGGTTTTTTTCCAGAATTTGTTTGGCCAGCTCTCTTGTTTTTTTCACCAAAGGAATGTCCTTTAGAGAGTCCATCACAAGGTCCGGGATTCCCCATTGTCTTATTCCCGTGAAGTCTCCGGGCCCCCTGATCTTAAGGTCTCTTTCTGAGAGAGCAAAACCGTCTTCTGAGTTAACCAGGGCCTTAAGCCTTCTTTTTGTTTTTTGGGAGCCAGACTCTGAAGATAAAAAGCAGTATGACTGCTGCTTTCCCCTTCCCACTCTCCCTCTGAACTGGTGGAGTTGGGCTAGGCCGAATCTGTCCGTTCCTTCAATAAGCATTACAGTGGCGTTGGGAACGTCAATACCTACTTCTACTACGGAAGTAGAAACGAGAATATCTGTTTTTTTGTTCTTAAAATCCTGCATTGTTTTTTCTTTGTCTTTAGAATTCATTTTTCCGTGGAGCATAGCCATGTTTAGGTTGGGGAAAATCTCTTGAGAAAGATACTCATACTCTTTCTTCACAGATTTCATTTGTATGTCTGTTTCTTCATTCTCTTCAATGCGGGGGCAGATGACAAAGGCCTGCCTCCCTCCTTTAACCTCTTTTCTTATAAAGTCATAGATTTTTTGCTTGTCTTCTACTATTTTGGTCTTAATCTTCTTCCTTCCTTGGGGAAGAGCGTCAATAATAGAAAGATCTAAGTCGCCGTATAAAGTTAAGGCCAGAGTCCTTGGGATAGGAGTTGCTGTCATAGAAAGAAAGTGGGGGACAGGGCCTTCTTTGGCGCATAGCTTGGCTCTTTGTTTGACTCCGAATCTGTGCTGTTCGTCTAAAACAACCAAAGCCAGCCTGCCAAATTTAACTTGATCTTGGATTAGGGCATGGGTTCCTATTAAAATATCTATGCCCGGAATCAGGTTTCCGGTTTCAGGACTTATCTTTCCCTTTGTTTTTTCAATAAGCTTTTCCCTTGAGATTTCTACCACCTGGTTTCTTAATTTCTTGGAGCGCCATTGGTCCTGTTTTCCTGTTAAAATCCCCATATTAACCTTAAAATCCTGCAAGGTGTCTGAAATCTCTTTAAAGTGCTGCTTGGCTAAAATTTCAGTAGGGGTCATGATGGCCACCTGATATCCTTCCTTGACTGCATTCAAAGAAGCAATGGCTGCTACAATTGTTTTTCCAGAACCCACATCTCCTTCCAAGAGCCGGTTCATGGGCCTTTTTTTCTCAGTGTCTTTCAGAATCTGCCAGGTAGATTTTCTTTGGGGATCTGTGAGCTTGAAAGGCAGGGACTTAACCAATCTTTTCACTATGTCCAAGTTTATAGGAATTGGAACAGAATCTTCTTTTTCCAATTTCATCCTTTCTCTGTTGACAAAAAGTTCAATCAAAAAGAGTTCTTCAAAAGAAAATCTGTATTTTGCCCTTTCTATTGATTTTTGAGAGTCTGGAAAATGAATTTGCCACAAGGCCTTGTCAACGGGGAGGAGGTTATTTTCTTTCATAATATCTTCCGGCAGGTATTCTTGGATTTTGTTTTGAAACTCAAACAGAAGTGGTTTCAGAATGCTTCTAATCCATCGGGAAGTGACACCTCTTGTTTCCCTGTACACGGGAACTATTCTGCCCGTATGGGTGCCTTTTCTGCTCAGGGTCTTCTCGAATATGGGATTTGACAAATATACCTCTCCCTTTTTGAAAACCACTTTTCCGGAAAGCAGAAGATTGCCTCCTTTTTTAAGAGATTTAGTAAGGTAGGGCTGGTTAAACCAAACAGCCTTTATGGTTCCTGTTCTGTCCTGGATAAGGGCTTCTGTAATAACCATTCTTTTCTTCCATGTTTTGCTTGTCTCAACTTCTGTTATCTTTCCCTGGAGAGTGCATATCTGGTTTACCTTTATCTTGGAAATAGGAACTATATTAGAAAAATCCTCATATCTATGAGGAAAATGGAAAAGGAAGTCCTGAACAGTGGCTATCCCTAGTTTTTTTAAGCCCTTTTTTCGGAAGGACCCCACCTTGGGGATTCTTTCTATAGGGGTGGTGAGGTTCATGCGCGCTCGGCAGGACTTGAACCTGCAATCTTCGGCTCCGCAAGCCGACGCTTTATCCATTAAGCCACGAGCGCCTGATTAAAATTTACCATAAAAATACCTCATATTCAATTGACTTAGAGGGGCTTTATAGTTAGAATAGTTAATGTTTCGGAGGAGTGTTCCGAATTGGCAAGGAAGCGGATTGCTAATCCGTCGCCGTGTAAAAAGCGGCTTGTGGGTTCGAGTCCCACCTCCTCCGCAGTGAACGAAGCGAACAAGGAGAGGTGGGCGAGAACCCCAAATTACCCTGTGTAGGAAAATAGGAGCGGTGCGACGTAAGAAACCGAGGGTTTCTTAAGCCGAGGGTCGGGGTAATTTGTTAAGGTTCCAGCAAAGCGGAATCCCACCTCGAGTAGTTTTCGGAGGGGTCGGATAACGGCTATTCCACCAGTCTTGAAAACTGGCGTCCAGAGATGGACTTGTGGGTTCGAATCCCACCCCCTCCGCCAATTTACAATTTCAGCATTTTGGGGAAGAGATTGCCCAGGCGTCTCGTTCAGAAACTTCACGAATGGGACCGAGTAGAAACATTTTCTCTGTATTTTTATTTTTTATCGTTTGATAGAGCATCAAAAAGATCCGTCGGTTTGAATCCTATTATAATTACATTGTTGTTCAATAAAAATTCTCTCAATGCGGTTTCTATATCATTAATTTTTTTCCCGGCTAAAAATCGTTCAATATCTAAAATTGCTTTTTCCGGATGAATAAAAAAATCACCGGCAATTTTTATATTTTTTATAACACCGCCCTCCGCATTAAGTTGAACGCGTAATAATTTGCCATTAGGCGCTTTATAAATTATTTTTTTCATATTATCGCCAATTAGTCCACTTATCGCTTGTATATTTTTCTTTATATAATTTTTCAGCATGCCTTAATTCCTCAGAAGTTAGTTCTCCGACTTTAGTTTTTATATTAAATATCGTTTCAAATCCATAAATAAACGCTTTTTCTATTTCCTTGTTTTCAATATTCTTTCCTAATTCGTTTTTTAATGAAGTTACTCGCTCTTTGGCCACTTTTATCATTTTATCCTTAATTTTTTCATCAGGAACCCTTAATATGGAAAACATTTTTTCTAAATCCAGGTCCAAAAGTATTGTACCATGCTGCAAAACCACGCCCGACTTTCTGGTTTGGGCATTGCCTGATATTTTTTTATTACCGACAATAATATCATTTATGGGTTTGAATTTCGCCTTTATGCCAAGAGAAAGCAGGGCTTTGATTATTCCACCGCAAATATCTTCGTAAGATTCAACTATATCAGAAGAAATATCTTTTTCCGAAATAGTTAGAGAATAAGTCAGTTCATGTTCATGTAAAACCGCACCCCCTCCTGTATATCTTCTAACTATATCTATATTCTTAGACCGGGCTTTGGCAAGATCAATTTCATCTTCTAAATTTTGGAAAAAGCCGATTGTCACGCAAGGGGGGGTCCAAGTAAAAAAGCGTAAAGTATTTGGGACTTTATCCTTTATTCGTGCTGTAAGTATGGCTTCGTCAATAGCCATTTGCCTTGCGCCGTTGTCAGCGATTGATTTTATAAGTCTCCAAGTTTTCATATTTTTTTATCCCCACACCAAATTATCTTAATTTGGTGTGGGGGGTGTGGGGATTTATTCATATATAATATTTGCTTTATAAGAACTTCTAGCCAAGGGGCCGGCAGAGATATGTTTAATACCGATTTTTTTGGCGATAGATTCTATTTTTTTAAACTCTCCGGAACTATAATATTTTTTTACTGGAAAATGTTTCGGGCTTGGCTGTAAGTATTGTCCGATCGTTACTATATCACAATCACATCTTTTTAAATTATTAAGCGTTTCGGTAATTTGTTTATCATTCTCGCCAAGGCCGAGCATAAAACCGGATTTTGTTTTTATCCCCGCCGCGATTTTTTTTGTTTTTCTCAAGAGTTCTAAAGATAGTTCGTAATCGCCTTCGGGCCTGACTAAAGTAAAAATATCTTTAACTGCTTCTAAATTATGATTTATTACATCCGGCTTGGCTTTAATTATTTGCTTCAACGCTATCCAATTGCCTTGCAAATCCGAAATTAAAACTTCTACCTTGCAATCTGGATTAATTTTTTTAATCGCCTTGATCGTTTTAACAAATTGACCGGTGCCGCTATCTGGTAAATCATCCCGACTAACACAAGTTATTACTGCGTAATCTAACCCCATTTTTCTAACAGCAATCGCAATCCTTTTTGGTTCTTCGCTATCAACTGATTTGGGCCGACCTTTTTTTATATTGCAATAACGGCAATTTCTGGTACAAACATCGCCCAAAATCATAAAAGTGGCTGTGTTGCGGGCGAAACACTCATAGCGGTTGGGGCAATTTGCCTCCAGACAAACCGTGGTTAGATTATCTTCATTTATAATATCTAAAGTTTTTAGATATTTTTTTTTGTCGTATCTTCCTATTTTAATCCAATCAGGCAAATTCATATTTTAAGAAAAGACCCGGTTTTTTTCTATGAGACTGACCATATTTTCATAATTAATTATTTTGGCGTTGATATTGTTTTTGATTCCCCTTAAATTCAAATCGTTTTCTAATATTAAAATTTCTATTTCTTTGCCTTTTACCGTTGAAATGAATTTATTATTCGCATGAGCCAAAAGCACTCCATCCTGAATAAGAATAATTTTATCGTCTTTTTCCATGAACCGCAGAATTCCTTGATTTTGATTATTTGATTTGATTATAAAAAGCATAGTTTTAAAAATTAATAATAACTTCAGCAGATCTGATCAAATTTTTTATTTCTTGCCCATTTAATATATTTACCTTTTCTATTTCGCTTTCGGCAACCTTTTTTTCGTCTAAACTTTCTCCGTCCGCAAAAATTTTTAAGCCGAATTCTTCCGCATTTGATAACCCGTCTTTTATGCTTCCGGCACCAATAAGATCCGGATTTTGATCTTTGAGCAAAGAAAAAACTCCGTTACCGCTAAAAACCAAAGAAGTATCTAAATCCATGCCGGCAAATGCGACACCGGCGCGGATTGCTTCAGCCGGAAAGATGGTGCCAAAGGGCGGGTTGTTTATGATTATCAAAACTTTTCTAGCCATATTTTTATGATTAGATATTAATAAATTTATCACATTCATTGACCATATCAGCCAGCCCGGGTAAACCCTCCAATTCTCCTTGAGGCAAAAGCTGATCTCTTTTTATACCACGGAATTGCACGCAAACTCCGCAAATTTTGATTTCCGCGCCCAAGTCAGCCAATTCTTCCATTCTTTGATATAAATTTCTTTCTTTTGACGAATTTAAGTCTTTATTAACAGCAATAACGCTATCTATGTAAAGAAAAATTTTTACCTGATGTTTTTTGGCAATTGCCGCTTTGCTTAGATAATACAAGGTATCAATGTCCTGGTATGTATATGGCGGCCGAGTGACCATTAATCCTAATTTCATATTTTTTATAATTAATTATTTCTAATAAATAAGAAGTAGGCCATTGTCCATCCCCCGAGAATTATAAAAATACCCGCCACCAGGCTGGAGATGGCCAGTTGTGGAATACCGCTTAAAATATGCCCGATATTGCAGCCACCGGCAACAATTGCTCCAAAACCCATTAAGGATCCGCCAATAAACGATTGCCATGCGACTTTTGGTCTTGGAAAACGAAATTTGAATTCGCTGGCAAAATAGGCTCCAATGAAAGCGCCCGCTATCAAACCGATTACTTCATATGACTCCCAAGTCAGAAAATTTTCTAAATGAATAATTGATTTTACAATAGTTTCAAATCCCATAGTAATACCCAGCGGGTAATTCCGGCCGGAAATGAAAGAAAAAATAAAAGCCAAGATTCCTATCAATCCAACAACCAGCCCGACTCTTTGCCACGACCAGCCTTTTTTAAAGATATTATTTATTATCCCAGCAGATTTAATCTGAGTTTCAGAATTTTGATTCTTGGCCGCTTTCTTTCGAAATAGAAGCCAGAAAAGCAAGCCACCGAAAAAAACTACGAAAATTACCTCTGATAAACCGCTAACAGAGGATAAGGTTAAAGCACCAAGATTGTAGTTTTGTATTTTTAAGACCAGGCCGGATAAAAACCCATCTTTGGCCAAATAAGCCGCGCCGACAAAGCCGAGCAAAGCCAACCAAGAACCTATCATTCCTTCTCCGACTCGATAAGCCGTACCGCTTGCACAGCCTCCAGCTAATACCATGCCGATGCCGAAAATATAAGCGCCCGAAGGCACGGCCAAAAAATAAAATGATTTGGGATTTAATTCAATCAGACCAAAGAGATTTAAAACGTAAAACCCAACCAGTTCAACTGCAATGGCCAAGCCGACTGCTTTGAGCAGAGTAAAATCCTTAAACAACAGTGGATCGCGAAAGGCGGAATTCATGCAAAACCGGCCGCGTTGCAAAGCAAAGCCGAATAAAATTCCTATTGCTAAACCACTAATTGTCATGAAAACCAAAGACATAATTATCTATTTAACCCGGATAATTATACGATGATCCGGTCCGTTGTCGATTTTTTCCAATTTTAAAACTTTATGCCCTTCTTTTTCGCTATTGCGCGGTATCCGCTCCAGGGACAAAGGGTAATCGGTCAGAACTTCTAGAATTTGGCCAGAAGACATTTCCTTTAATTTTTTTCTGGCCTTGATATCTGGGTAGGGGCAGATTTCTCCCCGAACATCCAAGTTTTCGTCAATTTGGTAAGTATTTTTTTCTTCAGCCATATTTTTAGTTAAATTTTAAGTTTTCTTATTCAAGGTTAGAACCGGGATTAATGCACTCGTCTTGTATGCATTGTTTTATCATATCTTCAATTTCTTTTCCCGTAGTTTGATCGCTGCCGTATCCGACAACCGGGTCAAAATCTCCAATAAATGTTGCCGGAACTCCTCGGGCCTGGATTCCATAGGCTTGGGCCACTTCCTTAAACAGCTCCTGGTTATCTTGGCTGTAGTACACTTCAAACATCTTTACTTCAAGTTCCGGATATTTTTGTTCTAAATCTTCTAAAAAAGGTTTTTCTTTTGCGCAGTGAGGACAGCCGTCTCCCCAGAAAAAATAAACGACCACTTTATCTGAACCATTTTCTCTCGTGTCAATATTATTTTCTTCGTCTAAGCTATTTCTTACACTATTGGCAGAATTTGCCGTGTTATCTTCTTCCTTTGTAGTATTTTCAGTATTGTCAATTTGGTCGGGAGATTTATTATGAGCTAATAACCAAATCCCACCGACCAGAAACAAGATTACAATTAAGATAATGATAAGTAATTTTTTATTCATAATTTTAATTATTATTTATTTTTAACCATACCTGACTCCACCCATTTTTGGGCATCGTCGACCTTAAGCAGTTTCTCAATTTCTCTTTGGTCGGATATTTTAATTTTGGCAATCCAACCTTGGCCGTAAGGGTCTTTGTTGATAGTAGAAGGTTCGTCAAACAGCGCGTTGTTAACCTCAATTACTTCTCCGGACAAAGGAGAAGACAAGTGGCCGCTCCATTTAAGCGCTTCCAGAGAAACATAAGTATCTCCTTTTTTAAGCATCTGTCCTTTTTTCGGTAACTTGATAAACACAAATTCCTTTACTTTGTCTGTAGCAGGTTTAATTACGCCCAATATTGCGGTGTCATTCTCAACGCGCGCCCAAGAATAATCTTGGTTATAAAGTAAA
>CAYZKD010000007.1:0-29767 GCA_964479375.1 uncultured Candidatus Saccharibacteria bacterium | reverse complement strand
AAGGCAATTACCCTGACACCCGGTTTAAGAAACCTCTCGGTTTCTTACGTCGCTCTCGCTCCTATTTTCCAACACAGGGTAATCGCCATAATTTAAGAAATTATGAAAAAGATTTTTTCCTTTATCTGGGAAATATCAAAAATAGCAATCATTGCAGCCTTGATAGTTATCCCTATCAGGTATTTTGTCTTTCAGCCTTTTATAGTCAGAGGGCAGTCAATGGCTCCTAATTTTTCAGAAGGAGATTACTTGATTGTTGACGAACTTAGTTATCAGTTCAGGGAACCTCAGAGAGGAGAGGTGATAATCTTTGAGCACCCGGAAAATCCCTCCCAGAAGTTTATCAAAAGAGTGGTAGGGTTGCCCGGAGAAATGGTGGAGATAAAAGACAACAGGATTACCATATATAATAGAAGCCAAAGTTTAGACTTGGACGAGTCAGAATATCTGCCCACCTCAGTAGATACTGCGGGCAATGCCACCTTTGAATTAGGAGAAGATGAGTATTTTGTTTTGGGGGATAATCGCGGTTTTTCTTATGATTCGAGAAAGTTCGGGGTTGTTCCAGGAAAAAATATTATCGGCAGGTTCTTTTTTCGAGTATGGGGGGAGTTCCCGATGACGAAATTTGAACAGCCTGACTACTAATATGGGAAGGAGGCCAAAGTTTCAAAGCCCAACAGGAATGCGCGACATATTGCCCCAAGAGCAGGTTTATTTCCGAAAGATACACAGGGCGGTTGAGAAAATGGCTGATTTTTACAATTTTGGCAAAATTGATACTCCAGTCTTGGAAGACGCAGATCTTTTCGTCAGAGGAGTAGGGGGTGCCACAGATATTGTGAAAAAAGAGATGTTTTCTTTGAAGACCAGGGGAGGAGATTCTTTGGTCTTGAGGCCCGAATGGACAGCCTCGGTAGCGAGATCTTACATTGAAAACGGCATGCACAATCTGCCCCAGCCTCTTAAACTCTGGTATTTTGGTCCTTGCTTTAGGTATGAGCGTCCTCAGGCAGGAAGATTTCGTCAATTCTGGCAGTTTGGATTTGAAGTATTGGGCGAAGGGGGCCCTGTCGTAGACGCACAGACAATTCAACTTCTCTACAAGATTTTGAGGCAGTTGGGCTTGAGGGATCTGGTTGTTGAGGTAAACAGCATAGGGGATGGCCAATGCCGATCCTATTACAAAAAACTTTTATCTAATTATTTCAAAAGCAAGGAATCCTCTTTGTGTGTAAATTGCAAAAAGAGGTTGAAAGAAAACGTATTGAGAATTTTGGACTGCGACGAAGAAAAATGCCAGCCCATTATTGCTTCAGCTCCCCAAACCCTTGACCATTTGTGTGATGATTGCAAAGATCACCTTAAAAGAACTTTGGAATTTCTGGACGAGTTGGAGATTCCTTATTCTCTTAACCCTCACTTGGTTAGGGGCCTGGACTATTATACCAGGACTGTTTTTGAGATTTATGCTAAAAAGTCTGATGGGGAGGGGGTTTCTAAATTGGCTTTGGGAGGAGGCGGCAGATACGATGGCTTGGTCAAATTGCTTGGAGGAAAAGATACCCCGGCTTGCGGCTGGGCGGGGGGCATAGAAAGAATAGTCAGTTTAATGAAAGATCAGGGGAAAGGATCTCTTTGCCAGACTCCCCCCGATGTTTTTGTTGCCCAACTGGGGGACTTGGCGAAAAGAAAAGCCCTCAAGATTTTGGAAGAATTCCGGAAATTAAATATTAAAACAGAAGAAACCCTGGGCAGGGATTCTCTTAGGGCACAGTTGAATCGGGCGGACAGAATAGGAGCTAAATATACTTTGATCATAGGGCAGAGAGAGGCCTTGGATGAGACAGTTCTGGTTAAGGATATGGAGAACGGAAAACAGCAGATAGTAAAACTGGACAAGGTTTCAGAAAAATTAAAAAAAGAGTTAAAAAAGAAAAAGTAAGAACCTGAGCTTCGCTCAGAACCTTGATTCGCTAAGGTAAAGCATATAGTCTTGAAGTAAGAACCTGAGCTTCGCTCAGAACCTTGATTCGCTAAGGAATAATTATATAGTCTTGAAGTAAGAACCTGAGCTTCGCTCAGAACCTTGATTCGCTAAGGTAAAGCATATAGTCTTGAAGTAAGAACCTGAGCTTCGCTCAGAACCTTGATTCGCTAAGGAATAATTATATAGTCTTGAAGTAATGCATTGTCTTTTTTGCCAGATTATAAAAAAAGAAACGCCATCTGATATAGTTTATGAGGACGAAAAGGTCTTGGGCTTTAAGGATATTAATCCTTCGGCTCCGGTTCACATTCTTTTCGTTCCCAAAAAGCATATAGAATGGAAAGATGATCTTAAAGAAGGAGATCTTTTTCCAGTCATTGTAGCAGCTAAAAAGGTCGCCAAAAAGAAGAATATATTTTCAGCATGCAAACTTGTTTTTAATATAGGGGAGACAGGTGAAATTTCTCACATCCATTTACATCTTCTGGGTGGCTGGGAAGGCGAAGTCCCCAAACAAGTAGCTTAATTTATGCCTTTAGAAATTAAAAAATCAGAAAGGGAAAATTCCCACAGTCTAGTGCGTCGTTTTGGAAGAAGAATGAAGAAAAGTGGCATTCTTCTTAAGGCCAGAAAAGATCGTTTTTACAAAAGAAAAAAGAGCGAGCAGATGAAAAAAAGGTCTGCCCTGAGAAGAGAAGAAAAAAGCGCGCAGTACGAAAAGATGAGAAAACTTGGCCAGTTAAGATAATGCTAGGCTTAAAAGAGAAGATCAAAAAGGATCTCCAAGAGGCTGTTAAAAGCAAGCAAGAAGCAGTTGTTTTAACGTTGAGAGGTCTCTTGGCCTCTCTTTTGGATGAAGAAAAAAAGAAAAGATTTATATCTTCCCAGCAAGGAGAACAGGATTTAGAAAGAGTTTCTTTAGAAGAGAACGAGATAATTAAAGTCATTTCTTCTGAAGCCAAAAAAAGGAGGGAGGCGATGTCAGAATATGAGAAAGGAGGAAGAGAAGAGCTGGCAGAGAAAGAAAAAAGGGAACTGGAGATTTTACAGAAATATTTACCAGAACAGTTGTCAGATGAAGAGCTGGACCAGATAGTGGAAGAAGCCGTAAAAAAGACAGGCGCTTCTGGCATGAGAGATATGGGCAAGGTAATGTCAGAGGTTATGGGCAAGGTTGAGGGAAGAGCAGAAGGCGGGACAGTTAGCGAAAAAGTGAGGGCCAAATTATCAGGCTAGAACCCATGATAAGGGTTAATAACTTCACAGATTTTGATCTTTCCCCAAAAAGGATTAGAAAAATAGCCAACTTTATCCTGGAAAGGGAAAAGAAAAAAGGTTTTAGTGTCAATATAGATTTTGTTCCTTCGGAAAAGATTAAAGAATTAAACAAGAAATATAGGAAAAAAAACAGGCCCACTGATGTTCTTTCTTTTAAAAACGATGAGTGCTTTGTGCTCCCTCCGGGGCGCGAGAAAGAACTGGGGGAAATGGTAATTTGCCTCGGCCAAGTTGCAATAAACGCTAAGAGTCTTAATATAGGGGTTAGGGAGGAGATTTCTCGGGTGTTGATCCATGGGATACTTCATCTTCTCGGATATGACCACGAGAAAGACAAGGGGGAGTTTTTTAAAAAACAGAAATTTTATCTTGATATATTATAACTATGGCGAAGCGCCAAATTATTAATGCTTTAGATATAGGAACAGGCCTCATTAAGGTTCTGTCCATTGCCCGAAATCCCAGAGAGGATTCTTTTGAGGTTTTAGGGAGAGAAGAGATTCTTCCTCTGGGACTTACTCGTGGTGTAGTGGTAGATCCTGTTAAGGTCTCAGAAGCGATTCGATCTTTGATGGAGAGAGTAGAAAATAATTCCGGACAGAAAATAAGAGATGTTTATGCAGGTTTTGGGGGAGGGCATCTTTCCTGTGTCTGCGCCAACAGCTCTGTTTCTGTTTCCCGGGCAAACAATAAGATCTCCCAGGGGGATATAGAGAGAGTGATAAACGAAGCCAAGGTGTTTCCTCTGCCCTCAAACAAAGAGATCGTAGCGGTCTTTCCCAAAGAATATATAGTAGACAACGGAGAAAAAGTGAAAGATGTAGTTGGGATGGAAGGAGTAAAATTAGAAACTAATGTTTTGGCAATCTGCTGTTTCTCTCCCTATTTAAATAATTCCAAACAGGCCATTCTGAGATCTGGGCTTCAGATCGGGGAATTGATTCCCAATCCTCTGGCCAGTGCCAGAGCCGTGCTTACCCTTAAAGAAAAAGAACTGGGCGCTATTGTTTTAGATGTTGGAGCCGCTACTACGGATATGGCTGTTTACGAAGAGGGCAATTTGATACATTTGGCAGTTTTTCCTGTGGGGTCTAGGCATATAACAAATGATATTGCCGTTTCTTTTAAGACGGATATTGATATTGCAGAAAAGATAAAGCTGGATTTTGCGGGATACAGCCTCAAGGCAGGCAAGAAGAGGCAAGAAAGGAAAATTCCTTTGGAGGGGGAAGAGCCCCTTATTTTTTCCCAAAAGGAATTAGATGAAATCGTGGAAGCCCGCCTTTCTGATATATTCGATCTTGCCAGAAAAGAGATCAAAAAGGTCCAGAAGCAGGGGGACCTGCCTGCGGGAGTGGTCTTAACCGGAGGGGGGGCCAAACTTCCAGGTATCAAAGATTTTGCTAAAAAGAGTTTAAATCTTCCTTGTCGCATAGGAGCTCCTCGGGCAAATGGATATCTTCCTGCAGATCCTGCCCTTGCTACTGTTTGGGGTTTGGCTATGGAGGCCTGCGATCTTGAAGAAAAAGAAACGGGCAATAGGGGTGGAGTTAAAGAAAAGATAAAAAGTTTCTTCGGGAATTTTATTCCATGAGTTCCAATACAAAGATAAAAGTAATCGGAGTGGGGGGTTCTGGCACTAACGCTGTCTCTCGCATGATGAAGCACAAGATTAAGGGAGTGGAGCTTATCTCTGTCAATGCTGATATTCAGGACTTAAAAAAAGGAAGGGCCCACAGGAAAATAAGAATTGGAAAGGAGGCCACCAAGGGGCTGGGGACGGGTATGGATCCTGAAATGGGCAAGATCTCAGCAGAAGAACAAAAAGAAGAGATAGAGCAGGCTCTCCAGGGAGGCGACATGATCTTTATAGCTTGCGGCTTAGGAGGCGGTTGCGGGAGCGGAGCCGCTCCGGTGGTAGCCAGGATTGCTAAGAAAACGGGCGCTTTAACTTTGGCTGTGGTTACTGTTCCTTTCTCTTTTGAGGGAGTGTGGAGAAAGGAAATTGCCAAGGAGGCGCTTTCTTCTCTAAAAAGGAACGTTGATACATTGATTACTATTTCCAATGACAGGCTCTTGTCAATACTAGAGCCTGGCACCACGCTTAATGATGCTTTCTGGGTTTGCGATGAGGTTCTGCGTCAGGCTATTCAGGGCATTTCAGACCTTGTTATGCTTCCCGGCATAATTAATGTTGATTTTGCAGACATTAAGTCGGTAATGAAGAATTCAGGGTCTGCTCTTTTCGGGATAGGCAAGGCTACGGGAGAAGACAGGGCCAAAAAGGCTGCCAAAAAGGCCGTTAATTCTCCTTTGCTTAATCTTTCCTGCAAAGGAGCCAAGGGGGTTCTGTTTAACATTTCAGGTGATAAAGATGTAAGTTTGTCTGAAATCAATGAGGCGGCAGAGATTATCACCAAAGAAAGCTCTCCGGGCGCTAAAATAATATTCGGCGCCATAAAAGACGAAAAACTTAAAAAAGGTGAAATAAAGATAACAGTCATTGCTACAGGGTTCTAACTTTTGAATATTTACCCATAACAATAGAGTTATCCACACTTTTTGTCGCTTGACGTGATTTTTCTGGGCGATAAAATAAAATAATTTCATTTTATTTGGTAACTCTATTTTTTTTTCTAAAAATGCCAAAATTTCCAACAATAACAAAGGTTCAAAAGAGAAGCGGCGAGATAGTAGAATTTGACAGAGAGAAAATAAGGAACGCTGTTTTCAAAGCCTTGACGGTAACTGGCCAGGGGGACGGCAAGGAATCAAAGAAGGTGTCAGAAAGAGTAGTGGCTATTATGGAGAGAAGGTTTAATAAAGACGAGGTTCCCACCGTAGAGCAGATTCAAGACATCGTAGAAGAAATTTTAATACTAGAGGGCTTGGTAGATACAGCCAAAGCGTATATTCTTTATAGGGAACAGAGGAGAAGGATAAGAGAGGCAGGGAAAGTGGTTGATGAATCAACAGAAAGAGTTGACAAGTATCTGAAAGAACTTGACTGGCAGGTTTACGAAAACGCCAATATGACATTTTCCCTTCAGGGGCTTAATCAGTATGCTATTTCTAATATTTCTAAAAAGTACTGGCTTAATAAAATATATCCAGAAAAGATAAGGGAAGCGGCGGTCGGTGAGGATTTTCACCTTCACGACCTGGATAGCATCAGCACCTACTGTTGCGGATGGGATCTCTACGATATTCTCAAGAGAGGATTCGGAGGGGTTCCGGGCAAGATAGAGTCTCGGCCACCCAAACACTTCCAGACTGCCCTGGGACAACTGGTTAATTTTTTCTATACCGTTCAAGGAGAAAGTGCAGGCGCCCAAGCCGTTTCTAACCTAGATACTCTTTTGGCTCCCTATATCCGCTATGACGGATTAAGTTATCCGCAGGTAAAGCAGGCCATGCAGGAGTTTTTGTACAACTGCATGATACCCACAAGAGTCGGTTTTCAGACTCCTTTTTTGAATGTTAGTTTGGATATCAAGCCACCTTCTTATCTGGCAGATCAGCCAGTGATTATAGGGGGAAAACTTCAGGAGGATACTTACGGAGAGTTTCAGGATGAAATGAATATGTTTATAAGGGCCTTTTACGAAGGCCTTATGGAAGGGGATGCCAAAGGCAGACCTTTTAGTGTAGATAGTGATAGTTTATGCCCGATTAAGAACTCTGAAAAGATAAAGCTTGTAAAAATTGGAGAGTATATTGATAATTTAATGAGAAAGAGTAAGCCGATGTATGTTAGGGAAAATAATTGTCAAGTATTGGACGTGAAGGATTTGAATATAAAGTCTTTAGGTCTGAAAGATGGAAAAATAAGCTGGCAAAAAGTTAACTTTTTAGTCCGCCACCCCCTAGATAGTCTTTTAAAAATTGAATCTCAAGGCGGATTTAGTGTCAAGGTTACTCCTTCTCATTCGGTTTTGATTTTGCGGGACGGCGAAATCAAGAATTTTGAGGCGGGAAGTTTAAAACTCGGTGACCACCTGATAATGCCCAAAACCTTTCCTCGGGGAGGAAACAAGGTTTTAAAGATTTCATTGGCTGAAGAGTTTTTGAAAAGAAAAAAGGGAAAAGGAATTTATATAAGAACCTGCCTCGCTAACGCCCGGCAGAATCTCAAATGTTTGCCTTCAGCAAGCTATTGCCTGAGAAATGTTTTGAAAAATAATAAAGCATATAAGGAGAGAAAAACTAGACCCTGTAATAGTTCCTCTTATAGGGCTTTAGTTTTTCCTTTATTAAATATCAAAGAAAAGCTAGATGAATTGGATCTTTCTCGAAGCGAATTAAGTCTCAGCGGATCAGCATTTAAAATCGCCAATTATCTTCCTGTTACCGAAGATCTGATGGAGTTTTTGGGTTGGTACTGCGCTGAAGGTTCGGCAGAAAAGAATAAAAAGTATGGAGGAGTAAGCCTGGGTTTTGACTTAAAAAAAGAAAAAAGGCAGGCACAACGCATAGCTAAATTAGCTAAAAAAATATTTGGAACACCAAGCAAAATTCGGGAGATAAAAAATCGAAATCTAATCGAGGTGCGAATTCATTCAAAATTGGTAAGAAGAATAATCACAGAAATATTTAGAATAAAGAAGGGGAAAGAACGGAAAGTCCCTCAAATTATTTTTGAACTTTCTCCCAGAATGAAGAAAATATTCCTTCAGAGTTATTTTCAGGGCGATGCTTGGATAACAAAAGATATTATAGCTACTTCTATTTCCAGAGAATTAATTTATGGGGTTTCGACTCTTTTGAAGCAGTTGAATGTTTTTCATACTTTAGAGGAGTATACCTGGAAAGGAAGGAAAAGATGGAGGGTAAGTATTTGGCAGAATCAAAAGTTAGAAGCAAAAGACTCCCATTCTATTTCTAAAATTCCTATTAAAGAAAGCGGATTGGAGGGTATAATTGAGGAAGTTTTAAAAAAAGAGCATTATTTTTATGATTCTCTTGGACGGAAATATAAAAATTCAAAGAATAGAATTTTTCAGAAATTTGGAGTTTCCCGTCAATCCTCTGCTTCTCCAGAAAAAGCAGAGAAAATAATAAAATATGCCAAAAAACTGAAGATTAAAATCCCCCCTGTTTTTGAGGAAATTAGAGAACTCTCTTTCTTAAAAGTTAAAAAAATTAAGCAAGTTTCTTCTTCTAACGGAATGGTCTATGATTTTTCTACCGAAAGCGAGAATTTTGTTGCCGATCAGATTCTAGTTCATAACACCTTCCCTATTCCTACGGTATCTATCACAAAGGATTTTGACTGGGACAACCCGGCTCTTGAATCTATGTGGGAGGCTACGGCCAAGTATGGGGTAAATTATTTTTCCAACTTTGTTAACTCTGATATGAATCCGGAGGATGCGCGCAGTATGTGCTGCCGGTTGAGGTTGAACAATAAAGAATTGATAATGAGAGGGGGAGGCCTTTTCGGGTCTAATCCTCTTACTGGATCTGTGGGCGTGGTTACCATCAATCTGCCTAGGATAGGGTACCTTTCCAAAACCCAAAAAGAGTTTTTTCAGAGATTAAAAAATTTGATGATTTTAGCCAAAGAAAGTTTGGAGATAAAAAGAAAAACCCTAGACGACTTTATAGAAAAGGGGCTTTATCCTTACTCTAGACATTATCTGGCTGCCGTGAAAAAGATGAGAGGCTCTTACTTTGGCAATCACTTTTCAACTATCGGGCTTATGGGCATGAACGAAGCCCTACAGAACTTTTTAGGAGAAGACATGACTACTACCAAAGGCAGAAAGTTTGCTCTGGAGGTTATGGGATTTATGAGAGACGAATTGGTTGACTTTCAGAAAGAAACAGGCAATCTTTACAACCTTGAGGCTACTCCGGCAGAAGGAACAAGCTATAGGCAGGCAAAGATTGACAAGGAAAAATATCCAGACATTATTACAGCCGGAACCAATGAGGAACCCTATTATACTAATTCTTCTCAATTGCCCGTAGGATATACAGACGATCTTTTCGAGGCGCTGAAACTACAGGATGAGATCCAGTGTGAGTACACAGGGGGCTGTATAGAAAGAGGAAATAGGGTCTTAACCGACAAAGGACTAATTCCCATTGAGTCTATTGTTAAGGATTTTAAAAAATTAAGACCGATTAGGGCCCTGAGTTATAACTCCGAAAAAAGGCGCAGCGAGTGGGACAAAATCGTAAAAGCGGTTGAGATTGATGTGAAAAAAGAAGATAAGATTAGGATAAAGGGGGAGAGGGGGCTTAATATCGTGACCTCCGACTGGCATCCATTTTTTGTTCTAGAAAGATTTAGACCCAACCCCGCTTGCCCTATTTGTAAAGAAAAAGTAAAAAATATCAATGCTTTTGCTACCCACATAAGATTTAATCCAGAATGTAGAGAAAAATACAAGAATTTTCCTAAATATAAGGTGGTGGAGAAAAGAGCAGATGAACTTAAAGAGGGCGACTATATACTTCAAAACGAGGATAATGTTTATCCTAAAAAAGAAACCGGCCTAAGCGGTGATTTAATGTGGCTGGTGGGATTTTTTATCGGCGACGGACATATTTCTAAATTCATTGATAATCGGGGGGGAAACAGTTTGACGAAATACAAGGTTAGGTTTCACAGCGAGAACAAGGAGGCTCTTGAGAAAGCAAGGAGAATTATTTCAAAGCATTTTGGTGCCGTCTGTAAGGTTATAAAGAACGATACGCGCAGCGAACCCTTGAGAGAACTCGGTGTGTCTAAAAGAGATGTCTGGGAGTTTTTCTTAAATTATGGGTTTAAGGCGGACAAAAAAGTTTATAACATCTTTATTCCCGGTAAAGTAAAAGAAGAGTTGAGCAAGGACAATGTTTATTCTTTGCTTTCTGGTCTGATAGACAGTGACGGGCATATTGATAAAAAACAAGGGGACCTTGAATATTATACCGTTTCTTCGCGACTAGCAGATGACGTTTTGGAAATGTGCTCTCTGGCAGGGATAATGGTTAGTAAGACAAAAAAGAAAGTCAGGAGAAAAAATGAGGTTGATATATATAGACTAAGAGTTCCTTGTTATCAATTGAAAAAAATAAAGGACCGACTGGAAGTCACTGGGTCTTATTCGAAAATTAAAAAAGAGATATCTTCCAGGAGGAAGCGCCATCTTCCAGTAGTAAGAGTTAAGGAGGTCTCCAAGGCGAAAGTTAAGGATGATTATTTTTATGATTTAATGACTGAGAAAAATCATAATTATGCGGCTGGCGGCGACACCTTAGTTTTTATCCACAATACCGTTCTCCACGGTTTCTTAGGAGAGAAAATAAACGATCCATCAATGGCAAAAGCCCTGGTGAAAAAGATAGCAGAGAACTTTCATTTGCCTTACTTTACCCTTACCCCGACTTTCTCTATCTGTCCTGTACATGGGTATTTGTCCGGAGAGCATTTCCATTGTCCTAAATGCACCATAAAGCAGCCCTGCGAGGTTTATTCCAGGGTAGTGGGCTATATCCGTCCTGTTAGCCAGTGGAATTACGGGAAGAGAAAAGAATTTGAAGAGAGAAAAGAATTTAAAACAGAGCAGTCGCCCGGGGAAAAGAAGGGCAGTAAAGGACAAAAAACCTTAACCTAATCTAGGGAGGCGGTATGTTATTTATTTCCGTCATCCGTGGGGGGGTTTAGAGCTATTTCCCCTTTATGATTATAGGAGGCATTCAAAAAAGCACCCTTATCGACTATCCTGGCAAAATTGCAGCCACCGTTTTTCTGGCAGGATGCAATCTCAGGTGTCCTTGGTGTTATTCTTCAGAACTGGTGGTTCCAGAGAAGATTAGAAAACAGCCCCAGATGGCGGAGCAGGATATTTTTTCTTTTCTGGAAAAAAGAAAAGGCCTTTTAGAGGGGGTGGTAATTTGCGGGGGAGAGCCAACCATTAATAAAGATCTGCCTCGATTCTTGGAGAAGATCAAGAAAATGGGTTTTTCTGTAAAATTGGATACCAATGGCACAAATCCCGAGGTTGTAAAAGATTTGATAGAAAAAGGGGTTATCGATTATGTGGCCATGGACGTGAAGTTGCCCAGGCAAAGGTATAAAGAGGTCTTGAAAATAGATCCTGAGAGAATTGACCAAAGCATTTCTCTTTTAATAAAACAAGGAGAGGTTGATTATGAATTCAGAACCACCGTTGTGCCGGGGATGCTGGAGAAAAAAGATGTCTTAAAAGTTGCTAATTGGATAAAAGGAGCGAAGAAATATTATCTCCAAAACTTTAGAGCGGAGAAGACAATAGACCCCAGTTTTGCAAGGCGCAAGCCCCATCCCGATAAATATTTAAAAGAAATTTTAGAATCCATCCGGCCCCTATTTGAGACCTGCCAACTTCGTGACTAGCTCAAAATCTTTTCTATATATCTGCCTCGCTTTTATTTTGGGCGTCTTCTCTTTCTTCAAATTCCCGCTTTTCTTAGGTGCGGCATTTTTGATTTTAGGTCTGGCCCTGGTTTCTGTTTTTTGGAAAGAGAAAAAAATAGTGATTTTAGGGCTCTGCTTTATATTATTTTTTATGGGGTGGTTTGCTTCTTATAAAAGCGAAGCAGGGCAGGTTTTTCTGCCGTCGGGGGAAGTATCTTTTGAGGGAAGGGTGGTTAAAGAGCCCGAGAATAGAGAAAAAGGATTAAAGGTTGTTTTGGAAAGCGAGGAATTCGGCAGGACTTTGGTTTTTACTTCTCTCTACCCAAAATACGAGTACGGAGATCTCTTAAGGGTCAAAGGAGAAATAGAAAAACCTCCTGTTTTTGAGGAGTTTAATTACAGAAAGTATTTGGCCAAAGAGGGTATTTTTTCTTTAAGTTATAACCCAGAGATTGCTCTCTTGGAAAAGAGCGGCGTTCAGGGAATAGAAAGGGTCTACTCTTACATCCTTTCTTTTAAAGATGAATTGAGAAAGGGGATAGAGAAAGTATTCTCCCCTCCCAAAAATTATATTGTAGGGGCTATGATCTTGGGCGACAAAAGCAGAATGCCGGACTCTTTGAAAGAAGGCCTTAACAAAACAGGACTGAGACACATCACGTCGATCTCGGGAATGCATATAATTATTTGGTTTAGTGTACTGACTTCGCTCCTTTCTTACTTCCTTTCTTTCAAGAAATCAGTTCTGATCGCAGCCTTAATTCTTTTCTTGTTTTTAGGTTTAGTGGGCTTCCCTGTTTCCGGAGTGAGGGCCGGACTTATGGCCTTTTCTATCAACGCCGGGAAGATGCTGGGCAGAAAAGGCTCTAGTATCCGTCTTCTTGTTTTCGTGGCCTTTCTGATATTGGCTTTTAATCCTTTACTTCTTCTTTACGACGCGGGTTTTCAGCTTTCTTTTTTGGCGTCAACCGGCATTATCTATTTTAAGAACCCCATCGAAAGGATCCTTAAAAAGATTCCTTTTAAAGAAATACTTGCCATGACCCTGTCTGCCCAGATTTTTACTCTTCCTATTTTAATTTACAATTTTGGAAGGGTTTCTCTTACAGCTCCCTTGTCTAATGTTTTGGTTGTGCCTATCTTGCCCTTTGTGATGGTTCTTGCTTTTTTAGTTGCCTTAACCTCTCTTTTGTCTTTTTCTTTAGCCCTCTTTATTTCTTTTCCCTGCCAGGTTCTATTAAGTTATCTGGTGGGGGTTATGGATTTTTTGGCTAAGCAGCCCTGGGCCTTTAAAACATTGCCCCAGTTCCATTGGCTTTGGATTCCCTTATTCTATTTTTTAATTTTCTTTTTATATAAAAAAGGGACTCGAGTATGGACTCAAGCCCCCACTAATTAAGGTGCTTTCCGAGAGACCTCTTCTTGAGGTGCCTCTTTCGCTTCAAAAACAAAAACAGTTATAGGGGAAAAACGGGGACAGAGCTTGTTTTCTTCGGCAGGAATACATCTTGAGCAGTTGTAGGTTTTGGGGCTGATTCTGTGAGGAATCTTGGGCCCTCTGTTGCCGATTTGATGCACGCATTTTGCCGTTGGATAAGCCATCCCATCTCCCTTTTCTTTTTTAAAAGTACTTTATTATACAATAACTCTTCTTCAGAGAGATGTCGAGCCCTTTTGCGGACAGCTTTTTTGGGATATAATGTAAAAATATGTATAAAGTATGGCTTGTGGCAACCAGTATGGGTTATGGCCACCAGAGAGCAGCATATCCTTTAAAAGAGATTGCTGTAGGCGGGAAGATCGTCAGGGCTGATAATTATCCGGGTATTCCAGAAAAAGACAAGAGGTTCTGGGCAAAGTCAAGGAGATTTTACGAGTTTATTTCTCGCTTCAAATCTTTTCCTTTGCTGGGAGAGGCAGCCTTTGCTGTTTTTGATTATTTTCAGAGAATTCCTAGATTTTCTCCTTCTAGAGACCTCTCTAGACCTAATTTTGTTTTAAGACAAACCTATAAACTGATTAAAAGGGGATGGGGAAGACATTTTATTAAAAGATTAGAAGAAGGAAGACCCCTGGTAACAACTTTTGCCACCATCGCCTTTATGGCGGAGTACTTTGACTATCCAGGAGATATTTTCTGTATGGTGTGTGATGCAGATATTGCCAGGACTTGGGCGCCTCTTGACGGGGAAGAAAGCCGGATTAAGTATTTTTCTCCCACAAAAAGGGTTTCTGCGAGGCTAAAAATGTACGGAGTTAAAGAGAAGAACATAATCCCGACCGGCCATCCTCTTCCTTCTGTTAATACAAAGAGAAGAGAAAAGGATTTTGAAAGAAGAGTAGCTAATTTAAACCCCAAACAGGAGCACCTCTCTGTTCTTAGAGAGAAAATAGGAGAGTTTACGGGAGATAAAGGGTCCTTGAATTTAATGTTCGCTATCGGCGGCGCTGGCGCTCAGAAAGAAATAGGGCTTAAGATTATGGATTCTCTGTCCGAGAAGATCAAAAAAGGAGAGGTTTCTCTTGCGTTTTCTGTAGGAACAAGAAAGAGCTTAAAAAGATATTTTTTAAAAAATGCCGAGAGGATTGGAGTTAAAAAAGGAGTAGAAATAGTTTTTGCAGAGAACATAGAGGATTATTTCCAAGAATTCAACAACAAGTTGAGAGAAGTTGACATCTTGTGGACCAAACCCAGCGAACTCTGTTTTTTCGCTGCTTTGGGCCTACCCTTAATACTGGCCCCCACTATTGGATCCCAGGAAGAAAAAAATAAGCAATGGATTCTTAAAAAAGGAGCAGCTGTCTTGCAGAAAAATCCCCTTTCTTGTGATAAGTGGCTCTTTGAGTACCTAGACCAGGGTTTGATGGCAGAGTGCGCCCTTAACGGGTTTTTTGGCTTAGATAGTTCGGGCAGGGACAGGATAATTAAAGAACTAACACTTGAAACTTTGTAATATGCTGTGGCTGTTAGTTATAATATTAGCTTATTTCCTTTTTTCTCTAGCTTCCCTGGGAGATAAATACCTCTTAGTGGGCCCTCCGAATCCCAAAAGCTATGCTTTTTATGTAGGGATTTTAAGCATTCTTGTTTTGCTCCTGATCCCTTTTGTAGAATTCAGCATCATTCCTCTAATTTATCTTCTTCTCTGCTTTTTAGCGGGGGCCATATTTGTTTTATTTACCTTTTCTCTTTTTTCGGGGTTTGAAAGATTTGAAGTTTCAACAGTGGTTCCTGCTTTTGGAGGTTTTCTTCCTTTATTTACTCTCGGCTTGGCCTTTATCTTTTTTGGAGAAGGGGTTGTTTTGGGGGGGTGGAACCTTCTGGCTTTTCTCATTTTAATTTTAGGAAGTGTTCTAATTACAAAGAGTCCTTCTAATAAATTTTCTTTTCCCTCTCTGAAAATTGCCTTGATTACGGCTCTGTTTGCCTCTCTTTATTTTATTCTGGCTAAACATATCTACTTGTTTCTGGGCTTTTGGACAGGGTTTATTTGGATAAGAGTAGGAAGCTTTATCGCGGCTCTCCTTTTTATTTTTTCAAAAGAAGTTAAAAAAGAAATTTTTAAGGGACAGTTTACCTTTACCAAGAAAACCACGCTGGTTTTTCTCTTCGTTCAAGGAATGGGGGCTGCTGCTTTTGTCCTCCAAAACTGGGCCGTGGACTTAGCCAACGCCGTTTTTCTGCCCGTAATAGGCGCCCTTATGGGAGTCCAGTACGCATTTCTATTTTTTTTCTCTGTTCTGCTCTCTTGGAAGTTTCCCTGGGTTTGGAAAGAAAAACTTTCAAAAAGGAATATTTTTGAGAAGATCTCAGCAATAATTATAATAGCCGCAGGGCTTGCGATCTTGTCCTTAAAATGAATATTTGCAAAGAAATTTCGATCATTTCGCTTCTCTTCCTTTTGTTGTTAGCCGGTTCTCTCTTGGTAGGTTATGGAACAAAAGAAGAAAAGACTTCTCTTTTCGAGGATGTTGGGGAGGGACAAGAGGACTATTTTCCTCTGGAACAAAAAGTTGGCCAGCTTTTTATGGTGGGGATAGAGGGAACAAAGCCGAGCAGGGAAATGGAAGAACTAATTAGAGAACTCCACCCCGGAGGCATTCTTTTGCTCAAGAGGAATATTAAGAGCGAAGAACAGGTTAAAGAACTAATTTCTTTTTTACAGAAAACTTCGGTAGAAAGTACGGGGCTGCCTCTTTTTATAGCCGTTGACCAGGAAGGCGACCCGGTTTCTAGGATAGAGTGGGCGGAAAGAACACCCCAATACCAAATTAAAGATCCGGGGAAAGCCTTTGAAATAGGCAGGTTAAGGGCGGAGGACTTAAGAGAAATGGGGGTGAACCTGAACCTTGCTCCTTTGTTGGACGGCGGTTATGAAAAAGAATTCATTTTTAACAGAAGTTTTCGTCAGGAGAATAGGGCCTCGTTAGCTTCTGCTTTAATTCGGGGCCAGCAGTCTTCAGAAATTTTTACCTGCCTTAAGCATTTTCCGGGATATGATAATATTTCTTTTAATCCCGAAGAGAAACTGGCTTACGTAGAGGAGGTCCCTGACATTTCTCGGTTTAAAGAAGCCGCCCAATCTTCTCCCGAAATGGTAATGGTTTCCAATGTGGTTTATAAAGAAATAAATAAAGATCTTCCTTTCATCTTTAGCGAGAAATCAATAGACTTTTTAAGAAAGCAATTTCCAGAAGATATTATCATTGTTTCCGATGATCTCTCCCAGAACTCTCTGTTAAATGAGTTTTCTCTAGAAGAAGTTGTCGGCTTTCCGATTAATGCAGGAGTAAACCTTCTTATTTTCTCCGGCTGGCGCAAGCCGGTTCCCGAGGGAGTAAGGACTTTATTAGACTTGGCAAGAGCCGGGGAGATTAGCGAAGAGAGAATAGATGAGTCTTTTAATAAAATCGTTAAATTAAAATCTCGCCTTATCAATGAGAAAAATTAGGATTGTTTTAATAGTTTTTCTTAGTTTTATTTTCCTGTTTCTCCTCCTTTTTTTTATAGGGTTTCCCGGAGGGGCGGAAGATATTAACTGGGGTGTGAATTTTTCCCAAAAACACACCCGGAAACTTGGGCTTGACTGGCAGCAAACCTATTTGGCCCTTCTGGGAGATTTGGGGGCTGACAAGGTTAAGATAGCGGCCCATTGGGATCTTTTAGAGCCCGAAAGAGGAGAATATGATTTTGAGGATCTGGATTGGCAGATAAGAAAGGCAAAAGAAGAAGAGGCAAAGGTATTATTGGCCCTAGGCATGAAAACTCCTCGCTGGCCGGAATGCCATATTCCTTCTTGGGCCGAGGGGCTTTCTGGGGAAGAACAGAAAAAAAGAATTTTAAAAATGATAGAAGAAGTCGTTTCCAGATATCGGTCGGAAGAAACTATCTGGGCCTGGCAGGTGGAGAACGAGCCCTTCTTTGAGTTTGGGGACTGCCCTTGGCAAATAACCGGGGACTTCCTTGAAAAGGAAGTGGCTCTAGCGAGGGAAAAAGATTC
This sequence comes from uncultured Candidatus Saccharibacteria bacterium, assembly GCA_964479375.1. GTDB lineage: Bacteria > Patescibacteriota > Minisyncoccia > Minisyncoccales > GWA2-38-27 > CAYXTC01. The sequence continues at coordinate 12,609 of CAYZKD010000007.1, read as the reverse complement.
TCTGAACAGGCCCATAGTGATTACGGGAAGCGGAGAATTTTCTTTTTGGATAAAGCCTGCCCGGATAGGGGATATTGTGGGGACTACCCTCTACAAAAGAGTTTGGATGAAAGAGATTGAGACCTATTTCACCCATTTCCTTCCTCCGACTTTTTATTCCCGAAAAGCAAAAATGATAAACTGGCTTTTTGATAAAGAGGTTATTTGCGTTGAATTACAGGCAGAGCCATGGACACCTTTTCTGATTTACAATTCTTCTCTTGAGGAGCAGAAAAAAACCATGGACTTGGAGCAATTCCAAAAAAATGTTAATTTTGCGAAAAGAACCGGCCTAAAAGAATTTTATTTTTGGGGAGCAGAATGGTGGTTCTGGCTTAAAGAGAAAAAGGGAGAGCCTGAAATCTGGCAAGAGGCCAAAAAACTATTTCAATAAATATGCTTTCTATCATAATACCGACTCTTAACGAAGAGAATCATCTGCCTATCCTGCTGGCTTCTATTAAAAGGCAGGATTTTGATGATTACGAGATTATAGTGGCAGACGCAGGTTCTGAAGATAGGACCAAAGAGATCGCTTTTTCTTATGGCTGCAGGATTATTGAAGGAGGAAAGCCCGCCCGGGGGAGGAATAAGGGGGCTGAATCCGCCAAAGGGGAGCTCCTTCTCTTCTTGGACGCAGACTCTTTTTTGCCAATGGGTTTTCTTGAAAATAATCTTCAAGAGCTAAGAAAAAGAAATCTTAAGATTGCCTCCTTCTTTCTTATGCCTTTGGAGAAAGGAAGATTTCTTTTTAATGTTTTTTACAATATTCCTGTTTTTTTGACCCAGAAAGTCTTACCTCACGCTTCTATGGGAATTTTGGTGGACAAAAATATCTTTAAGAAAGTAGAGGGGTTTGACGAAACAATTACTCTAGCAGAAGATCATGAGTTGGCCAGAAGAGCCAAGAGATTCGGCAAATACGGAGTCCTTCTTTCCAGAAAACTTTATGTTTCAGAAAGAAGGTTTGAGACTGATGGCTGGTGCAAAACGGCTGGCAGATATCTCTTTTCTGAGATACATATGATTTTAAAAGGACCCGTGAGAAAAGATATGAATTACAATTTTGACCACTATTTGAAAAATCATAAAAAAGATTTATAATATCAAATATATGGACGAGTTTTATCAACTTCCCCAATTTAATCTTAAGAAAAAAAAGAAGAAGAGCAAAAAGAATAATTTCGCTCTTTTCGCTCTTGTTGCCTTGCTGGCCTCTGTTTTCGGATTTTTAGCAGGAACAGGCTCCAGCCTATATTTTTACTTCCAGACCAAAAACTATCTGGAAAAGGCGAATATTCCTTCTGTTTCTCTAGAAGAAGGAGGAGTAAATGGAGAGGAAAGATATATTCCGGCTGTTCCTCAAGAAAAGGCGATTATGGAGGCGGTAGAAAAAGCCTCTCCTTCTGTGGTAAGCATTATTGTTTCCAAAGATGTGCCTGTAATGGAAGAATATTATGTTAATCCTTTTGAGGATCTTGAGGATTTTTTTGGCCCCCTGCCAGATGACCTTCGAGTGCCCGAGTATAGACAGAAGGGGACAGAGAAAAAAGAAATAGGAGGAGGTTCCGGCTTTATTATCTCAGAAGACGGCATGATCTTAACCAACAAGCACGTGGTTTTGGAAGAAGAGGCAGATTACACGGTTTTTACCAATGACGGCAGAAATTTCTCTGCCAAGGTGCTGGCTCGCGATCCTTTTCAGGACTTGTCTATTTTGAAGATAGAGCAGGACAAAGAAGTTGACGAATCAGGAGAACTGAATTTTGAACCCTTTCCCGTTTTAGAGATGGGAAATTCAGATAATTTAAAAATAGGGCAGACAGCAATAGCTATAGGCAATGCTTTGGGGGAGTTCAGAAATACTGTTTCTGCGGGGGTAATCTCCGGATTAGGGAGAAAGGTTACGGCCACAGGAGGAGAATTCGTAGCCACCCTCGAAGACGTTATTCAGACGGATGCTGCTATCAACAAAGGAAACTCAGGAGGGCCTCTTCTTAATCTCAGAGGCGAGGTGGTGGGGATAAACACCGCCATTGTTTCGGGGGCTCAGAGCATTGGATTTTCAATACCTATCAACAAAGCCAAAAGAGCAGTAAGCCAGGCCAGAGAGAATGGGGAGATAACATACGCTTTCATGGGCGTTAGGTATTTTCTGGTGAACAAAAAGGTTCAGGAAGAGAGCGATCTCCCCGTTGATTACGGGGCATGGATTCGGAGTGGACCAAAGGGGGAGCCGGCAGTAGTTCCGGATTCTGCGGCAGACAAGGCAGGGCTTGTATCGGGAGATATTATCTTAGAGTTTGACGGGAAAAAGATTACCGAAGAAAGAAGTTTGTCTGATATAGTTTTGGATTACAGTCCTGGGGATACTGTTTCCCTGAAAGTGTTGAGAGCGGGGGAGGAGATAACAATGGAAATTACCTTAGGGGAAAAGAGCGGCTAATTTTCTTGACAGCCCATAGGAGGTTGTGATAAAAATAAATAATATGAAAGATTGGTTTCTAATAAATAATTGGTTTTTCGGCTACTTTACCTTTTTTGAGGAAGAGGTCGGTTTAAGTTAGTTATTGTTAAGAAACTAAGTCAGCCTCTTCCTCGGAAGAGGTTTTTTTGTTCTTTGAAAACAAAATACAGTATTTGAACTATCATCCTCCGGGAAGTTAGAGAATGGCTGATTTTTCCGTTACGCCTCCTCGGATATCGTACAGAATACGCTTTGCCAACAAGCCCTGAAATCATCTCATTTTGGAGAGATGAGCGGTCAGAACCCTGTCTTCTATAAAGGAGAAAAGAATGATTATCGAAATGAAACAAGGCGCAGAACAAGAGCAGATCGAGGTTGTTTGCAAGGCAATTCAGGATAATGGGTTTGAAGCCCAACAGAATCCCGGGCAGGAAAGAGTTGTTATCGCAGTCTTGGGAAGTAACACCGGTCAAATGGACACTCAGATTTTTGAGCGTCTTTCTGGTGTGGAGAAGGTTTTGCGAATTGAGAAACCGTTTAAGTTGGCTTCTCGCAGCTTTCACCATGAAGACACTTTGGTTAAGGCAAAAGACGCAGTAATCGGCGGAGGGAGGCCTGTAATGATGGCAGGTCCTTGCGCCGTGGAAGACAGAGACCAGATTATTTCCTGCGCCGAGATTGTCAAAGAGCTTGGCGGAGAAGTCTTAAGAGGAGGGGCTTTTAAGCCACGCTCTTCTCCCTTTTCCTTTCAAGGGCTGGGAGAAGAAGGATTGGAACTTCTGGCCGAGGCGCGCGAACAGACTGGTCTGGCCGTTGTAACCGAGGTTGTCTCTCCCGAGGACGTGGAGTTGGTTTCAGGATATGCTGATATTCTCCAGGTCGGCTCGCGGAATATGCAGAATTTTAAGCTTTTAGAAAGAGCAGGAAGCCAGGAGAGGCCCGTTCTCCTGAAAAGGGGACTGGCTTCCACTATTGAAGAGTGGCTTACTGCTGCAGATTATTTGCTTAGAGCGGGCAAGAGCGAGGTGATTCTCTGCGAAAGGGGAATAAGAACCTTTGGTAATTACACTCGATTTACCCTGGACATCGGAGCCATTCCCGTGGTGAAGGGGGTTAGCCATTTGCCCGTGGTGATAGATCCAAGCCATGCGGCCGGCTACTTCGAGTATGTTCCTAGTTTGGCTAAGGCAGGGATTGCAGCCGGAGCCGACGGTCTCTTGGTAGAAATTCATCCGGATCCAGCTCGGGCGCTTTCCGATGGAGCCCAATCTCTTACATTTTCTGATTTCTCGCGTTTGGTAAAGGAAATTAATCGTATTTCCTAGAATTTCGAGAACGAATAAAGAATACAAACGGCCTGACAAACAGGCCGTTTTTTTTGTTCAAGCCATGAAATATAATTGACAGTTAAAGCTGTCTGCTTCCTTAAATACTCTTGCCATTTTTCAGCAAAATGTGGGAGGCCCGTCCTCCCACAATCTGACTAACTTCAGCCAATCATTAACTGATTCATTTTGCAACACATGCAACATAATTTAATACTTCATACTGCAAGGCGTGCCATGGGAGAGCGCTTTTTCTTGTCTTTTTTTCTTTGATAAGATAAAATGTAAAGATTGCAGTTCCTTAAAAAGAAAGGAAGAAAAAAATGAATAAACGGATCTTGTTTCGGCTTTCTCCTGAGGAAATAGAGATTTATCGCGAGATACCAGAAAGCGTTTCTTTTGTCGGTCACCCTATCTTTAAAGATTCCTCGACTGAACAGGATCTTTTTGGAGAGAGAGCGGAAATAATAGGAATACCTGCTTGGAAAGGTTTTCGCCTTACAATAGAAGAAGAGAACATCGGTCAGATTAGGGGTTGCCAAAGGAGAGTTTTGAGTCGGCGAGAAGAACAAATCCTATTCCTCCGCTACAATTATGCGCGCTATCGATTGTCTCAATTGATTGAAGCGCAGGCCAGAGGAGTTTCCGGGAAAAGAGCCAAGCATATGGTTTTGTGGTTTCAGCGGGCACAAAAGGTGCGCCTGGATATTATCAGGATTAATTTGCCTCTGGTTATCGCCAGAGCCAGAGGATTTTTTCCTTCGCGCCTTAGTTTTTCAGAGCGGGTTTCTGCCGGGAATCTTGCCTTACTAAGATGCGTTGAAAGGTTTGATATTTCCAGGGGAAACAAATTTTCCACCTATTTCTATCTTTCCGCCTATCGAGGAATGACGAGGGAGGAACAGAAGACCTCAAAAGGCTTGCTGGCTGAGCCTACTACTCTAGAGATATTATCTGAAGACATGGGCCGTCAACGAGGAAAGAATGGCTCTGCCGGTCACGGGCTCTTAAGAGACATTATAGAAGGAGGCAAAAGGCATAATCTTTCCCCGTCGGAGATAGCGGTGATTTCTTGTCGTTACGGTTTTTCTTCTGAAGATCCTCGAGAAGGAGAATCTTTGAAAAGAATAGCCGGAAGGATGGGGCTGAGTTATCAGCGGGTCCACCAGCTGGAAAAAAGAGCCCTTTCAAAGTTGAGAGAAATCTTTTTAGCAAATCCCGAACTTTTGTACGAGAAATAAGGCGGTCTTTTAAAAAAGACCGCTTTTTACTATTAATTTTTAAAGTTCTAACTAGATACTATCACATGAACCAGCGCATGTTGCCCAGCGAGCCAAACCGACTGCGCCAGGCAGGACAGAGCCATAGGTTGTCATATGGCGTCCACTACACTTTCCCTTCAGATTTTCAAGGCTCTAACTAGATACTATCACATGAACCAGCGCAAACCCTTGACAAAAAAATAATAATATGATATCATTTAAAAATAGATGTTTGTCAATTCAATAGGGAAAAGAACCTCTGAAAAGAAAGGAAGAGAAATGGAAAGCAAGAGAAGGACCAAACTGATGATCCGCTGGTCGATAGTAACAGGGGGACTGATTGCCCTTTTTTGGGCAATCTGGTATTTGGTCGCAGGTCAAGTTCCGGAAGCCCAGACTATCAGGATAACGCCTGGCTGGATCTTGACCTTGCCTTTTTCTGCTTCTCGCTGGTGGGATATCCTGATCGGACCTATTTGGTCTGTGATTCTGATATTCTTGTTTACCGGCAAGAAAACAAGAGAAAATGAAGAATTGACCTCTGGACTGGCCCTGGGACTGATCGTCGGATTGCCCTTCGGGCTGACCTACGGACTGGTCTTCGGACTAACCTTCGGACTGCCCTTCGGACTGACCTACGGACTGGTCTTCGGACTAACCTTCGGACTGGCCTTCGGGCTAATCGTTGGACTGGCTTACGGACCGGCCTACGGACCGCCCTTCGGACTGGTCTTCGGGCTGATCGTCGGACTAACCTTCGGACTAGCCTTCGGACTAGCCTACGGACTGGCCTACGGACTAGTTTCCGGACTGGCCTGCGGATTAGTCGGGCTGATCGTCGGACTAACCTTCGGACTAACCTTCGGACTGGCCTTCGGACTGACCTATGGACTGGCCTACGGGTTGGTCGGGCTCTTTAAGCTCCTTTTTTCGGCAAGGTATTGGCAAGAAGCCGGTAACTGGCTTCTCGCCAAGAGCTGACTCAAAAGGCCTGTTCAACAAATTGAACAGGCTTTTTTTATACAAAAAAGTTGAATATTATCAAGAAAATCGGTTCTTGTTATTTTTAAAAATCGAGAAAGGATAATGCCTGCCGGTTGCCAAAACTCAGCCTGTCAACTTTTATTACTTTTACTTCCTTGTCTTTGGCTAAAAGCACAATAATATTTATAAAGATTATCCAGTTTTTCATCAATGTTTTTTAATTGAGCGGGGTCGAGCGATTGATAAATCTTTGTAAGTTCTCTTTTTTGTTTCTCGGAGCCTTTGTGTTCAATAATTTGATATTTGTGGGAAGTATTTGTGGGAGGACGGGCCTCCCACATTTTTTCGGATGGTATCATCTGAACCAGCGCATATTATTGATTTTCAAACAGATTTATGTTAAAAAAGAAGAGAAAATTAACAGCAGGCCGTGCCTGTGATTTTGGATTATGAATGGTGCGAATTTTACTCACAAAGCCCAACAAGCGATTATAAGCGCTCAGTCTGTGGCTCAAGCCAGAGGCCAGCAACAGATTGACACTCTCCATCTTTTACTCTCGCTTCTTTCTCAAGAAGGCAGCGTGGTTTTGAGTTTGCTTAAGAAAATAGGAGTGGATGTGACAGGACTGGAAAAGAAGGCAAATGCTTCTCTGAAGAGTATGTCCTCTTCTTCGGGATCTCAGCCCTTTGGCCAATTCTACCTTACTCAAGACATGGCCAAGGTTATTGAAAATGCGAGACAAGAGTCCATGAAAATGAACGATGACTTTATTTCCGTGGAGCATTTGTTCTTGGCCCTTTTGGTTGTAGACAGCAAGGCGAAAGAAATTATGGAAAAGGCGTCTTTCCTGAAAGCAGAAGGAGGAGTGCACGGCATGGAAAGCGACAAACTTGATTATAATTCTGCCTCCAAGGTTTTAGGCGAAATAAGGGGAGGGGAGAGGATTACAGATCCTAATCCCGAGTCCAAGTATCAGGTTGTCGAAAAGTACACAACCAACCTTACGGACCAGGCCCGCAAAGGCAAGTTGGATCCTGTGATCGGAAGAGAGAACGAGATAAGGAGGTTAATGGAGGTGCTTTCTCGCAGAAACAAAAACAATCCTGTTCTTATTGGAGAAGCGGGAGTGGGGAAGACTGCTATTGTTGAAGGGCTGGCCAGCAGGATAGCCAAACAAGACATCCCGGAAAGTCTAAAAGAAAAAGAACTCATTGGGTTAGATCTGGGCACTTTAGTGGCAGGGACCAAGTATAGGGGAGAGTTTGAAGAGAGAGTAAAGGCCCTTTTAAGAGAATTGAGAAAGGCAGATGGCAAATACGTTCTCTTTATTGATGAACTTCATACTCTCGTAGGAGCAGGGGGAGCAGAGGGCGCCATAGATGCCTCTAATCTTTTAAAGCCCGCCTTGGCTAGAGGAGAACTTAGGGCTATTGGCGCTACCACCCTGAAAGAGTATCAGAAATATATTGAGAAAGACGCTGCCCTGGAAAGGAGATTCCAGCCCGTTTATGTAAAAGAGCCCTCTATAGAGGACACCATTTCTATTCTTCGGGGAATCAAGGAAAAGTATGAGGTTCACCATGGGTTAAAGATAAAAGACGCTGCCCTGATTTCTGCTGCGGAACTGGCTTCCAGATATATTACAGACAGATTTCTGCCGGATAAGGCGGTGGACCTGGTAGACGAGGCTATGTCTGCTTTGAGATTGGAGATTGAGTCAGAACCTGCTAAGTTTGACGAACTAAAGAGGGAGATCCAGAAACTAGAGATAGAAAAAGAGGCTCTTAAAAAAGAGGGCGGCCAGAAAAAAAGACTGACAGCCATCAAGCGTTTCTTGGCAGACCTCAAAGAGAGGGCCAGGGCTTTTGAGATTAAATGGAAGAACGAGAAAGAACTTATCCACAAGATTAAAGACCTTAAAAAAGAAATAGACAACCTTAATTTTCAAGCAGAGATAGCCCAGCGCGAGGCTAATCTTCAGAGGGTAGCAGAAATTAAGTACGGAAAGATTCCGGAGTTACTGAAAGAAGTAAGAGGGGCGGAAAAGAAACTCGCCAGAATTCAGAAGAATAGGAGAGTTCTCAAGGAAGAAGTGGAAGAAGAGGATATCGCCAAAATTGTTTCTCGGTGGACAGGAATTCCCGTAACCCGGCTTATTGAGGAAGAAGCCAAGAAGCTGGAAAAAATGGAGAATATTATCAGCAAGAGAGTGATAGGGCAGAGTCAGGCCGTAGAGGCCATATCCAATGCTATTCGCAGATCAAGAGCCGGGATATCAGAAGAAGACAGGCCATTAGGATCTTTTATCTTCTTAGGCCCCACAGGAGTAGGGAAAACAGAAACAGCCAGAGCGCTTGCTGCTTTCTTGTTTAATGACGAAAACGCCATGATCCGTCTTGATATGTCAGAGTATATGGAAAAACACACGGTTTCCAGGATAATCGGTTCTCCTCCGGGCTATGTAGGCCATGAAGAAGGCGGACAATTAACAGACAAGGTGAGAAGAAGGCCTTATAGCGTGATACTGTTTGATGAAATAGAAAAGGCGCATCCCGAAGTCTTCAATGTTCTCTTGCAGATTCTAGAAGACGGAAGATTGACAGATGCTAAAGGAAGAGTGGCTTCTTTCAAGAACACTATCCTTATCATGACCTCTAATATCGGCTCAGAATATATTGCAGAAATGAGTTCTCTTGGTTTTGTTAGAGAAAAAGAAGGGCAGAGAGAGAATCTTAGGGAAAAGGTGATGAACTCGCTTAAAGAAAAATTCAGGCCTGAGTTTATCAACAGGATAGACGAGATTATTATCTTTGACTATCTTAGCAAAAAGGAGATTAAGGAGATAGTTGATTTAGAACTTGATAAGGTGGCCAGTCGGCTATCCAAGAAGAATATTAAGATAAAAGTTACAGAAAAGGCTAAGAAACTTTTAGCAGAGTTGGGGTATGACCCCAATCTCGGCGCCAGGCCCCTTAAGAGAGTTATCCAGAAACAGGTGCTTAATCCTCTTTCTTTGAAGATGGTAGCAGGCCTTATTAAAGAAAAAGATCAGGTTAATGTAGACGCAGAAGGCAAGCAAATTGTGGTTAAGGCTCCTCGCGAGATAGAAAAGAAAAAGGTTGGATCCAAATCTTAAATAATGCTTAAAAATCTAGCAAAAATTGTTGCCGTATTCGTCTTTGGCGTATCAGGCGGTATTTTCGCGGACCAAATCCTTTGGCCTTATTTCATTGAAAAACCTCTTTTTTATGAATACAGGTTAGAGCAGAGGCCGATAGAGGTGGTCCAGGAGAAAGAGATTGTCATCCAGGAGAACGAAGCCCTGCAGCAGATAGTGTCCGAGGTTGAGAAAAGCTTAGTGGCGGTGGAAAGCATTAATAGTTTGGGATCAGAATTGCAGGGGTCTGGGGTGGTGGTAACAGCAGACGGCCTTGTGGTGACTCTTGCAGAATTAATTCCTGCCGAAGGCAGCCTTTCTTTTTCTGTGGAGAATAGGGAGCCCAAATACCAGGTTCTGAAAAGAGATTTTGATAAGAACCTGGCCTTAATTAAACTGGAAAAGGATAATCTAGTCCCGGTTAAGTTTGCAGAATTCGGCAGTTTAAGATTTGGCCAGAGAGTTTTCTTTATAGCCAACATTGTCTCAGAAAAAGGACATGAAAAGTTGGTCAATGAGGGAATTATTAAGAACTATGGAGAAGAGGTTTTAAAAACCAATATTCAAGAAGAGGAGTCTGTAAAAGGAAGCCCGCTTTTCAATATTAAAGGAGGGTTGGTGGGCTTGGTTCTTTTTGACGGCAAAGGAGGACTAAAGGCCATTTCCATAAAAGAAATTAAAGAATTCACCGGGTTTTAGATATGTTTCGCTGGATTGTTGTTGTTCTGCTTTCTATTTTAGTGCTGGGTGGAATAATTATTATGAAAAAAAATGATCAGACAGTCTGCCTTGAAGAAAAATGTTTTAATATTGAAGTAGCAAGCACCAAAGAAGAAAGAATCCAAGGATTAAAAAACAGAGAAAAGATATCCGAAAACCAAGGATTGCTTTTTATTTTGCCGGAAGAGAGAGAAAGCTCTTTCTGGATGAAAAATGTGGCTATTCCCCTGGATATTATATGGGTAAATAAGGATAAAGAGGTTGTTTTTGTTAAAGAAAATGCTCAACCTTGTCAGGAGGATTGCCCCAAGATTTCTCCGGGAAAAAGAGCAAAATATGTTTTAGAAGTTAAGGGTGGAATGTGTCAGAAAAAAGGAATTGAAATAGGGAGTAAACTTCAATTTAGCTTATGAGGCAGAAAATAATTTACGTTTCTTTAATCATTGTTGTTTTAGGCATAGTCGCTCTCGGCTACAAGTTTTTTATTTTTGATAAATCTGTTGTTGAAAGAGAAGATCTGCAACAAGAAGTTTCAGGGAACGATCTTTTCAGGGCCAAGGTGGTGGACTTTGTAAGAATGGAGGCAGAAAAGAAGTTTTCCGGCGAAGAGTCAGAGTATCCAGAGAGCGGGGAGGGAGAATGGTCAGTTTCTATTGAGGCTTTTTTTCAGGGAGATATTATATCTCAAGGGGAAAGTTTTGGAAAAGGGCTGGATCTCTCTTTGATATCTAGGGCAGTTGGAGCAATGGAGGGCTTGACTCGGGAGAATTTGGATAAGGTCAGATTTAAGATAGATATCTCAGGTCCGTCAGGAGCCAAGTTTTCTTTTATTGAGTGCGAGGAAGGGGCAGCAGAACTTGTTTCCGATATAGTCCCTCTAAGGCATCTGGATAAAAAATTGATTAAAGAAAAGATAGACCAAGGAAAAGAGTTTTTATTAAGATCTATGGACGGGGAAACAAGAGGATTCCACAAGAAATACCATGCTGTGGAAGATTTCTTTGAGCCTCGGCTCCACAGCGTTTATTCTGCTTCTATTATCTATACCTTCTTGTATATTTACGATTACGAAAAAGATGAAGAAGTTTTAGATAGTCTCTCTGGCTGGGGCGACTTTCTTCTTTTTATGCAAAATCGGAACGAGGGCAGCAACAAATACGGGGCTTTTCATTATTCTTATTTTACAGACACAAAAGAAAAAGAAGAAAAATATGTTATAGGCACAGCCGCCCTGAACATTTTTACTTTATTGAGGCTGTATGAATTTACCGGAGAAGAAAGATATCTAGAATCTGCTAGGCTGGCAGGAGATTGGCTTTTGACAATGCAGGATTCAGACGGCACCATGGCGCCCTATGTTAGAAAAAGGGAGACAGACGGCAAATGGGTTCACGGCACCAAGGAATCGCTTCTTTACGAAGGGCAGACGCTTTCTTCTCTTTCCAAACTTTATAACGAAACCCAGGAGGAGAAATATTACGAAGCAGCCAAGAAAATAGCAGAGCGTTTTGCCGGAAAATACAGAGAGGCCCAGGGATATGTGAAAGGAGATTACAGGGACGAAAATCCCATTTCTAATTCTTGGGTAGTAATGTCTCTTATGGATTTTGTTAAGGCCGCAGGAGAAGAGGAGTACAATCTCATTGTTTTTGAATTAAGCAATTTAGTTTTAGACCACCAAATCAAAGACAAAGATGATGTTTTGAATCACGGGAGATGGGAGGGGGCTTATTCTACCAGCGGCATAGGATGGATAAGCGAGGTTATGACAGACACTTATAGGTTTTGCCTTAGGGAAGGAAGGGGTGACTGCGAAAAGTATAAACAAGCAGTGGTCAGGGGGATTAGATGGATTATTCAGAACACTTATAATGAGAAGAATTCATTTTTTCTTAAAAATCCTGAAATGGCCCTAGGCGGTGTTTTTTGGAACAACTCCCAAAGATATGTGAGAACCGATTCTAATTGCCATGCGCTTAACGCTTATACCAGAATAATTGGTTTTCTCGGGGAAGGGGAGCTGGCTTCTGTGCCGGAAGACACGATAATGGTTGACGCCGAACAAATAAAATGATAATTTTCTCTTAACTTGAAACTGGGGCCGCAACCTATCAGGAAGAGCAGCCCAGTCGCATCGGAAAGGCTGCCGGTCCGAATCCGGCCGGCTTCGGTCCGCCCCGTAGCTCAAGAACAAAGAGCGCTTGGTTTACCGCCAAGAGGTTTCTGGTTCAAATCCAGACGGGGCGATTCAAAACAAAAGGGCGATTATTTCGCCCTTCTTTTTTATGAATAAAGGAAAGTAAATCCTCTTATCTTTTCCCGGTCCTTGCGGCCGAAGACCTGAAACCCTATTGAAGGATTATTCTTCGGTTTCCCTTCAGGCAAGAAGTAAGGGAGGCAGTGCATTGCCAGGGATTGCGAGAGTATCCTATTTTTATAAAAACTTCTGTAAAAAGAGGTCTTTTCCATAGTCGAGGCCAGAAGATCGTTTGTTTTTTTGATTAGGGGTTCTACAAAATAATTGTATCCCATTTTATTTCCACTGTTTTTTTAAATCCTTTTATGCAATAAAGTGGTTTTGTTGAGAAGTTAACTCTTAGGGTATACTAAAGAAGTTGGAACAGGGTAAGATGAATTAAAGGTCGTGAAAACAA